>CAYUSL010000191.1:5197-11129 GCA_964447125.1 uncultured bacterium | reverse complement strand
GATGGGCGCGTGAAGCTGCTCGATTTCGGGCTCGCCAAGGCCGTCGACTCGACCCAGCTCTCGAGCACCGGCCAGATGCTCGGGACACCGCTCTACATGGCACCCGAGCAAGCCTCGCCCGAGAAGGCGGAGATTCCCGATCACCGCGCCGATCTCTATTCGCTCGGCGTGGTGCTCTACCAGACCTTCACCGGGCTGCCGCCGTTCCAAGGCGCCACCCCGGTGGAAGTGGCGATGGCGCACCTCAAACAGGCACCGCAGCCGCCACGCCAGATCCGGCCCGAGATCCCCGAGCACGTCGAGGCCGTGATCCTGCGGCTGCTCGCAAAGGAACGCAGCGAGCGGCCTGCGGACGCGGCGCTCTTGATCCCGGCGCTGCGTGGCGAGGGCGTGCTGCATCCCTCCGGGGAGGTGCCCGCACGCCCCGGCGATCGCAAGAGCCAGCGCGTCGGCGGCCTGGTGCTGGACGCGACGTACGCACCGGATCCGCGGCGCACGCCGGCACCCAGCGCGCGGGCCACGCGGATCGCCGGCTTGCCGCGGGTCGCCTGGATCGCCATCACCGTGGGCGTGCTCGCGCTCGCCGCCGTGGGAGTCGCGTTGCGCTTCCCGCGCATGAGCGCCGACGAGCGCGTCGAACGCCTCTTCATCCTCGCCGACGGCTACTTCGACAAGGGGAAGCTGGTCGAGCCCCGCGGCCGCAACGCCCTCGAGAACTACCGCGAGATCCTCAAGCTGCAACCGCTCAACCGCAAGGCGATCGCGCGCATCCAGGAGATCTTCGAGAGCCTGGTGAAGCGTACCGACGACGCGCTCGATCGCGCGGCGGCGACGGGCAGCGCGGAAGCCGGCGGCGCGGCGCTCACCGAGGCCTCCAAATGGTTCGCCGACGCGCGCGACTTGAACCCGGAGGATCCCGCGATCGTCGAGCTGGGCAAGCGCATCGACAAGATCACCGCCACCTTCGCCGAGGACTCGACCCAGCGCACCCGCTGGGCCAAGGAGCTGGATCAAGCCGATCGCTGGGTGAACGAAGGCCAGCTCGTGCGCCCCGTCGGCGCCAACGCGCTGGAGACCTATCGCCGTATCCTCGGCGAGGACCCGAGCAACGCCCGCGCGAAGGCGGGCATCGCACGCGTCGCCGGCGTGCTGAAGAGCGAAGCCGGCAATCTCGCCGCGAGCGATCCGTTCCTGGCGCGCGAGCGCTATCAACAAGCCCGCGACGCCGCGCCCGAAGATGGCGAGATCGGCCGCGCGCTGGCGGCACTCGACAAGGAGATCGAATCGCGCGAGAGCCACGCGCGCCAGACCGCCACCGTGCAGCGGCTGCTCGCCGAGGCCCGCGAGCACGTGCAGACGGGCAAGCTGGTCCGCCCCCAGGGCGACTCGGCGGTCGATCGCTTCCGGCGCGTGCTGGCGATGGCGCCGGGCAACGATGACGCCGAGCGTGGCCTTGCCGACATCGCGACGCGCTTGGTGGCGACTGCGCGACAGGAGGCGAGCTCCGGCCGCCTCGAAGCTTCTCGCCAGAGCCTGAGCGACGCGCTCGAGGTCGATCCCAACCATGCCGAGGCCCGTACCGAGCTCGCCAAGGTGGGCGCCGAAATCCAACGCCAGGCAGAAGAAGCGACCCGTCGCGAACGGGTGGCCGCGACGCTGGCACGCGCCGATGCGCTACGCGACTTGGGGCAGACCGTCGAGCCGGAGAATGCCAACGCGCTCGACGCCTACCGCGCGGTGCTCGATCTCGACCCCGACAACGGCGCCGCCAAGGACGCGCTGGTTTCGATCCGCGAAGAGCTGGCACGTGCGGCCCGCGCCGAGCGCGACGCCGGGCGACTCGAGGAAGCGCGCGCCGCGTACGTCCGCGCCCTCAAGGCCGCGCCGGGCGACTCGCAGTTGGCGAGCGAGCTCGCCCAGCTCGAGCGCGACACGGCGCAGGTGCGCGCCGCGCAGTCGGCCAACGAGCGCGCGGTGAGCGCGTTGCTCACCCAAGCCGAGAGCTTCTTGCTGCGCAATCAGCTCACGCTTCCACCCGACCACAACGCCCTCGACACCTATCGCAAAGTCCTCGCGACCGCACCCGGCAACACCAAGGCGCTCGCGGGACTTGCCGACATCGCGCAGAAGCTCGTGGCCCTCGGCGACGAGCAACTCGGCAAGGGCAATGCGAAGGCGGCGCTCGCCTATTACCAGAAGGCCGTCATCAAGGAGCGCGGTGACGATGCGGCGCTGGCTGCCAAGATTCGCGACACCCAGGCACGCATCGCCAAGGAAGACCAAGCGGCTGCAGCCGCGGCGAGCGCGCCGCCACAGGCCTCTGCCGTAGAGCGTGCGCTGGCGCGCGCCGGCGAGTCGATCGACGCCGGGCACTCCACCGAAGCGGTGACCTGGCTGGAAGAGGCGCGCAGCGCGGACCCTCGGGACTCGCGGGTAAGCCAGGCGGCCACGCGAATCCGCGACTCGCTGCTCACCAAGTCCGGCGAGCTCGCCGGTCGCGGCGAGTGGGATGAGGCCGTGCGCATCCTCAAGCTCGCCGATCGCGCCATCCCCGGCGACACCGCGGTGGCGGCGAAGCTCGCGCAAGCCGAGAAATCGGCGAGTGCGCAGCGCGAGAGCACCACCGCGAGCACCGCGCCGAACAATCCCAAGAGCAGCCAGACGAACCCGCCCGAGCGGGAAATCCCACCTCAGTACATCCCGACGTTCTGAGCGAGCAGCGGCCCTCGCTGGCTATCGCGGGGTGACGTCGATCGCGATCGGCAGGCACGGCGCATCACCGGAGGGGTCGTACACTGCGTTCGTCGCCGCGTCGCAGGCCGTGGCCACCGTCCGGACGCGCGAGGAGTCGAATCCGTCCGCCAACGCCAGACAAAGATCCAGGACGTTGTCGCCGTCGGCGACGACGTCGTCCGGGGATGCCGAAAAGCTGCTGCCGAGATCGGCGAGCCCCAAGAAACGGATCGAATCCCCGAGCGAGGGATCGCCGACGCTCACACGCTCGCCGCGCTCGTTCTCCACGCGCACGTCGAAGATCGCCGTGCGGTCCGAAGGGATCGCGCGCACTCCGTCGATGGACACCCCACCGCTCCACGTCACGCGCACCACCTGCGTGGTGTCTGGGAAGACCGTGCGGCAATCGTTGGGCAGGCCTCGGCCGAGCCCTCCCTCACCTTCCGCGGAGAACGGCGCGAGCTCGGCGAGCAAGATGCCCGGGCCGAGCCGATAGTCGAGGGAATAGCCCGCGTAAGTGAGACCCTGCGCATCGAGGGACGCGCCGCTCGACGGATCGGTGCCTTCCAGCTCGAGCGAGCCCACCACGCGCAGCTCCACCGGTGATGGACCGCGCGCCGCTTCATCGGGCTGCGGCTGACGGGAGCCGAAGTCGCCGATCAAGAGCACGGTTCGGTCCTCGTTCTCTTCGTTCGCCGGTGCCGTGGTGGCGCACACCGGGGTGCGGGTGGTGCCGTCCATGAGCGCGATCTCGAAATCGCTGGCGTCGACCGTCGACTGCACGACTTGCTCCGAAAACACCACCGGCATGCCGTCGAGCGCCTGCAGCCGCTCGGGACCCGCTTGGCCAGCACAGATCAACGCCAGGTCGAGCGGCGTGGGCGCGCTCGTCACCGCCGTGCCGTCGCCAGTGGTGACCACGCGACACCCCGCCGCCTGCGCTTCGTCGGCATTGGAGCCGTCACCGTTCGAGTCCGCGATGCCGAGGCAATCGTCGTAGCCGTAGTACGCAGCCAGGATCGCGGGGCCGGTGGGTACCGCGTCGTGCGAGCTCGATCCGCAACCCACGAGCAGCGTGAGTGCCACGAGCGACTTCGAGTACCATCGGCGCTCACGGATCGAGACTCGGAGGGCTCGTGATCGAGCACGCGAAGCCAAGCGCGAAGTCTTCACTCGTCCTCCATACCGCGCGCACGCCGCGCCGGGGTGCCGCGAACGGCGTGCTGCGCATCGCGGTGGCGCTCTTCGTCGCCACGTTCGCGGGTGCCTGCTCGAAGAGCCACGACGAGACCCCGCCCCCGCCGCCTGCAGGCGAATGCTCGGGAACGGTGGCCGGTCGCAAGCAAGCGTTCTTCGGGGATCTGCACGTTCACACCAATCGCTCCTTCGACGCGTACTTCTACAACACGCTCAACGGCCCGCGCGAAGCGTATCGATTCGCGAAGGGGGAAGCGGTAGGACTGCCGTGCGACGTGGCGGATCAGGCGTGCATCCAGGTGAAGCTCGCTCGCCCGCTCGACTTCACGGCGGTGACCGACCACAGCGAATACTTGGGCGGCTTCGCGAGCCTGTGTGGCGTCGACGGCGACCGGCCCGATCGGCCGGCCTTCTGCAAGGCCTTCGGCACCGTGCTCACGGAGAACATCGAGGCGCTCGTCAAGGGTGACACTCCGCTCAGCGCCGTGTCCGGCGACGTCGAGATCCCCGATGCCATCCTCGACACCACCTCTGCCTGGGCGGACACCGTGACCATCGCCGAGTCCGAGAACGAACCCTGCACGTTCACCACCTTCGCCGCGTACGAGTTCAGCGCCCAGCCGAGCGGCGCCATGCTCCATCGGAACGTGATCTTCGACGGTACCGCGTTGCCGTCGCGGCCGATCTCGTCGCTGGACACCGATTCCGAATGGGTGCTTTTCGACGCGCTAGAAGCGCAGTGCGCCGACGTCGGCGGCTGCCGCTACCTCACCATCCCCCACAACTCGAATCTCAGCGACGGCCGCATGTTCCCGCCTGCCGGCGATGGCGGCTTGCCTGCAGGACGAGACGGCGCGCCGCTCACCCGCGCCGACGCTGAGCTGCGGGCTCGCGCCGACAAGCTGATCGAGATGATCCAGCACAAAGGAGAGTCCGAGTGCGCGCTCGGCTTACCCACCAATCCCTTCGACCCAGAGGAAGCGGACGCAGCGTGCCTATTCGAGAAGGCGAAAGCGATCTGCACGGGACGTCCCGATGATCCACCCGAGTGCAAGCCAGCCGCCGAGCGCGTCTGCACCGAGGTGTCGAGCGAAGGCTCGACGCCCGACGACTGCACGGCGCCGCTCGACATGGTCCGCAACGGACTCGCCGACGGGCTGCGACTGAAAGCAGCGCTGGGCGGACTCGATCCCTACAAGCTCGGCTTCGTCGCCGCCACCGACACCCACAACGGCACGCCCGGTTTCACGATCGAATCCGAGTGGCGCGGCCACGGCGGCATCCTCGACGCCCCGCCCACCGAGCGCCTCGGCCATTGGAGCTGCGAGCCCACCGATCCCACCTGCACCGACCCGGTGTGGGAGCCGCGCGCGATCACGTTCAACCCCGGCGGGCTCACGGGTGTATGGGCGGAAGAGAACACGCGGAAGTCGATCTTCGACGCCATGGCCCGCCGCGAAGCATTCGCCACCAGCGGCACGCGCATCCTCGTGAAGAGCTATGGCTCGTTCGGTGCGCTGCCAGCAGACGCGTGCACGCGCGTGGCGTCGGGCCAAACGCCGAGCGCCGACGCGAACGCCGCCATCGTGCCGATGGGGAGCGATCTCCCGCCGCGTGGCACCGCGGGTGCACCGCAGATCCTGGTGTGGGCGGCGCAAGACGCGGGCGACCGGAAGCCCGGCACGCCCCTCGAACGAATCGACGTCGTGAAGGGCTGGGTGGATGCAAGCGGCACCACACACACCAAGGTGTTCAAGGTCTCGGGCGCCGACGCCGGACCTGCGCCGGCGTCCGATTGCAGCGTGACCACCGCCGCGCAACCGGAGCAGCTCTGCGGTGTGTTCACCGATCCCGAGTTCGATTCCAGCCAGGACGCGTTCTACTACGCGCGCGTCCTCGAGAATCCGAGCTGCCGCTGGAACACCTGGAGCTGTGTTGCGCAAGGCGTGGACTGCAGCGAGCTCGATCCCGTCACCGGCACCTTCGCGGAAGCGACCGGCAA
>CAYUSL010000191.1:0-5097 GCA_964447125.1 uncultured bacterium | reverse complement strand
AAGAACCTTCGTATCGATCAGCGCAAGCTCGATCGTGTGAAGCGTGCGCTCGGCGTCGCGACGGAAACCGCGGCCGTCGACTCGGCGCTCGATCTAGTTCTTTTCCGGCGCGAGCTGTCCGACGGGCTCGATGCGCTCGCCGAAGCCGGCGGGCTCGAACCGCTCGGCGACGAGGCGTGACCACGCGTGCGCTATGCCTTCGACACGAACGTCTTCGTTCGAGCGCTGCGTGATCCGGCAGAGCGGCGCGCTCTCGAGTCGTTTCTCAGCCGCGCGATGCACCTGACGGTACTGCACGCCGTCGTTGCCGGTGAGCTCCGCACGGGCGCCCGCCGGCCCGAGCAAATCACTGCGCTCGAGGAGGGCGTGATCGGCCCGTTCGAGCGGCGTGGTCGAATCGCCGTGCCAACGTTCCGAGCGTTCAAGGATGCGGGACGCGTGCTGGCCGAGCTGGCCGCATCGGGGCAACTCGACACTGGCCGCGTCACAGCGTCGATCGCCAACGACACGTTGATCGCGACCTCGTGCCGCGAGGCCGGGATCACGCTCGTGACCTGCGACAACGACTTCGATCGCATCGCACGCCGGGTGCTTGGCTTTCGGCACGTGGCGCCGTGGCCTGACTGACTGGGCGACGCGAACCGAGCGCTGCTCAGCGAGAACGCAGCCGCGCGGTGCTCGGACCGTCCGCCCGCATCCAATTCCAGCGATCACGCGGTGCAGGCGGCCTCGCGGCCGCCCCTACGAACGGATGGGCGCGCGGCGCGCGTGGCGCGCGAGACGAATGGCGTGGGTGATCCCGGCGGTGAGAAGCAGGAACCCGATCCCACTCGGCACCGCGTTGCGTTCATCGTAGTTGCAGATGAGAAAGCGCACCCGTGGCACGACAACAGCTACATATCCCGTCGCCCATGCGAACAAGTCCGAGGCCACGACCCAGGCCGCGATGATCACCCAAACGAAGAGCCCAACGGCGGACGTAGAGAGCGCGAGCGAGGTCCATAAGCGTGGAGGCCCCGCGGCGCCATCCGCGGGGCGCTGCGGGAGCGTTGATCGGTCGATTGAATGCGCGTGAAACATCGCGAGCGGATCCTACTCGATCGGGCCACGTTCGTCGGTCGCGTTGCGCAGGCGGAGGATGCGGCGGCTCTGCGACTCGTGACCGCGCTGGGTGCGCACCGGAACGTCGAGAACGACGCTGTCGTCGAGGATCGCCACGACGGACGCGCACTCGTCGCTCAGCTCGTCGCCGAGGGCGACGATGAAGCCGCGCCCGTCCGGTCCGGCGATCGTGGCTCGCGCGGCGTCTCCGCGCGAGAAGCGCACGATGCCCTCCAAGCGCAGCTCGTCGACGTGCACGCCTGCGAGTGCCGCTGACGGGCAGTGCAGCACGGTCGGAAATCCAATGGACGGCTCGATCGCAGGTTGAACGACATCGGGCGGAGGCCGAAACGGATCGCGCTTGCCCGCGGGCACGTAGCCGTACGCGTTGGGGTCGCCCTGCGGCCAGTCGTCGTAGAGGATCGCGTCGATCTCGGCATCGAGCTTTGCGAAGTCCGGTGGCGGCGGTGCAGCCCGCTGCGTCGGCGCATCCTCGCGAAAGGGGCCCGAGGCGCTCGTGCACGCGGCACCCACGTTCACGACCGCCAGGAATGCAGCGGATCCGACGCGCCACAGCCGAGCCCGCCGACGGACGAAGTTCGAGGAAACAGAGCGAAGCGATCGAAGTTGCATGGTGTGGCCTCCGTTGGCGCGACGCGCGCCTCCGGCCACCCAGCGCATGGTTCGCGCCAACGGCATCCCCCAACATCACGGCTCGGAATCGGCGGTCGATGCGCGCACTTGCGCGGTCTCCCGCCACGCGCGCACCGCGGCCCTCCTGTCCAATCCGTACGACTTCCGCACAGGTTCGTGGACACACCCGGTGACGCGCAGTAGCGTCGATCTGGGCATGCGTGACCGGACGGACGCACGCGTCCGGCGACGCGTGCTCGACGAGCGCGAAGGCTCGGGCGATGCCGCTACTCACGATCCATGCGGGCCTGGTGAAGCATCGCGGCCGGGTCATCACCGAGCTGATCCTGGATCGCGTCCTAGATGACGAGGGCCGAGCGCTCACCCTCGGCCGCGGCACGAAGAACGACCTCGTCCTGGAGAGCGACCTCACCGTCTCGCGCGTCCGGCACGCATTGCTGACACGCGACGGCGAGGATTGGCTGCTCGAAAATCTCACCGATCGACCGCACCGCGTGCGCGTGAACGGGGAGCCGCTGGCCCGCGGCCGCGCGCTTCGCCTCGTCGACGGCGACGAGATCGTGATCGGCCGCTCCACCTGGCTGCGTTTCCGCGCCGCGGACGTCGCGCTGCAATCCACCGTCGATGCGAGCGGCGACGCCGTGGCGTTGGTGCCGCCGGCTCGCGGTGCGAACGACAGCGGCCCCACCATCCTCGGCACCAGCGGTGCGATCCGCGCGGTGGTCGAGCAGATCCGCATCGCTGCGACCAGCGACATCGGCGTTCTCGTCCTGGGCGAGACCGGCGTGGGCAAGGAGCTGGTCGCGCGGGCCGTCCACGACGCGAGCGCGCGCCGCGCGGCGCCCTTCGTCGCCGTCAACACACCTGCGCTTTCCGCGGAGCTTTTCGAGAGCGA
Source organism: uncultured bacterium (assembly GCA_964447125.1). GTDB lineage: Bacteria > JADJOY01 > JADJOY01 > JADJOY01 > JADJOY01 > JADJOY01. The sequence continues at coordinate 2,447 of CAYUSL010000191.1, read as the reverse complement.
GCTCTTCGGTCACGAGCGCGGTGCCTTCACCGGCGCCGCCCGTGACAAGCCGGGCTTCGTCGAAGCAGCCGGCGCCGGCACGCTCTTCCTCGACGAGGTCGGCGAGCTGCCCATGACGCTCCAGCCGAAGCTCTTGCGCTTGCTCGAGAACGGCAGCTACGTGCGCGTCGGTGCGACCCGCGAGCGACGCTCACGCGCCCGCGTGATCGCCGCCACCAACCGCGATCTCAAGCAGCGCGTGGCGGACGGGCAGTTCCGGCAGGATCTCTACTATCGGCTCGCGGGTTTTCCGATCGCCGTGCCGCCGCTTCGCGAGCGGCGTGAGGACATCCGCGTACTCGTCCGTGCCGCGCTGGTGGAATTCACACGCAACAGCGGACGCCTGGGGCGCATCGAGCCGGACGCGGAAGAAGTGCTGGTCGCGTACGACTGGCCAGGCAACGTCCGTGAGCTCCGGCAGCTCGTGCACCGTCTCGCGATCGCGACGCGGACTGGAACCGTGGCACTCGCCGATCTGCCCCACGAGGTGCGCTCCGGCGAGAGCGACTTTCTGGACCGATTTCGAGTCGCGTGGCGCTCGCGCGACTTCGCGTCGCAAATCACCGTGGCCGACGTCGAGCGCGCTGCACGGGCGCTGGGCTCGCGTTCGGCCCTGGCACGCTGGCTCGGTGAGCGCAGCCGCAGCACGTTTTACGCCCGCCTCAAGCGCCTCGCCGGCCCGCTCGGTAGCGCGGGCGACGGGCGCGGCGGATGAGCGTCGTGCAAGTCCCCGACGCCAGCACCGCGAGCTTCGCCTCCGATCCACTCGCCGCCGCCGTGATTCATGCGGAGATCGAGCTCACGGCGGGCACGGTGCTCGCCAGCCGATTTCGCATCGAGGGCGTGCTGGGACGCGGCGGCATGGGCGTGGTCTACGGCGCTTGGGACACCGCACTCGGCGAGCCGGTGGCCATCAAGGTCATCCGCCCCGATCGTGCGCCATCGCCTGCCCGCCGCGAGCGCTTTCTGGCCGAGGTACGGCTCGCGCGGCGCGTCGCCCACCCCGGGATCGTGCGGATCTTCGAGCTTGGGCTCGAGAACGGCGCGCCGTTCGTGGCCATGGAGCGCCTGGACGGCATGGATCTGGGGCGATTGCTACGGGAGCGGCCAAGCCCGATCGCAACACTCGAAGCGCTCGATTGGATCGTTCAAGCGTGCGATGCGCTCGACGCAGCACACGAAGAAGGCATCGTCCATCGCGATATCAAGCCGACCAATCTCTTTCTGACCAGCGCGGGCGGGATCAAGGTGCTCGACTTCGGTCTCGCGGCTGCCACGGACGATGCGAACACGTTCGCCGCGGGAGCCGGAACTCCCGCATTCATGGCACCCGAGCAGCGCGATCCGGCGCAGTACGGAGCGCCCACACCGGCCACCGACGTGTGGGCGTTGGCGCGGGTGCTCACGGAGCTGCTCACGCACGGCGCACACACCCCGCGCGCAGCGGCGACGGTTCCGCCGGGTCTCGCCGCCGCTCTCGCAGCAGCGCTCGCCGACGATCCGCGAGCGCGACCAGCGACCGCGGGCGAGCTGGGGCGCGCGCTGCGCGCCTGCACTGCCACAGTCGCCCCGCGCAGATCGGACGCGCTCCGACTGGGCGTGCTCGTCGCGCTCGGTATCGTGTCGATCGTGGTCGGCGCGAGAGCGGTGGACTTCGGCGTGAAGCGCTGGTGGCGCAGCGAGATCGAGCGCGCCATCGAAGAGCGCTCCCTCGGGCACGCGGCGGCGTTGGCGCTCGCCGCTTTCCCCGAGGCTCGCGGACAGGAACGCTGGTTCGTCACCCTCGCTGCCACCGTGGACGACCGTGGTCACGCGCTCTTGCGCGGCGGACGGTTCTTGGAGGCGATCGAGACGTTTCAGGTGGCACGAACACTCGGTTCCGATTCGAGCGAAGGGCTGAGCCGCGCCCGCGAGGCACGAGCGATCCAAGTGGCGGCGCGCCGCGATCGGATCACCCTGGCGACGCCGAAAGCCGCCCAGACGACGCCACCGGAGCTGTCGCGTGCACAGCCGCCTGCGCCACCCACCACGGTCGCCGTCCGGCTCCACTCCACGCACGCCGCCGCGATCTACGTCGACGACCAATCGCTCGGCCTCACGCCCTTCGAGGGCGAGCTACCGCTCGGCTTGCACCGCATCCGTTACGTCGATCTGGACACGGGTCGCGCCCACGACGAGATCGTGACTCTCGCCGCAGGCGCGCCCGTCGAGCGCACCTGGCCCGCGGAGCGCTGAGCCAACCGCGAGCGACTGCGCTCGCGCTCTGCTTGCTAGCCCCGAAACAAGTGCATCAAGAATCGAGCCTCGTTTGCACGTGCGAAGAGCGGCGCGTCGCGAGCGAAGCGAGGCGCCACGGGGGTGGGGCCCCACGAAAACCGCGCTTTTCGTGGGGCGGGGGGCTTGAAAAG
>CAYUSL010000190.1:0-11132 GCA_964447125.1 uncultured bacterium | reverse complement strand
AGCCCCGGCAGACCGATCGACGACAGCGTCACTACCAGGAAGAGTGCTGCGAATACCGGCATGACCTTGGCCAGCCCGCCGAATGCCGCGAGCTCGCGGGTGTGCCGCCGCTCGTAGATCATGCCGACCAGAAAGAACAGCGCTCCCGTGGAGAGCCCGTGGTTGATCATCTGCAGCAAGGCGCCCTGCATGCCCTCGACGTTGAACACGAAGAGCCCGAGCATGACGTAGCCCAGGTGGCTCACGCTGGAATAGGCGACCAGCTTCTTCACGTCTTGCTGCACGCTCGCGACCCAAGCGCCATAGACCACGCCGATCGCCGCGAGCCCCACGATCCAGGGGGCGGCCTGCATCGCCGCCACCGGGAAGAGCGGGATGGCGAAGCGCAGGAAGCCGTAGGTGCCCATCTTGAGAAGGATGCCGGCCAGGATCACCGAGCCACCCGTGGGCGCTTCCACGTGGGCGTCGGGGAGCCAGGTGTGGAAGGGGAAGAGCGGCACCTTGATGGCGAAGCTCAGCGCGAAGGCCGCGAACAGCCACGCCTGCACCGAGACGGGGATGCGCGCGTGGGACGACATCAGATCGGCGAGATCGAACGACAGCCGTCCGGCGTTCAGATCCGCGACCACGAACGCGAGCTTCACGATCGCCACCAGCATCAGGAGGCTGCCGACGAGCGTGTAGAGGAAGAACTTGACCGTCGCGTAGATTCGGCGATTCCCGCCCCACACCCCGATCAGGAAATACATCGGGATGAGCATCGCTTCCCAGAAGACGTAAAAGAGGAAGAGGTCGACGGCCAGGAAGGCGCCGATCATCGCGCTCTCGAGGGCGAGCATCGCGGCGTGATAGCCAGCGACCCGGCGATCGACCGCCTCCCACGAGCCCACGATCACGAGCGGCGTCAGGAACGTGGTGAGCAGCACCAGGAAGTGGCTCAGCCCGTCGATCTTGAGGTGGTAGCTGATGCCGAGCGACGGGATCCAGGCGGCCTGGACCTCGTCGGATACGGGTTGGCCGAGCGCTTGTGCGAGCGGTCCCCCGGGCGTACCCAGGAACACGGCCAGGCTCACGAGGAACGTGACGCCAGAAAAGATCAGCGCGATCTGCCGCACCGAGCGGTCGTCGAGCCCGCGCACCGCGAGCAGGATCACTGCGCCCACCGTGGGGAGCGCCAGCAGCACCGTCAGTGGATGCAGAACCTGGAAGAGGGAGGTCATCGGCTCGCCTTGCCAACTCGCTTCGGCGCGGACCCGCTCACACGATCGTGAGCGCGGCCAGAAGCGCCAAGAGTCCCAAGAAGATCGAGAGTGCGTAGATCTGTGTGTTGCCGGTGGTCCAGCGACGGACGGCACCACCCGCGGCGAGCGCGAGCGCGCCGACACCGTTGACGACGCCGTCGATGAGGGCGGCATCCACGGCCTTCCAGAGCCACCGACTCACGGCCCAGAACGGGCGCACGATCGCAGCCGCGTAACCCTCGTCCACCCAGTACTTGTTCTCGAGCAGCGTCTGGACCGGCTCGACCGACTTGGGGATCGCAGGCACGCCGCGGCGGAAGATCGCGAACGCTCCAGCGGAGGCTGCGAGCGCCGCCAGCACGCTCACGATCGGCAGGCTCGCCTCGGCGGTGTGGAGCGCGTGCTCGTCCACCGGTCCCCACGGCGCCGTGGTCCCCACGATTTCGAAGATCGGCTCCAGGAAGTGGTGGAGCGGCCGGACGTGGACCAGAAAAGCGCCAGCGCCCGCCGAAAGCACCGCCAGGATCACGAGCGGCCCCAGCATCGGCGCCGGCGACTCGTGGACGTGATGCTCGACGTCGTGGTCCATGCGCGAGGGGCTGAAGAACGTGAGGACCGTGAGGCGCCACATGTAGAAGGCGGTGATGATCGCGGCCACCAAACCCACCGCGCAGAGCACCTGCGGCAGCACGCCCACCACCGGATTGCGGTGCGTGAGCGCGCCGATCAGGATCTCGTCCTTCGAGTAGAAGCCCGCGAACGGCCAGATGCCCGCGATGGCGATGGTGCCGATCACGAACGTCCAGCAGGTCCCCGGGATCTTCTTCGCGAGGCCACCCATCTTGCGGATGTCCTGTTCGCCACCGAGGGCGTGAATCACGCTCCCCGATCCGAGGAAGAGCAGCGCCTTGAAGAACGCGTGCGTCACCAGGTGAAAGATGCCGGCGTCGAAGGCGCCCACGCCCACCGCCAGGAACATGTAGCCGAGCTGGCTCACGGTGGAGTACGCGAGGACCTTCTTGATGTCCCACTGCGCGAGCCCGATGGTGCCGGCGAAGAGCGCCGTCGCGGCTCCCACGCATGCCACTACGGTCATCGCCACCGGCGCCAGCACGTAGACGAAGTTGAGCCGCGCGATCATGTACACGCCGGCCGTGACCATGGTGGCCGCGTGGATGAGGGCCGACACCGGCGTGGGGCCGGCCATCGCGTCCGGCAGCCACACGTAGAGCGGGATCTGCGCGCTCTTGCCGCAGGCACCGACGAAGAGCAGCAAGCCGATTCCCGTGGCGGCGCCCGCCACGACACCCGGATTCGACTGGATCGCCGCGCGAATTCCTTCGAAATCCACGTGGCCCGTGGTCTGGAAGAGCCACAGCACGCCGAGGATGAAGCCCGCGTCACCGATGCGGTTGACGATGAACGCCTTCTTGCCGGCGCTGGCCTTTGCCGGATCCTCGAACCAGAAGCCGATGAGCAGGTACGAGCAGAGCCCGACACCTTCCCAGCCCAGGAACATGAGCGGCAGCGACGAGCCCAGCACCAGCATCGACATCGCGAACACGAACAGGTTCAGGTACGCGAAGTAGCGGGCGTATCCGGGATCGTCGTGCATGTACGACGTGGAGTAGACGTGGATCAGGAAGCCGACGCCGGTCACCACCAGCATCAGCGTGAGCGAGAGCTGATCGACCTGCATCCCTGCATCGACGTGAAGCCCGCCGGTGTGGATCCAGGGGAAGAGCGTGAGCACGTGCGGCTCGCCACCGGCGGGGAACGCCAGGAACGCCCACACCGTGAGCGCGAACGACATCGCGAGCGTGCCGCAGCCGATCGCCGAGACCACCGTTCGGTTGAAGCTCCGCCCCAAAATGCCGTTCATCGCCGCGCCGAAGAGCGGCAACAGCGGGATCAGCGGTACCGCGGCCAACGCCGCCGGAACCTGTGTCATCGCCTCTCCGGTTGCGCCGCTCATCCGTTCAGGGTCCTGAGCTCGTCGATGTTCACCGTCTTGCGCGATCGGAACACGGCGATGATGATCGCGAGTCCCACGGCGACCTCGGCCGCCGCCACCGTCATCCCGAAGAACACCAGCACCTGGCCGTCGAGCGCCTCGCGGAAGCGCGAGAACGCGACCAGTGCCAGGTGCGAAGCGTTGAGCATCAGCTCCACGCTCATGAACACGATCAGCGCATTGCGGCGTACCAGCACGCCGGTTGCGCCGATCGCGAACAAGGTCGCGCTGAGCCCCAGGTAATGCGCGAGCGTGATCACGAGAGGCCTCCTCCGTCACGCTCACGCTTCGCCATCACCACCGTGCCCACCAACGCCACGACCAAGAGCACGCCGGCGATCTCGAAGGGCAGCAAGTACGGTCCGAAGAGGAGCTCTCCGAGCAAGCGCGAGTTCCCGCCCATCTCGGCCACCTTCGACGGAGGCAGCCCCGCGCTTCCCGGTGCGCGGATGTCGCCGCGCACCGCCGCCATCACCACGCCCACGAAGATCGCGCCGAGGGCGCCCATGACCGCAGCTTTACCCAAGCCCTCGGGAGGGCCGTGCTGCGCAGGCTCGCGTCCAAGGTCCAGCAGCATGATGACGAACGTGAAGAGCACCATGATCGCGCCGGCGTAGACGGTGACCTGCACCGCCGCGACGAAATGCGCTTCCAAGAGCGCATAGATCCCAGCGACGAAGCACAGGCTCAACACCAGGTTGAGCGCGCTCGAGATCGGGTTGCGAAGCAGGACGACGGCCAGCGCGGTGATCACCGCGCCGAGAGCCAAGACGTAGAAGGCGATCGCGGCGCTCATCGCAGGCTCAGCCGTGCAGGCCGCCGAGGATCCAGATCCACGCGGCAGTGAAGGGGACGTTGGCGATGGCGAGCGGCATGAGCCGCTTCCAGCCGAGATCCATGAGCTGGTCGTAGCGGAAACGCGGCAGCGTCCAGCGAATCAGGAGCTGGAGGAAGCAGAGCACGATCACCTTGCCGAAGAACGCCACCACGCCGAGTAGCACCCGCGGCAGCGCCGGCAGCGACATCAGGTTCAGGTACGGGATCTGCCAGCCACCGAGGTAGAGCGTGGCGATGAGCGCCGACACCACCACGATCGAGGCGAACTCACCCAGGAAGAACATGCCCCACTTCATCCCCGAGTACTCGACGTTGAAGCCCGCCACGAGCTCGCTCTCGCCCTCGGGAAGGTCGAACGGGGTGCGCTTGGTCTCGGCGATGAGCGCGGTGAAGAGCAGGATGAATCCGAGCGGCTGGTAGAAGATTCCCCATTTCGGAAGGATCGCCAGCCCGCCGAGCCGGAAGTACTCACCCTGCATCTCGACGATCTTGTTCATCTCGAGCGTGCCGTAGGTCATGACGATGCCGATGATCGCGAGTCCCATGGGGATCTCGTAGCTGATCATCTGCGCCGTCGCGCGGACGGTGCCGAGCAGCGAGTACTTGTTGTTCGAGGCCCAGCCCGCGAGCGCGATGCCGTAGACGCCGAGCGAGCTGACCGCGAGCACGAACAGGATGCCCACGTCGAGATTGGCCACTTGCATCTCGATGTGCCTGCCGGCGACGTCGATGCTCGGGCCGAAGGGGATGACCGCCAGCGCCACCAGCGCGGGGAACATGGCGATCGCCGGCGCGAGCGTGTGGTAGAGGCGGTGTGCCCCCGCCGGAATGAAGTCTTCCTTCATGATCATCTTGATCCCATCCGCCATGATCTGGATGAGACCGATCGCCTTCACGCCCAGGATGTTGATTCGGTTGGGGCCGATGCGATCTTGGATGAGCGCTGCCTGCTTGCGCTCGGCCCACGTCATGAGGGCGCCGAAATGCAGCACCACGATCAGCACGAAGGCGACCTTCGCCACCACGATGAGAATTGCGATCAAATCCACGGTTCGCTCAGCTCACCTGTTGCAGGGTTGCCGGGGCAGCAGGATCACTCCCACTCCAAGGCGCCGCGCCACCACACGTATGCGAGGCCGCCCACCAAGAGCGCGAGAAAGAAGCCCATTTCCACGATGCCCAGGCCTCCCAAGTCCTTGAAGAGGAGGGCCCACGGGTAGAGGAACACGACTTCGATGTCGAACAGCAGGAAGAGCATCGCCACGATGTAGAAGCGCACCGCGAAGCGGTCGTGCGCAGGACCCGTGGGCGGATTGCCGCACTCGAACGGATCGCTCTTGATCGTGGAGGCGTGCTTGGGGCCGAACGCGTGACAGAAGAAGAGGAAGAGACCGATCAAGAGGCCGGCGGCGATGAACGTGATCAAGACCGGGATGTAAGGATTCATCGGGCAGACCGAATTCGGGCGGCCTCGAGCTCGAGACCGGCGAGAGTTGCGCTCGTGACGGGCTTCGACGGGCGCGTGATGCAGCGCGGCACGGCGAACGCGCCAACCGTGGCTCATGCCACTTCGCATTGTCAAGCGTGGAAAGGGGCGGCTATACCGCGCCGCCGATCATGCGTACCGAGCTCAGTCACAAGCTCTTCGCTCACGCACGAGCTCGCATTCCGGGAGGCGTGAACAGCCCGGTTCGCGCGTTCCGCGCGGTGGGCGGCGATCCGCGCTTCATCGCACGTGCGAGCGGTGCGCGACTCGTCGACGTCGACGGTAACGAATACGTCGATCTGCTCTCGTCGTGGGGGCCGATGATCGTCGGCCACGCGCATCCCAACGTGGTGAGCGCGATCCACGAAGCCGCGCGACGTGGAACCAGCTACGGCGCGCCGAGCCCGGGCGAGGTTCGCCTCGCGGATCTGGTCGTCGAGCGCATGCCGTGGATCGAGCGCGTGCGCATGGTGAGCTCGGGAACCGAGGCCTGCATGAGCGCGCTGCGCTTGGCACGCGCCGCCACCGGTCGGCCGATGGTTCTCAAGTTCGAAGGCTGCTACCACGGGCACGCCGATGGGCTTCTGGTGAAGGCCGGCTCGGGCGCCACGACCCTCGGCGTTCCCGACAGTCCCGGCGTCACACCCGCGCAAGCGGCGGAGACGCTCACCGCTCGCTACAACGACCTCGATTCTGTGCGGGCCCTGCTCGACGCCCATCCGGGGCAGGTGGCGGCGATCATCGTCGAGCCCGTCGCCGGCAACATGGGGCTGGTGCCGCCCGTGGAAGGCTTTCTCACTGGTTTGCGTGCGCTCGCTGATCGAAGCGGCGCGCTGTTGATTTTCGACGAAGTCATCACCGGCTTCCGGGTTGCGCCGGGAGGCGCGCAGCAGCGCTTCGGGGTACGGCCCGATCTCACGACCCTCGGCAAGATTCTCGGCGGTGGTCTACCGGTGGGCGCGTACGGTGGCCGCGCCGAGCTCATGGACCGAATCTCGCCGGCGGGCCCCGTGTATCAAGCGGGGACGCTCTCTGGGAATCCGCTGGCCATGGCGGCTGGCATCGCCACCCTCGAGCTTCTCGCCGATACCAAGGTCTACGAGCTGCTCGAGTCTCGCGGCGCTCGGCTGGCCGAAGGTCTCGCCACCGCTGCCCAAGACGCAGGCGTGACGGTGACGATCAATCGCGTGGCGTCGTTGCTCACGGTGTTCTTCCAGGCTGGACCCGTGACCGACTACGCCTCGGCGCTGCGCTCCGACGTATCGCGCTTCGGTATCTTCTTCCGCGCGATGCTCGAGGGTGGCGTCTACCTGCCGCCGTCTCAGTTCGAGGCTGCGATGGTCTCGACAGCGCTCACGGAGGCCGACGTGGAGCTGGTCGTGGACGTCGCACGCCGCGCGTTTTCGCAGGTGAGCGAGGCCGGCTGAGCGCTCGAAACGGCTGACCACAACCGGCTGTGGCTCCACTGATTTCGAGGCCCTGGGTTTTGTTGACGCGCTGCGAAGTCGCGTGCTAGAAACCGCGGCCCTTCGGCAACTCGTCGACCCTCACCGGTGCCTCGCACGGGGCACCTATCGCGTGGAAGGCCAACCCGATTCCGGCGTCGGCTCACGCGAGCCGGGCTTGATGCTCAAGGCGGGGTATGGGTTCGCGATGGCGACCCAGTTCGGAGCCTCGGTACTCGGAGGCCTGTGGCTGGGAGGGTGGATCGGGAAGCGCTACTCGATCGAACCTTGGGGGACGCTCGGCGGTGCCATCGCTGGAATGAGCGCAGGGATTCACGGGCTCGTCGTCCTGGTGCACAGCATGCGAGGCCGCGGCACACGTAGCGGCAGCGAAGGAGAAGGGGAACGCTGATCGAGGATCCGAGGCTCACCCTCATCGAGCGATTGCACGTGCTGCTCGGTGGGGTGCTCGTCGTGAGCGCCTCGTGGATCGGAGGTCGAGGGACGGCGGCAAGCGTCGCAACCGGTTGGCTGGTGTTGGCCGTCAGCCTGGCACTCTGGAAGCGAATCGCCCGTCGAATGCTGAGTGGAGATCCGAGCGGCGGAGCACGATTCGCGCTCGGTGTGCTGGGCAAGATCCTGGTGACGTTCGGCAGCGTGATCCTGGCGGTCAAGTTCTACGAGGTGGAGGTGATCCCGTTTTTGATCGGTACTTCGGCCTTTCCCGTCGCTTGTCTGGCCGCTGCGATTCGCCGGCCGGTGCCTGAACCCCCGAAGCTCACCTGACGGACGGCGAACGCGCATGGAACATCACGGCTTTCAGTGGGTCGACTTGGTCGTGCACGGTAACGCCACGCTGGCGACCGTCGTGACGAGCTTCCTCGTTCTCGGGCTCATCGCGTGGGTGGGTGCTTCGGCACGCGCCGCGTTGAATCGAGACCCCGACGTTCCCGCGGACCGATTCGGTTCGCGCGCGCTCTTCGAGCTGATCGTCGAGTTCTTGACCAACACCGTGCGCTCGGTGATTCCCCATCACCCCGAGAAGTACATGTGGCTTCTCGGTTCGGTGTTCGTCTTCATCTTCTTCAACAACTTGGTCGGTCTCATCCCGGGCTTTTCGCCGCCGACGGGTGATCCGCACACGAACGTGGCGGTCGCGTTGGTCGTGTTCGTCGCGTACCACTATTACGGCATCAAGGAGAACGGCTGGGGCTACGTGCGCCAGTTCACCGGACCGTTCAAAGGCTTCATGCTGGTGTTCGCCGTGCTGATGGTGCCCATCGAGCTCATCGGCCACTTCTTCCGGCCAGTGACGCTCACGCTGCGGCTCTACGCGAACATGCTCGCCGACCACATGACGGTTTCGATCTTCACGGACATGACCCATGCGGTCGTTCCCGTCGTGTTCCTCACGCTCGGATTGATGGTGTGCCTGATCCAGGCGTTCGTGTTCTTCATCCTGTCGACGGTGTACATCGGGATGGCGGTCAGCCACGATCACTGACGCGCCGGGAGTCTCCTCATCACGCAAGCAGGGCCCGGTGCACCGGGCGAGGCAAATCACCACGCGTTCGTCCGGTTCCGGGTCGGGATCGGATCGGCTCGGCAAAGAGCAAGGAAGGGGAAAGAGAAGATGAAGCGTTCGAATTGGATGGTCGTGGCGTTGGCAGCGGTGGCCGTATTGTTCGTGGCACCGGCGGCGTTCGCCGAAGGCGGCGAGCACGCAGTGGGCGCGGGCGGCCTCGGTGCGCTGGCGGCCGGTCTCGGCCTCGGCATCGCAGTTCTCGGTGGCGCGCTCGGTCAGGGGCGCACGGCGGCGACGGCCCTCGAGGGCATCGCACGCAATCCAGGCGCTTCGGGCAACATGTTCCTGCCCTTCATCCTCGGCATGGTTCTCATCGAGTCGCTCGTGATCTACTCGCTGGTCGTGTCGTTGCAGCTCGTCGGCAAGATCTGAGCGATCCGCGGCGACCTCGGTCGCCGGTAGCCGCGGCGGCCGGGACCACCGGCCCGACCCTCGAAACGCCGGGCCCCTCGCGGGGCTCGGCGTTTTTTCTTGAGCTCAGCCCGTCGTCGCCGCGGGCTCGCGGGTCGCCGTCATCAGCACGATACCGGAGACGATGGCGCCGATTCCGACGACCTGGCCGGCGCTGATCGTGACGCCGAGGATGGCGCGTTCGAGCAGCACCGGAATCAGGATCATGAAGCTGTTCGAGCAGGGCACCACCACTACCGCGCGGCTTCGGAAGAACGCGACCTGCGTCAGCACCAGGGCGCTGGTGCCGGAAATCAACGCCAGGTAGAGGTAGGGTGTCGCGAACTGATGCCAGAAGCTACCGTGCGACGCGGTCATCGCGATGTCGCCCAGGATCATCGCGACGCCGATCAGCGTGCCGGCGAGCGACCCGAACACCGTGCCGTGGAAGCGACCGCTGATGAGCGTGTACGTCACGGGGAAGAGCCACACGCCGAGCAGGCTGCCGGTCCAGAGCATCAGCTCGCGGACCTCGAACCCACGCACCACGTTCGAGCCCACGTGCATGGCGCTCACCGTGGCGGTGCCGACCACCACCGCCGCGACACCCGTGAGCTCCACGCGGCCCACCGGCTCGCGCAGCACGACCGCCGAGAACACCACCAGCGCAACCAACCCCACCCCAGTCATGGCGGCGATCACGGAAGGCTGGTCGGTGAGTGCCAGCGCGAAGGAGTAGAAGACCCCCGAGCTCGACGTCATCGCCCATCCCAGCGCCCACACGATCAAGTCACGGCGGTGCGGCGCTCGGAAGGCACTGCGCCCGAGCTTGAGCACCTCCACCTTCATCTTCTGGATGCCCTTGCCCACGTTCATGCACGTGGCGCCGGCGGCGCCCAGGGCGAGCCCGGCGAGGAAGTCGCTGTCGATCACGAGCGGGAAGGGGACGGCACGCGCGCGGCGCGCACGGATCGTGCGCGTGGAGCGGTCAGGCTGGCTGGCGAGACGCCAGCGTCGCGTACGCGGGTGCGCTGGCCAAGTCGCCGGACGTCACCCGCGCCTCGCGGTGTGCCGTCACGAGGCGATAGGACGACGCGAGCATGTAGAAACCCATGGTCCAAAGCGTGACCGCGCCGATCGCGGGGGCCACCGGCTTCAGCACCAGGAACAGCCCGAATCCCCCGTAGAGCACGAACGGCGTCGCGTCGACGCGCAGATCGATGGCGCGGGGCTCGGGGATCGTGAGCCGCGGCGCGATGAACCGGCTGTACGCGAAGAACTGGATGAACGCGAGCACCGCCCAGCCGCGCAGCTCCGACATCGGCACGCCGTAGAACGTCGGGGTGCCGGGCGCGAGGCGGTCGTAACCGTAGAGCCCCGTCGCCATGCAGGTCGGCTCGATCGCAAAGCTCCACGCCGTGTGCACCAGCGCGTAGAGCGCGCAACGCCACACGAGCGGCAGCAACCCTTCGCGCTTGCGCAGCACCACCACCTGTCGCTCGAGCAGCAGATTGACCATGACGAACGTCGGCCACACCAGTGCTGCGAAGGCGATGGGTACGATGATCGGCACGTCGCCGAGCTTGGGGCCGACCAGATGGTCGTCGTACGTCACGTGCCCGAACACCCAGCCGCTACCGGAGATGTTCACCTGCTCGGCCAGCCACTCGAGCACGACCATCATCCCGAAGAACGTCGCCGCAGGCTTGGCACCGATGTGGTGCACCGAGTGGAAACCCGCCATGAAGATCATCGCCGCCACGTGCAACACGGCGAACGCGGGCGGAAGTACGCGGCCCGCGGGCAGCACGAACACGTACACGAGCGTGAACGCCACGTGTACGGCCGCAGCGGCAGAAAGCATGCGAAACGTGAGTTTTTCGGGCGGCTTCATCGTGCACCTCGTGGCGGGGTGCGCGAGTAGAACACGTTCCATCGGCGCCGCGCAATCGACGCGATGCACACGCCGCGCAGCCAGACGTGGCTGCGCGGCGCACTGCTTTTGCCACTCCCCGGGGCGCGTGGTACTTCTAGCGACTCATCACAGATCGCACTTTTCCGCCCAAGGAGGAAGGCCCATGACCGCCCTTCTCGACGTACTGCTCCGCTGGATGCACATCCTGGTCGGCATCCT
>CAYUSL010000189.1:0-11165 GCA_964447125.1 uncultured bacterium | reverse complement strand
CGGCGCAGGAAGTCGTGAAGCGTGTCGCGAGTGAAGGGCATCATGCAGCGGTCCGGGTCGCCCGTGCAGTGGGCCGGCATCGCTCGGGTGTGTCTCGGGCGAAGCACATTTCCGACAGGCTCCTAGCGGCGCTCGATGGCGCAAGCGCGAACCCCACGCTCGCTTCGGTGCGCGACGAACGCTACCCGGTCTCCCGGTGCGAGGGTGCGGAAGCCGCGCGAGCGAATCTCGCGGTGATGGGCGAAGGCGTCGTCGCCGCTGCCGTCGATGCGCACGAAGCCGTACCCCCTCTTCTCGTCGAACCAGCGCACCACGCCGGTGTGCTGCTCGCCCGGTTCGTCGGCCAGCACGGGAGCGGCTTTGCGATCGAGCGGTCGCACCCGTACGGCGAACGGCTTCGGGCCGGAGCGCACGTGATGAAAGGTCACGAACTGCCCCTCGATCGGATCGCCGTCGTCGTCCCAGTCGCGGACGTGGAAGAAGATCGAGCCGCGTCGCTCGCGCGCTGCGCGCAGAAAGCCGAATCCACGCTCGGGCAAGAAGCGATCGATGGTGCCGCTCGCGAGATCGGGATCGCCGAGGCGCGCGAGTCCGATCACGCCCATGGCCTTGGCGGTGCGCGAGGCGAGCGCCCGGCGAAAGGCGGGCAGCGCCTCGTTGCACGCCAGCGGCAGCAGCGCTTCCAGCACCCAGAACTGGCTGGCCGAATCCGCGGACTTCGCGACCAGCGCGGGGACTGCGCGCGGATCGCCGAGCTTGCCGAGCGCGCGCGCGATCGCGATCACCTCGAAGAGCAGCTTCGCCCGTTCCAGCGCTGCGGCGAGCGCGAGGGTGGCGCGCCTGTCGCCCAGCTCACCGAGCAGGAAGGCCGCTTCGCTGCGCGAGGCCGAGTCGGGCTCGCCCAGCCGAGCCACCAGCTCGTCGAGAGCGGGGGCGCTCAGGTCAGCTCCGTTCCGATTGCCGGAGCCGGGCCCGCGCCGCGGCAGCGATGGCATCCACCGTGGCGCGGCCTTCGGCGATGGCGTGGCCGTGGCCGCGTGCGAACTCGGTGTACTCGGCGGCATCCGGCGACGAGCCCGTGAGCAGGAACACCTCGCGCGACGTGCACACCGAGCAGGTGTCGAGCACCAGCCAGGGATCGAGCGGCAAGAGCGCATCGTCCGAGGGGCGCTGCAAGTGCAGACGGCCGGTCTCGTGCGGCGCCGCGAGGGTGAGGGTGTCCATCGGAAAGCTCGCGTGGCTGCCCATGCAGCGCAGCACGCGATAGCGGAACGCACCCTTCGCGAACTCCATCTTGTCGGTCCACACCAGCGCGTAGCGTTCCAGAACCCGCAGCCGGCCGAGCGCGCGCTCGACGATCGGCAGGTGCTGGCCCACGGCGGCCTCCGCTTCTTTGTCGCTGAGGGCACCGCCGGCGCCGTGGCGTTGGTCGTTGCGGAACTTCACCGCCTCGTCGAGCTCGGCGAGCAGCACGCTGGGACGGCCAGGGCGCTCGTAGATCGCCTCGCAGAGCTCGGGAATCCAGAAGCGGCGCGGAGCCTTCGAGAAGGGCTCGAGCACCTCGCGCAGAAGCAGCATCCAGGTGCCGAGCGTGGTCCTGCCGAGGCCGCCTACGAGCTTGTCGTCCACCCAGTGGGCGCGCCCCTCGCTGGCGAGGTAGGCGGCGGTGGCGAGCAAGCCGACGTAGCGCAGCGTCACCTCCAGCAGATCGAAGAGACGCTCGAGCTTGGCGCGCGGCTCGGTGGCCACCAGCACCGCGTGGTAGACGCTGGCGATCGGGTAGGGGTAGCGATCGCGCAGCGGGTTCTCGTCGTCGTCGTCCACCCGGCCCACGGTTTCCCGGAGGCGCCGGCTCATGACGCGCAGGAACGCGAGCGCGAGCCGCGGGTGACGATCGATGAGCTCGTCGAACGCGCCGGCGTCGAGGGTGAGCAGCGACACGTCGGTGAGGCAGTCCGCGTCCGCCGAGCGGCGTGCGGTGTCGATCAGCGCCAGCTCGCCGAAGTGCGCGCCCTCGCCCAGCTCGGCCACCGGAACGCGGGTATTTCCCATCTGCCGGAAGATCCCGATCTTGCCCGAGGCGATCACGTACATGCGATCGCCGGGATCGCCCTCGCGGAACACCGGGCTGCCTGCCGGCAGCCGCGCTTCGTCCATGCGCGCCGCCACTTCCGCCAGGGCCGCGGCTTCGAGCCGCGCCGAGCGGAACAACGGATCGCGGCTCAGCACCGCCACGCGCTCGTCGGGGCTCATGACGTGAACGAAAGACTTTGCGAGAATCTCGGGAATTCCGCCGAGTATGACATGCGCGCGAAACGCCGAGCAACGAACGACCCCGCCTCCACGCGGAACGTCTTGGTCTACATCGCGCAGTTGAGCTGGTCGCGCCAGCTCGTGCTTCTGGTGCTGGTGCTGCTCGGGGTCCTGTGTGGGCTGGCGCCCGTGCACCTCTTCCGGATGATCCTCGATCGCGCGATCCCGGCGCGCGACGTGGGGATGGTGATGCGCATCGCCGCGGCGCTCACGGCGCTCGTGATCGTGGGTGCGCTGGTCACGTACGGGCGCAACTTGATCGGCGACCGGATCCGCCAGGACTTCTTGGCGGAGTTCCGCGGACGACTCTTCGCGCACCTGTTGCGGGTGGCGCCCGAGTTCTACAGCCGCCAATCGATCGGCGAGCTGATGAACAAGGCGCAGCTCGACGTGGGCCGGCTCGCCATGACCGTCTCCGGCATTCTCGTCGACCCGGTGGTGAGCGGCGCCACGCTGCTCGTCTACGTCGCGTACCTGCTGACGATCTCGCCCGTGCTGACCGCCCTGGCGTTGGTATCGCTGCCGGCGCTGGTGGTGCTGGTCCCCATCCTCAATCGTCGCCTCGCCGACAACGCGCGCCGCTTCACCCGCGAGATCGGCGCTTTCGCTGGCACGATGTCCGAGTCGTTCGCGGCGATCTTCGAGGTGCAGGTGCACGCGACCTACGGCTACACCGAGGCGCGCGTCACCCGGGGCGAGAACGCGGTGGGCGACGTCCGCCTCGGCGAAGCGCGGCTTTCCGGCGGATTGCAGGCGCTCTCCGACCTCGCGCGCGGCGCCGGGCCGATTCTCGTCTACGCCTACGGCGCGGTGCTGGCGGTGCGCGGCGCCATGAAGGTCGGCGAGATCGTCGCCTTCGCGTCCACACTCGGTGGGCTCTACGCGGCACTCGACAAGCTCATCAAGTACCCGCCGCTCCTCACCAACGCCCAAGATCGCTACCGCGAGCTGAGCGAGCTCTTCCGCATTCCGCGACGTTTTCGCGACGAGCGCGGACCCGCACCCGAGCACAGCGACCTCGCGTTCGATCGCGTCACCTTCGGCTACGACGCCCGCAGCCCGATCCTGCGCGAGGTCTCGCTCGCCATTCCCGCTGGCGAGCACGTGGCGCTGGTCGGCCGTTCCGGCTGTGGCAAGAGCTCCGTGCTCGGCCTGGCTGCAGGGCGGCTCCAACCGCTCGCCGGCGAGGTGCGCTTGGGAGGGCTCGCCGTGGGTGAGCTCGCTGCCGCCGAGCTGGCGTCTCGGATCGGCGTGGTGAGCCAGTCGCCGTTTCTCTTCAACGGCACCATTCGCAGCAATCTGCTCTACGGCTTGTTGCGTCGGTCCGAAGGGGATCTCGACGATCTCGCGACCTTCCTCGATGCGGCGGTGCTCGGCGCAGAGGCGGCGTCGAGCAGCGACGTTCTCGACGAGCACCTGGTGGCGGTGTGCGAAGAAGTGAGCCTGCGCGAGGATCTCTACGAGCTGGGCGTGTCGACGCGTCTCGCGCCGGAGCGCGCCCAATCCTTCCTGGCCATTCGCGCACGCTTGCGCCGCGCATTCCAGGACGATCCAGCGATCGAGCATTTCGATCCTGCGCGTTACCTCGCGCGCGCCACGGTGGGGGAGAATCTCGCGTTCGCGCCCAGCCCCGAGGCCGGTGGCGCCGCCGCCACCACGCTCGAGACGTGGTCCCGGGCCATCGCCGCGTGTGGCGGCGAGCTCGCGAATCGGGTCGCCGCGATCGGCTACGACGAGATCACGCGCGATCTCGCGTTTCTTCGCCGCGTCGCCGAGCGCAATGCGGCTCTGCTCGCGGACATGGGGGTGGAGGAGGCCGATCTCGCCGAGCGCGTGCGCATCGTCGAGGGCGTCGGCGGGCGCGCACTCGAACGAGCCACGCTCGGCGACGCGCTTCATGCGACCCTCGTTCGTCGCGGTCTCGCGGCGCGCGAGCGGGATCCCGAGCGCTGCGCGGCGTTGGTGAAGGCACGCGAGCGCTTCGCCACAGCACTCGGGCCGGGCGCCTCGTCGCCCTACGATCCCACGCGCTGGCACCCGGCGCTCACGCTGCGGGAAAACCTGGTGTTCGGGCGAATCGACGCCGACCATTTGAGCGTGGTGCGGCGCGTGAACACGGCGGTGAACGAGGCTCTCGAGGAGGCCGGGCTGTCGCGAGCGGTGTTGCGTCTCGGGCTCGACTTCGCCGTCGGCGAACGAGGGGCCAAGCTCTCCGGCGGCCAGCGCCAGAAGGTGTCGATCGCGCGGGTCTTCCTCAAGAATCCGCAGGTGCTGCTCCTCGACGAAGCCACCTCCGCCCTCGACGAGCGTTCCGCGCGTCACATCCAGGACGCCGTGCGCGCGCGGTTCCGCGGACGCACGGTGCTCGCAGTCACGCACCGGCTGGGCGAGCTGGGCGACTTCGATCGGGTGCTGGTGTTCGAACGCGGCTCGGTCGTGGAGGACGGCGCGCCCGCTACGTTGCTTGCAGCCGACGGAGCGCTGGCGCGGCTGCGCCAGGCGTCGAGCAGCGCATGAGGCGAGGATGAACGACTGGCACGAGCTGCTGCCGGCTCTGGAAGCCTCGCCCTTCGGCAGGCTGGCGCCCGACGTGCGGTTGGCGCTCGCCCGGCTCGCGCGGCCGCTCGCGATCGACGACGGAGATTGGCTCTTTCACGAGGGCGATGCCGGTGACGCCGCGTTCGTGGTGGTGAGCGGTGAGATCGAGATCGTGGGGCGCCTCCCCGATGGACAAGAGGTGATCCGCGCTCGTCTCGCCGCTGGGTCCTTGTTCGGCGAGCTGGCGCTCTTCTCGGCCGGACGCCGCGCGGCGGGTGCACGCGCTCGGGGAGCCACGCGGGTGGCGAGCATCGACTTCGAGCGCCTGCAGCACGTCCTCGAGACTTGGCCGGATGCGGCGCTCGGGTTGTTGCGCCATCTCACCGAACGCTTTCTGGAGCTCGAGCGCGCCCACCGCGCCGCGATCGACTCGTTACCCGACACCTGAGCGTCCCCATTCGCAGCCGTGGCGCAGGTGAGCCTGTGGTTCCACGGGATCGGCGATCGGGAGACCGGATGGCGCGGGGCAGTGACCCCGCGCCATGGGGTCTCCTGGTACGCGCCAAGGCGCTGCCCTCCCGCCATGCCAGGGCGGCGCTCCTGACCCGCCGGCGCCCCGGACCGGCAGGAGCCAGTCCCTCCAGCCGGGGTGGCCTCGCTCTGGATCGTTCACCTCGTTTGACCGGGAATTCACGGCAGGCGTAGCATCGGTGCACTGATACTTCGCAGCCATCCACCGGTCCTGATGAACCAGTGGTGATCGTCCACCTGATCGACCAGCTCCTGAGCTGAACCGACGGTGCGATCCTGCGTGACGTAAAGGGGTCCTTCGGGGCCCCTTCTCTTTTCTCCCTGCGAGCGACCAACGGTCTCGCTCGACCGATCGCCGCGACTCGGGCGCCGATGCCCACCGAGGTGCTGTCGTCTCGAATTTCCTGCGACGCCGGCGAATACAACCCGGTTGTCGAGCGCGCGCCCGACGCGCTATGGCTGATCGACACCGTGCGCGTCAGGACGCTCTCTCCGCTTCTTCGCGACCAACGAGCCTTCATCCCACTCGCCCCCCACGCTGGCATTCGAAGTGGTGGGTGGCTGATTCGCTTTCCCGGCGAGGTGAGATCCACGTGGCCCAATTCGTCTTCCTTCACTACTCACCGTGGTCCGAGCGCGCACGCTGGGCGCTCGATCATCACCGCGTTCAACGGAGCGACGTCGAGTACGTGCCGATGGTCGGCGAGCCGTACCTGCGCTGGAAGCTCCGCAGGCTCTCGGGTCGGGTCACGGTGCCCCTCTTCGTCGACGACGCAGGTGTGTTCGCCGACTCGCTCGACATCGCGCGCCACGCCGACGCGATCGGCAGCGGCAGCAAGCTCTTCCCCGCGGGCGCCGAGACCGAGATCACGCGCTGGAACGAGCGCGCCGAGCAGATCCTCGCCGCGTCGCGGGTGCTCTCGCTTCGCCGCACCACCACCAACCCCCGTGCGATCCAGGAGAGCATGCCGTTCCCGAAAGCGCTCAAGCCGTACCTGCTGCCGCTCGGCCGCAATGCCGTCGCGTTCATCGCGAAGAAGTACGCGACAGCGGCGATGAGCGATGCCGCCGCCGACGCGGCGATTCACGATGGGCTCGCCGAGATCCGCGCCGCGCTCGCCGGCAAGAAGGGTCACCTCCTCGGCGACGGCCTGAGCTACGCCGACATCGTGGCGGCGACTTCGCTGCAGCTCGCGGCGCCGGTGGCCGATCGCTACATCCGCCTCGGCCCGGAGACGCGGAAGTGCTGCACCTCCGAGAACGTGACGCGCGACTTCGCGGACGTGATCGCCTGGCGCGACGAGCTCTACACGAAGTACCGCTGACCCTCGGTCTGGTTCGAAGCGCAGTACGGGGCGGCGATGCAGCGGGTTGCGGTCGTCGCCGAGCGGTGCCACGCCGGTCCGGTAGAAGGCCACGGTCCGAGGTCGACAGCCGAAGTTCCCGTCACGGTGAGCAGCTCACGACATCCACGATCGCGATGCGGCGGCGCCACCTCGGGGCGCGTTCTCGCACGGACGGTCACCGGCGCTTGCGCATGGACGTCGGTCGCATGAGCCACCGAAGCGGCGCGAGCTCGATCCTGGCGTCGGGATCTCGCCGTCTCGCTTGCTCGCTCGCGTCGCTGCTGTGGGTGTCTGCGTCGGGTGCGGCGGCAACCGAGCCGACGGTCGACGATCTACCTCCGCGCACGATGTTCATCACGTCGGTCAGTGGCACCGGGAACTTCTCGACGTGGCCCGATGCGGGTGGGTCGACGGGCGTCGCGGCCGCCGACGCGATCTGTCAGGCGCGGGCAGGCATCGCCGGACTGCCCAACGCGGAAGCGTTCCGGGCTTGGATCTCGGATACCGAGGACGACGCGTACTGCCGCATTCACGGTCGCGCCGGATCGAAGGCCGACAATTGCGGAGAATCAACCCTTCCCGTGGCGGCAGGCCCCTGGATTCGAGTCGATGGTTTGCCGTTCGCGCCGTCGATCGATTCGCTTCTCAGTCCCACCAACGAGGTGTTCTATCCGCCTCGCATCGATGAGTTCGGTGCAGAGCGCACGGATTCGGTGTGGACGGGCACGACGGGGGCCGGCGTGCTATCGGCGACAGGAGACTGTTTCGCTTGGGCCAGCGACACGAGCGGATTCGCGGCCGTTGGCTCGTCCGAGGGCACCTCCGAGGCCTGGACCTCGACTTGGGCCAGCCCCACGCGTTCGATGTGCTCGAGCTCTCATGCACTTCTGTGCTTCGAGGCCGGTGTGGGAGGCGCGTTGCCGGCTCTCGAGGCTCGCGGCGTGCTCGCGTTCGTCAGCTCGGCGGTCGGGAGCGCCAACCTGTCGACCTGGGCCCAGGCGGGGGGCGCCAGCGGAATCGCAGCCGGTGACGCGATCTGCCAGGCGCTCGCCGGCTCCGCGGGACTCGCGGATCCCACGCGATTCAAGGCGTGGCTCTCGGACTCGACGTTGGATGCGAAGTCCCGCTTCGCTTCCGGCGGACCTTGGGTGCGGCTCGACGGAACGTCGATCGCGATCAGTCTCGCGGAGCTGACGTCGGCCGTCTTGGGGACTTCGATCAGCCAAACCGAGCTCGGCGAATACGTCGGAAACGCTCACGTGTGGACGGGAACGAACGCCGACGGTACGCAGCGGGGCAGCGGTTGTTCCGGCTGGACCAGCACCAGTAGCTCGCTGGAGGCGGTCACCGGTACTCCCAACGTGGCTTCCTCCTCGTGGACACGGAACACGCAGTTGATCGTGCCCGCCAGGTGCAACGTCACGGCGCGTCTCTACTGTCTCGCTGCTCCGATACCCATCTTCTCCGACGACTTCGAAACCGGAGATACGTCGATGTGGACTCTGGTCGTGGGCATCCCCTGATCAGGATCGTGCACGTCCGGTAGTCTCTGGCCGCGGCGATTGCGTCTCATCGGACTTCCGACGCGCGCATTTTCCGCAGCCTGCTGACCCGCCAACCGGGCCGTGGAGACGGGTTTCGGCTGCGCGCCTTTGCCTTGCTGCTCAGAATGGCCCACGATACGCTCGTTTTCCGTCCCCCCATTCGACGTCGGCACCGATCGCGGCGCGGGCCTTCGCGCGCACCGCAGGCTGGTTCCACGAGCGAGGAATCCCGTGGCGCTATTCGTGTTCATCGGTCACGACGGTCCCGACGGGTCCGCCCGTCGCGAGCAGTACCGTGCCGCGCACGTGGCTTCGCTCGACAAGCTCGACCAGGAGGGGCGCATCGCGTTCGCGGGCCCGATCCGTGACGATGCCAACGCCGCTTCGATCGGCGCCGTGATCGTGCTCGACGCCGACAGCCTCGACGCCGCGAAGAAGGTCATGGCCCACGATCCCTACGTGGTGGGCGGCGTCTTCGCCAGCTATTCGGTTCATCCCTTCCGGCAGGCGTATCCCAAGTAGGCGGGAGCTCGGCTGCCACGCCGGGAGTCGAATGCACTTCGTTCCGCTCCCATCGGAGCGCTGAACGCAGGACCACCCGAAACACCAACCTTCGACACGACGACGACAACGAACATCCGAGGAGGACGACGATGGATTGGGGAATGGCCAATCGCATGGCCCGCATGATCAAGCCCGACGGCAAGTGCTACTTCCTGCCGATCGACCACGGTTATTTCCAGGGCCCCACACGCTGCCTGGAGCGCCCCGGCGAGACCATCGCGCCGCTCCTGCCTTACGCGGACGCGCTCTTCTGTACCCGTGGCGTGCTGCGCGCCGCGATCCCCGCGGGCTGCGAGGTGCCGATCATCCTGCGCGTCTCGGGCGGCAGCACCATGGTCGGCAAGGACCTCGCCGACGAAGGCGTCACCACCAGCATCGAAGAGATCCTGCGTGTGAACGCCACGGCCGTGGGGATCTCGGTCTTCGTCGGTAGCGAGTACGAGAGCCAAACACTCATGAACCTCGCCGACCTCGTGAACGATTGCGAGGACTACGGCATCCCCGTCATGGCCGTGACCGCCGTGGGACGCGAGCTGGAGAAGCGCGATGCGCGCTTCCTGGGCCTGGCATCGCGGGTGTGCGCCGAGCTCGGCGCGCGCGTGGTGAAGACCTATTGGTGCGACGAAGGATTCGACAAGGTCGTGAACGGCTGCCCGGTGCCGGTGGTGATCGCGGGCGGTCCCAAGTGCGAGACCGAGAAGGAAGTGTTCGAGTTCATCCACGACGGCATGTCGAAGGGCGCCATCGGCGTGAACTTGGGGCGCAACGTGTGGCAGGCGCCGCACCCGGTGCCCACCATGAAGGCACTCGCGGCGATGATTCACCAGAACCTGAACGTCAAGCAGACGCTCGACGTCTTCAACGGCGCCGTCGCCGACGAGCAAACCGCCGCCAAGAAGAAGTGAGCATTCCCGTTTCCCGCCGCTGGCCGGGGTTGGCGGCGCTGCGGCACGATGGATCTCAGTGGGCGGCCTGACGTTCGGGCCGCCCGTCTCGTTCGAGGAGTGACCCGATGCGCGTCGGCATGTACTACCGAAACGACGACGTTCGTGTGCAAGAGCTGCCCGTGCCCAAGATCGGCCCGGGCGAAGCGCTGGTGAAGGTCCATGCCAGCGGCATCTGCGGCAGCGACGTCATGGAGTGGTACCGCATCAAGAAGGCGCCGCTCGTTCTCGGCCACGAGATCGCGGGTGAGATCGTGGAGCTGGGGGCAGGGGTCACACGCTACAAGCCCGGCGATCGCGTGTTCGTGTCGCACCACGTCCCGTGCAACACCTGCCGCTACTGCCTGCGCGGCGATCACACCGCCTGCGAGACGTTGCACACCACCAACTTCGATCCCGGCGGTTTCTCGGAATACCTGCGCGTTCCGTCGCTTCAGACCGATCGCGGCATCTTCGTGCTGCCAGACGAGGTGAGCTGGGACGAAGGCACCTTCGTCGAGCCACTGGCGTGCGTGGTTCGCGGCCAGCGCGTCGCCAACCTGCGCCCCAGCGACAGCGTGCTGGTCCTCGGCAGTGGCATCTCCGGTCTCATGCACATCATGCTCGCCAAGGCGCTCGGCGCGGGTCGCATCATGGCCACCGACGTCGCCGATTTCCGCCTCGACATGGCGAAGGATCTGGGTGCCGAGCACACCATCCGCGCCACCGACGACGTGCCCGCGCGCGTGAAAGCCCTCAACGAAGGACGTGGCGCCGATCTGGTGATCGTGTGCACGGGCGCGCGGCCTGCGTTCAGCCAGGCGCTTCAGTCCGTCGATCGCGGCGGCTCGGTGATGTTCTTCGCACCCACCGATCCCGGTGTGGACCTACCCGTTCCCGTCAACGACTTCTGGCGAAACGGCATCAAGCTCATGCCGTCTTACGGTGCGGCGCCCAACGATCTCGCCATCTCCACCGAGCTCATCCGCTCGAAGCGCGTGCCCGTGGCTCGGCTCGTGACCCACAAGCTGCCCCTCGATCAGATCGGCGTCGGTTTCATGCTCACCGCCAAGCCCCAGAACTCGATGAAAGTCGTCATCGAGCCGCAGCGCTGATTTTTCCGAAGCCTCTCGATCCCGAGCCGTAGCGGCGGGCGCCAGCCCGCCCGGTCGCACGCTCCCCCGATCCGCGTCGCATCGCGGTGAGCACCACGATTCGGCGTCGGCGCCGCTCTTACCGATCGTCGCCACATACGGCGCACGCCGTCCCACGCCCTTCCCCTCGGGGCGGGTTGCTGGTAATCGGTGGCGTCGACGCTCGCCGGGAACCACGCAGCGGCGTGTGATTCGAAACGCTCTCCATGGACGATCTCTTCGGCCTCGAGCTCGGGAGGTATCGGGTCGATG
>CAYUSL010000188.1:0-11263 GCA_964447125.1 uncultured bacterium | reverse complement strand
GCGGACGCAATGTCGGGGAGAGCTCCCGACGGGCTCGAGAAGGGTTGCTCGAGTCTCGGCGGTCCGGTCGATCCGAACCCGAAATCGTGAGTGGGTGCGAGGGGCGCGGATCATGCGCAGTTGCGCGGAATCGTGCAGTGCACGGTGTTCCCGTTGCCCAGGTACTCCAGCGAGGGAAAGGCCACCTGGCGTGCGAGGGCGATGCCGCGGCCGTTCGGATCCATCGCGCGCTGAGCGCAGAACTCGAGGTAGGCCGACGAATCGAACCCCGGTCCCCGGTCGCTGATCGTGATGCCGATCGAGGTCGCATCGCTTTCGAGCTCGAGCTCGGCGGCGCGGTCGCGGTACTCGGGCAGCGTGAGTCGTCGCCCGACCTCCTCTTCCCAGCGCCCCGCGAGCACCAGCGCGGTCTTGTCCTGGTACGAGATTCCCAAGTTGCCGTGCTCGATCGCGTTGATCGTCAGCTCGACCAGACCACACACGACGACTTCTGGTGCGGGGCATTGGGCCGCGATCAGTTGCGCCAGGTTGCGCGCCTCATCCAGGCTCCGGAACGAGAAGCGTCCGCTCACCAGTCGCCCGAACGGGGGCAGCACCAGCGTCCCAGGGTCGCGCAGCCAGCGGTGACCGAGCGGCCCCATCAATGCCGAGCGAACGACGGCCAGCAGCATCGACGATTTGTAGGGTTTGGTGAGGTAGTAGTAGACGCCGGCGCGAATTCCCTCGGTGACGTCCGCGACCGACGACCGCCCGGTCTGGATCACCACCGGAATGCGCCGCCAGCGCGGGTCCTTGCTCATGGCTTGTGCCACGACCAAGCCGTCCATTCCCGGCATGTTGCGATCCATCACGGCGACGTCCACGTCGGGATGCTCCTCCAGCGTCGCCAGCACGCTGTCGCCGCGCGTCGCCTCGACGATCTCGAGACCCGTGCGCGACAGCGCCTGTTCGATGAGCTTCAGGCATGCGGGCTCGTCGTCGACGGCGAGCACCTTCCCGCGCATCTGAGGCACGGAGCGGTTGGATCTCGGCTTCGCGGATACGGCGAGGTCGATCATGCGGCACCTCGCAGGTGATCGTGGCTCGGTTGCGCCGGGCACCCGAGCAGCGCTGGATCGCAGGAGATCTGGAGCATGGCGATGTCGTCGTGCTGGCGATGATTGGCGAGGAAACGATTGACCGCGTCTTGTGCGCGCTCGATGGCGTGATTCAGCGACGGACCGCCCACGATCGCGGCCTCCAGGCGCGCAGTGCCGAACTCTTCGCCGCTCGCGTTGGACGCCTCGATCAGCCCATCCGAGACCAGGAACACGCGATCGTCCGGTGACACGTCGATGACGTCCACGGAGTCGTCGAAGTCCTTCGGTTCCAAGATGCCGAGGGCGAGGTGGCGCGAGGCGAAGCGGTGTTGGATGCCGTAGCCCTCACGCGCGACCAGCACGTCGGGCAACCCGCCATTCCAGATCTCAAGGCGGCGGTGGTCGGCGTCCAACCCGATCACGGCGGCGGCGCAGAACAGATTGCTGGGCAAGAGCACGTGCATCTCGCGATTGATCTCGTTCACCAGCGCGCTGGGGCTCGCGTCGTTCGCGACCGCACTGAAGAACACGTGCGCCGTGGGTACCGCCGCGACCGCGGCGGAGAGCCCATGACCGGTGAAGTCTCCGAGCATCACCATCAGCCCGCCGCTGGGACGCACGGCGGCGAGAACGATGTCGCCGCTCACGGCGCTGATCGCGCTGCGCCATTGGCGGATCGCCAGGCTGTCGAGGCGGCCGTGGTCGAGGATGCGCGCGAAGATCGACTCCGCGAGCGTCACTTGCTCGGTGAGCTGACGATGGAGCCGGGTGACCTCGGTGCGCTCGGATTCGAGTGCCGCGTGAATCTCGCGGATGCGCAGCATCGCCCCCAGCTTCGCGTCGAGCACCGCGGGGGCGCACGGCTTGGACACGAAGTCGTCGGCGCCAGCTTCGATGGCGCGCACCAGGTCACAGTCATCGCTGAGCGCGGTGAGAAACAACACGGGAACGAAGCGACTGCCGGCGATGGACTTGATGCGGCGGGTGGTTTCGAACCCGTCGGCGTCGGGCAGCACGGCGTCCATGAACACCAAGTCCACGGGATGACGCTCGAACAGCGCGATCGCCTGGGCGCTGGACGCGGCGGTCAGGACGTCGAGACCACGCACCTTCACCATCTGCGAGACCACCGTGCGCCAGATCGGCTGGTCGTCGACGATCAGCGCCAGCGGGCGCCGGTCGGATGAGCCCGCAGAAGCTCGCATCTCAGCGCAGCTCGAAGAGGCGCTCGAAGTGCGCCATGCGCAGGATCGACGCCACGCGCGCGTTGGCACCTTCGATCACCACGTGGCTCCGCTCGGCACCCGCGTGATCGCGAAGCAAGAGCAGCATCCCGAGCGCCGAGCTGTCGAGGTATTCGGTGCGCGAGAGATCGACGACGAAGGCGGTGGCTGGGCCGGGAAGCTCGCGATAGGCACCGCGGAAATCGTTGTGGGTCGCGAAGTCGAAGCGCCCTGCGACCTGGATCCGAACGGTGTGCCCATCCGGGGATCGTTGCGAAGTGACGGACATGAGCGAGTCCTCCCGGGCTCAGAAGAGATCGACTTCTCCGGCGGCCATGCTCTCCTGGTGCACTGCGCGGTGCTCTTCCTGCATGCAATCGGCGGCGGCCGCCTCACTCCAGCGAACGAGCTCGTCGCTTCGCTGCTCGTCCGTTGCCACGCGCTGGCTCGCGCCGCTCAAGAATTCGTTGAGACGCTGGACGTCGCGCACGCGGTGCTCGAGGAGCTGCGTGAGGATGTCCTCGAACTGGAGTGAGCGCACGGCGTCGGCGACGCCGCGTTCGATCGAACGCGTGATGCCGGAGATGTCTTCCAGACCCGTCGCCACGCGCGTGTTCGTTTCCGCGAGCTCGCTCATCATCCGGTTCACGGTCTCGCGCGACTCGACGGCGGTGTTGAGGTCGCGCGACGCGAACTCCTGCACCAGCCGCGTCACGTCGTGGGTCACGCCGCGGGCACCCTTCACCGCATCGCCGATCTGAGTGCCGAATTGATTGGAACGGCGCGACAGCTCGCGCACCTCGTTGGCGACGATCTTGAAGCCCGCCCCGGCTTCGCCGGCGCGGGCCGCCTCGATGGTCGCGTTGAGCGCCAGCAGATTGGTCTTCTTGGCGATGTCGGCCTGATCCTTCAGCAACCGCTCGACACGATCCATGCTCGCGCCGATCTCCTGGATGCGGTGCACGATCGCCATGCTGTTCTTGCTCACCATGACGATGTGCTCGACGAACGAGGCGAGGATCTCGTCGGTCTTGCGAATGAAGGCCTGCAGGCCGTGTTCCTCGTTGGCGCTCGCGTCGTCTCGACTGCGGCCGAGCTGCGACACGAGCTCGTGCACCAACGACTCCTGTGCCACCGCTTCGCTGCGGATCTGTTCGAAGCCCGAGTAGAGCGTGGCGATCGCGTCGCGCAGGATGTTGCGCACCTGCGTCAGATCGCCATCGGTCCGCGTGAGCACCACCATGCTGGCGCGGGCGACGTCGTCGATCACTTGCACGCGCGAATCTCGCGTCACCGGGGCGGCGGCTGTCTGGAGCGGTCGGCGCAGCGCATGCCGGAGTGACGCCACGATCCACGCAACGAGCGCGACGCCCAGCGCGAGCCCAGCCGCGCTCGGCGCGACGCTGGCCACCGCCACCGCGGCGCCGGTGATCGCCAAGGGGACGGCGTGTGCTGGGACCCAGTCGCGAAGTGGGCTACCACCCAGCCACTCGCGAACGGATCGCACCGCCTCGAAGCCGGATGGTGTGGACCTCGGCTGGACGATCGAGTCGCTCACGTCCATGCGTAGCTCTCCGTTGCTCACCGCCCACCTCGAGCGAGCCGTGCATGCCGCGCGAGAATCCGGCTGGCCGTGGTCGGCGTGAAGGAACACATCAGCGAACCAGTGCCAGCACGGACTGTGCCATCTGACTCAGCGGTAGCACGGCTTCGGCGGCGCCGCGTTTTACGGCCTCGCCGGGCATCCCCCAGACCACGCTCGAGGCCTGATCCTGCGCCAGCGTCCGGGCGCCGTGCTCACGCATCTCGAGCAGGCCCTGCGCCCCATCGGCGCCCATTCCCGTGAGAATCACGCCCACGGCGTTGGAGCCGGCGCTCTGCGCCACCGAGCGGAACATCACGTCCACCGAGGGGCGATGGCGGTTGACCGGCGGCCCGTCACTGAGCTCGCACACGTACTGGGCGCCGTTGCGTCGAAGCAAGAGATGGCTGTGGCCTGGTGCTAGGTACACGTGACCCGGCAGAACTTGCTGCCCATGCTCTGCTTCGCGCACCGACATCGGGGAGGTGGTGTCGAGCCGGCGCGCAAAGGGACCACTGAACGCCTCGGGGATGTGCTGCGAGATGAGGATGCCGGGCGCGTCGGCGGGCATCCGATCCAGCACCTCGCGGATGGCCTCGGTGCCGCCGGTGGAGGCTCCGATGGCGATGATGCGGTCGGTGGTCCGGAAATGCCCGCGAACGACCGAGCGCCCGAGGACCGCGTCGGCGGAGAGCTTGGTCTCGACCTGCAGGGTGCTTGCGGTCACGGCACGATCGCGGGAATGCACTCGCGCCCCTGCGGCGGCCCGCACCTTGGCCACAACTTCCTCGGCGCACGCTTCCAGGCCGCGGGCCTGGTCGATCTTGGGCTTGGACACGAAGTCCACCGCGCCCAGCGCCAGCGCCTCGAGGGTCACGTCCGCGCCTTTCTCGGTCAGCGACGACACCATCACCACGGGCATGGGATGCAGCCGCATGAGGTTCGCCAGGAACTTGAGGCCATCCATGCGTGGCATCTCGACGTCGAGGGTGAGCACGTCCGGCTCGAGCGCCTTGATCTTGTCGCGCGCCACGAACGGATCGGGCGCGGTCCCCACGACCTCGAGATCGGGGGCCGCGCCGAGGATCTCCGTCAGGAGCCGCCGCATGAGCGCCGAGTCGTCCACGATCAGCACGCGGGCGCGGCGCTTGGGGTCGTCGTTGGAGCGATTGCGCATCACGGTGGCGGTGATCGGCATGAGCGATTCGCTTTCTCAGAAGAGCTCGACGGCACCGCGCCGCGGTTCGGCGTGGAGCACGGTGGCGTAGGCTTTCTCCCGCTGGAAGATCGTGTCGTTGGCCAGCTTCTTGAGCTTGAGGACGCGAACGCGGCCCGTCAGCGGCTGGTAGTAGACCTTGCGCGGATAGATGTCCTCGACGTCCTCGCCCACGACGTGAAGCCCTTCGGCCTTCAGGAATTCGCGGGCGAACGCCACGTTCATCTTGCCGACGTTGGTCATGCCGGCGAGCACGGCGCCGCCGCCCGTGACCTTGATCTCGAGGTCGCGGCGGCGCGAGCCGCGCTTGATGAGCTCGTTGAGCAGGGTCTCGATCGCGAAGCTGCCGTAGCGAGTCGCTTGCGATGGATCGTCCACCTCCCAGCCGCCGCCGTTGGTGGAATGGCTCGGCAGCATGAAGTGGTTCATGCCGCCGATCCGCCGCAGCGGATCGCGCACGCACACCGAGACGCAGCTACCGAGCACCGTGACGATCAGCTCCTGGTGGCGCGTGACGTAGTACTCGCCAGGCAGGATCTTGGCTGCGTACGTGCCGTGCATGGGGTCCCAGTAGCGCGTGATGTGGGAGAACCCCGGCAACGGCTCGGGTGGCGAGCTGCCGGGTGGCTCGGGAATGCGGGATGCGGGGCTCAGCATGAGCGGCGGTAGATCGTGTTGCCGCAGGGTTTGAAGAGGTCCTGCATGGTGGCGAGCGATTCGGAATGACCGATGAAGAGGTGCCCGTGATGCGGGTCGAGCAGCTCCCAGTAGCGACGGAAGAGGCGTTCCTGTGTCGCTCGGTCGAAGTAGATCGCCACGTTCCGGCAGAAGATGAAGTCGAATGGGCCCTTCATGGGCCACTCCCCCATGAGGTTGAGCTGGCGGAAGGTGATGAGCTCGCGGACTTCCCGGCGCACGCGCCGCGATCCCTCGTTCGGCCCGGATCCCCGCAGGAACCAGCGGTGCTCGTGCTCGGGTGTGATGCCTTCCATCTTGCCGCGCACGTAGATGCCGCTGGCCGCGCGCCCGAGGATCTCGGTGTCGATGTCGGTCGCGAGCACCTTCACGTTCCAACTGCGCTCGAGGAGACCGCTCTCCGCGAGCGTGATGGCGATGGAGTACGGCTCCTCGCCGCTCGAGCAGCCGGCGGACCACACGCGCAGGCGGCGCTCGCCCTTGGTGGCGGCGATCTGTGGCAGCAGCTCTTCGAGCAGGAAGTCGAAGTGATGGTGCTCGCGGAAGAACGACGTCACGTTGGTGGTGATGGCGTTGACGAGCTGCTCGATCTCGTCGTTGGCATCGTCCTCGACCAGGTCGCAGTACGGACCGAACCCTTTGAGCCCGAGCGCCCGAAGTCGCCGCACCACGCGGTTGTAGACGAGGTCGCGTTTCTGCTCCGTGAGCCGGATGCCGGTTTCGGAGTAGACGACCTTTCGCAGGCGATCGAAATCGCGAGTCGAGAGCACGTAATCGTTGGAAGAGATGGTTTGGCCGGCGTTCATCGATGGGGTTCCTCGATCAAGGACGGCAGAAGAAGGGCGGGGATCGGCGCGCGCCGCGTGCTCGTGTGAGGCTCTGTGAGCGACGTGGACGATCGATCGAAGCTCAGAACGTTTCCCACTGCTCGTCGCTCGCTTGGTCGGTTCGAGACGGAGGCTGGTGCGGCACGTCGAGCGCCGCGGCGGGCGCGAGGGGACGGACCACGGGGGATGGCTGCGCCGGTTTCGGGGATGCGAGTCGCGCCGGTACCTTTTCGCCGGGCCCCGCGTGGCGACTCGACGGCCGCGCGGCGTCGTCGCTCACGCGGAAAAACGCCACCAAGCGATCGAGGGTGTGCGCCTGGTCGGCCATGCTTGCGCTCGCCGCCGCGGCCTCCTCCACCAGAGCCGCGTTCTGTTGAGTGGTCGTGTCCATCTGAACGACCGTGGTGTTGACCTGATCGATGCCCGAGGCCTGCTCCTCGGTGGCGGCGGCGATCTCGGCGATGATGTCGCTCACCTTCGCCACGCTCGCGAGGATCTCCCGCAGGCTCTCGCCGGACTGATCCACGAGCGCGCGACCTTCAGCCACCTTGCCGACGCTCTCCCGGATGAGCGTCTTGATCTCCTTGGCCGCGGTGGCGGAACGCTGCGCCAGATTGCGGACCTCGCCTGCGACCACGGCGAAGCCGCGGCCTTGCTCGCCTGCGCGCGCGGCTTCCACGGCAGCGTTGAGCGCGAGCAGATTGGTCTGGAACGCGATGGAGTCGATGACGCCCACGATCTCGGCGATCTTCTTGCTCGAGTCGTCGATGCCGGCCATGGCGCACATCGCCTCGCGGACCACCTTGCCGCCCCGATCGGCGACGTCGCGTGCGCCGGAGGCGAGGCGGTTGGCGTGCTGGGCGTTGTCCGCGCTCTGCTTCACGGAGCTGGTCATCTGCTCGAACGTGGCGGCGGTCTCCGCCAGCGCCGATGCCTGTTTCTGAGTGCGATCGCTCAGGTGCGCGTTGCCCGACGAGATCTCGCCGGCTCCCTGCGTGATCGACGCGGCGGATGCGCGAATCTCCACGACCATCGCGCGGATCTTCTCGATGGCGGTGTTGAGCGCATGCCCCATCTGGCCGATCTCGTCGGACGATCGCACCTCGACCTGGTTGCGGAGATCGCCGAGGGCGACGCCTTCCAGCACCCGCTCGGTCTCGACCAAGGGGCGCGCAATGCGTCGCGCCACCACGATCGCCGCCAACGTGATCGCCGCGCACACCGCGATCGCGATTGCGAGGAGGTGGTTGCGCAGCGCCGTCGCAGCGGCTGTGGCCTCGCCCAAGTCTTGTCGCACCAGGGCGATCCAGCCCTGGCCTGCGTAGCCCTCGAAACCTACCTCCTGGGCGTAGCCGTTGATCTGTGGGAGGTGCGTCCGCCGGTGCGGCTCGACGACGTATCCGGCCTCGCCGCGAGCAGCGAGCATGGCGGCCTGAAGGCCGGCTTCGACGAGATTGAGCTTGCCCTCCGCCGACTCGTCGACGTCGTCCAGCACCAAGCCCCTGCGATCGAGGAGCTGGGTCTCGACGCCGCGCAGGCCGCGCGCTTCCAGGCTGGTGCGCAGTTGCGTCATCGCCGCCATCGCGACGCGGTCGTACGCGACTCGGTTCGACCACACGCGAACCACACGCCCGTCCGGGTCACGAACGGGAGCGGCGAAGTTGAGCGCGAAGCCGTTCGACTGGAAGGTGTCGACGATCCAGGCGTCGACGTAGAAATCGCTGGCGTAGATCGGGTCGCTCGCCTTGCTGCTCGCGACCGCCTTCCGAAACCACTCCTCGTTGCCGACGTTCCGGCCCAGGAACCGCGCCGTGTCGATGTGCTTACCGGCCGGATCGACGTCGTTGACTGCGATTACGCTGCCGTCGCCGTCGGCGACCACGATGAGATCGTAGACGCCGTAGGCTTCGACGTTGCGGTTGGCGGCGCGTGTTAGGTCGGCGGGCGCGCCCAGCGCCGCTGGCGAGCTCGCCATGGCGCGGACGTCGCCCACCCGGTCGTGCAGATTGCGATCGATGATCGCGAGGACGTTTTCAGCTTCGGCCCGAAAGGCGATGCCGGTCTTGTCGAGGAGCGCGCGCTGACTGTCGCGAGACGCGAGGATGGCGACGAGGGACATCCCGCCGATGCCCAGCGTGAGGAAGCTGAGCACGAGCTTGGTCTGCACGCTTCGGAGATTCGTCCATTTCCACATCACCAGGGCCTCGTCGCATAGCGCGGACGTCCTCCAGCGGCGTGCGGACCTCGCCGCCGATCCCTCGCCTCAGAACTCCTCCCAGTGCTCCTCGTGGCTTGCCGCGACCGCTCTGGGGGCGGGACGGTGCGGCTCGCTCGCACGTGCCATCGAGCGCTGAGGAGCGTGCACCGGCTTGGCCTCGGCGGCCTTGACGGGCGGCGCGTTGTTGGCTGCCGCCGTCTGGGCCAGATCCGTGCGGAAGAACGCCATCAGGTGATCGAGGCCGCGCGCCTGGTCGGCCATCGACTCGCTGGCCGCCGCGGACTCTTCCACCAGTGCCGCGTTCTCCTGTGTCGCCTTGTCCATCTGCATGACGGCCTTGTTGACTTGCTCGATCCCGCTGGCCTGTTCCTCGCTGGCAGCGGCGATCTCCGCGATGATGTCGCTCACTTTCTTCACGCCCGCGACGATCTCGGCGAGCGTCTCACCCGAGCGGTTCACGAGCTTGCTGCCCTCGTCGACCTTGCCGACGCTCTCGTTGATGAGCGCCTTGATCTCCTTGGCCGCCGCCGCCGAACGCTGTGCGAGGTTGCGCACTTCCGCGGCCACCACCGCGAAACCCCGACCCTGATCACCGGCGCGAGCCGCCTCCACGGCCGCGTTCAACGCGAGCAAGTTGGTCTGGAAAGCGATCTCGTCGATGACGCCGATGATCTCTGCGATTTTCTTGCTGGAGGCGTTGATCTCGGCCATCGCGGAGATCGCCTGCCCGACCACCGCGCCGCCTTTCTCGGCCACCTGGCGCGCGCTCGATGCGAGCTGATTCGCTTGCTGCGCGTTGTCGGCGTTCTGCTTCACCGTGCTGGTCATCTCCTCGACGCTGGCCGCCGTCTCCTCGAGCGCGGACGCTTGCTGCTGGGTGCGGTTGTTGAGGTCGGCGTTGCCGGTCGAGATCTCGTTCGATCCCTTGGTGATCTGGGTCGACGCTTCGTTGATCTGACCCACCATGTTCTTGAGGTTGTCGATGCACGCGTTGATCGCGGCGCTCAGTTGCTGGAACTCGCCGACGTACGTCCCCACCATGCGGTCCGCGAGGTCTCCGGCGGCCATGCTCTGCATCACGCGCACGCTGTCGGCGATGGCGAGCTTCTTGTCGGTGATCTCCGTGGCGTATTTCACGACCTTGAACGGCTTTCCGTTGAGATCGAGGATCGGGTTGTAGGACGCCTGGATCCAGACTTCTTTGCCACCCTTACCGACGCGCTTGTACTCGCCGGCGTCGTACTCGCCGCGATTGAGCTTCTCCCAGAACGCGCGGTACTCGGGGCTGGCGCGGAAGGCGGGTTCGACGAACGAGCTGTGGTGCTGACCCTTGATCTCGTCCAGCCGGTAGCCGAGGGCGTTGAGGAAGTTGTCGTTGGCCGTGATCACCGTGCCGTCCATGTTGAACTCGATGACGGCCTGCGATTTCCCGACGGCTTCCGCGGCCGCTTTGTAGGCGGCGTTTTGCAGCTCGACCTCGCGCGCCGCCGTGATGTCCTGCCATTCGAGGGTGCTGCCCGCGTAGTTGCCGGCGGCATCGTAAACGGCGCTGATGTGCTGTCGGATGCGCAGCGGGCCGATGTTGATCTCGGCGTCGTGCGGCAGGTTCCGCACGTCGCCCAGCAACCGCCGCTGGCGCTCCGGATTGGCGTGGAAAGAATCGATGCAGGTTCCGAGCACGCGGTCGGCAGCGAATCCCGGAAAAACCTTCTGCAGCACGGGCTCGATGCCGCGCAGCAACTCGAGCGACGCCTTGTTCACGAACGTCACGACCAGATCGCGATCCACGGTCATGATCGCCGTTTTCACGCCGTCGAGCGTGGTGTGCAGGCGCGCCACCTCGTCGGCTCGCGGGTCGGCTTTGGGTGCTCGCGCTACGCGTCGCTTCACCTCGTAAGCGGCGCTGCGCGTCTTGGGCTTGGCCTTCGCGGTCTGCGCTCGGCTCTTGGCGGTCGGCATGTGTTCGTTCTCCTTCGGTTCCGAGCGCGGGTTGCTCGGGTGGCGTTCAGTGGGTTTGCACGTCCAGCGAGATGAGCTCGCGCTCGTTCAGTAGGCGATCGATGTCGAGGAGGATGATCATCTTCTTGTCCACGGTCGCGAGACCCTTGGCGAACTGCGCATCCAAGGCGGTGCCGAAGTCCGGCGTCTCCTTGATCTCGTTCTCGGGCAGGTTGTAGACGTCGGACACCGCGTCCACGACCACGCCCATGACGCGGCTGCTCTCGCCGCGCTCGACCTTCACGACCACCACCACCGTCGTGCGGCCGTAATCGGCGGAGTCGAGACCGAAACGCTCGCGCAGGTCGATGATCGGCACGATCGTGCCGCGCAGGTTGATGACGCCCTTCACGAAGGTGGGCGTGTTGGGCAGGCGCGTGGCGCGCTCCCAGCCGCGGATCTCCTGCACGCGCAGGATGTCGAC
>CAYUSL010000187.1:9148-11292 GCA_964447125.1 uncultured bacterium | reverse complement strand
AGGTTGTTCGAGTAGTACTGGCTGTAGCGGTTGAAGATGTCGATGCCGGCGAGCTCGAAGCCGGTGCGGGCGCCGTCGGCCACCAGCTTCTTCACCTCGCCCAACGCGCGGCTGTCGCCGCTCACGTGGTAGGCGACGAGTGAGAACACCATCTGCTGCGACGGCAGCATGTTGGGAGCGACGCTGCTCGGCTGACCGTCCTCGGCGATGATCAGCCAGTTGTTGTCGGCGAGCATGTTGAAGACTTCGAGGACGTCGGCGGCGATGGTGGCTTTCGTGGGGGCGTCGTCGATCAGGTCGTACGCCGTGGCCATTCCGAGGATCCAGCCGGTGTATTGGTCGCGGCTGGTCTCGCCCCACCAGAAGTCACCGGCATACGGCCCGGTCTCCACGTGGTGGCACCGCTCCTGGGTCTCGCACCACGCGTCGCCTTGATAGACCGACGAGGTGGCCTGCGTTCCCCAGTAGCGCGAGATGTAGCCAGTGGCGCCCGTCACGTGCAGGTGGCCGTCGAGGGTGCCGACCATTCGGATGGCGTTGGTCTTCGCTTGCGGGTCGCCCGTGACGTGGTAGCGGAACGACTGGCTCGCGAGATAGGTGCCGGTCCAGATGGTGCTGTCGCCGAACTCGGCGATGTGGTCGAACGTGGTGCGTGCGGGATCGGCGAAGTAAGCGGTGATGGTGCCGCCGTGATCGGGCTGATGCCACGCGAGGTGCCAGGCGTCGTAATCCTCGGCCTTGGCGCGTAACGCGCCAGCGGAGCCGGATTCGTCGTACGTGGGTGCTTCCACGTTCGACTGCGGCCACGGCGCGACGTAGTCGTCGGGTTGGCATTCCTCGGCGCCCATCGTGAATGCGGCGGCGAGAACCACGAGGGGAAGAGTCGAACGAAGGCGAGACGATCTCACGGAGACACCTCGAGTGGCGCGACGGATCTCGCGCGCGACGGGGAAATGCGCATCGATGCGAGCAGGCGACGAGAAAAAATTCTCTCACGCTGCTCGCGAGCGTCGCAAACGCGCTGCCGGCGAACGCGGTCCGCGGCTCACCCGCGGCGCCTCAGCCGAATCGCCACGACGTGAAGCACGGGAGCTGGCCGTCGTCGCGCAGCTCTTCGGCTTCGTCGTGGTCGCGCGGCACCACGCGGCAGACCTCGGGCTTGAGCCCGGTGAAGTGCAGGCCGCAGCCGCGACCTGCCTCGGCTAGGAACACGCAGCCGAGCGGGCCGACGGCAGTCCGATAGAGCCAGTCGCCGTCCTCATCGGGCTCCGGACCGGTGAATTGCTCCGCACGGGCATGGCCGGCGTCGATGAGCGCCTCGCGTTCGGCGGGCCACACGTCCGCACCGTGGCTGCAGCAGTCCTGCGCACACGGAAACGTCATGCAATCCGGTGCCGTCAGCACGGGGCGGTGCACGAGGTCGTCGAGGGCGACCACCGGCAAACGGCCGGCGGTCGAGCTGGGTGGGATGCGGCCTTGGAACGGATTTTCGGGGGTCGACACGGCGGGCCTCGGGGGCGCGGCGGCAGCCGGAAGCTCGGTGCGCGGCGCCGGTGCGCGCGCAAGATAGGCGACCGGCGATCGAAGGCAACTCGAAGGTCACTCGACGGTCCCGGGCGATGCGTCCGCAGCCTCACACGCTGTCGCGCCGTCGTCCCTCGCTCGCCACGTAACGTCCGCGGTTGGTGCTCGACTGAGGCACGAGCCGCGAGACCGCGCGCTCGTCGTCGTATCGGAGGCATCCATGAGACGTTGGCTCGCATTGACCGGCCTGCTCGTCACGATCCCGCCGCAGGTGACTCTTGCTGCCGGCGAAGAATCGACCGCGACGGTGATACCGGCGAAGACCATGGCCGCGAACTTCGCCAAAGCGGCGATGATCCGTGAGACGCCGCTCTACAAAGTCCACGCGAGTCATCGCGAGGCAGCCGGCGTGGCGGAGATCCACACCCGCGATACCGACGTGATCTACGTCGTGGAGGGCCACGCGACGTTCGTGACGGGCGGTCGCGCGGTGGACGCGAAGACGACGGCGCCCGACGAGCTACGCGGCGCTCGCATCGAGGGAGGCGAGCGGCACACGCTCACCAAAGGCGACGTGGTGATCGTCCCGAATGGAGTCCCGCACTGGTTCGAAGAAGTGA
>CAYUSL010000187.1:0-9048 GCA_964447125.1 uncultured bacterium | reverse complement strand
GGCTCGACGGTGTTCTTCGAGATCGTGATCGACGACTACGCCGAGGTCACGGTGGATGGAGTGCAGCCGCTGGTGCTCGGACAGGTGGGCGGCTCGGCGATCGCCGGCTTCAACGCGCCGAACCGCGTGTTGCTCACCCGCGACGCCAAACCCGGGCAGCGCTTCGAGATCGCGGTGCTGGGAGCCAATGGGCCGCTTTCCGAGCCGCCTGGGAACTTCATCTGGGTGCGCAGCGCGACGCTCGATCTCTACGCGCCGACGCGTGCGGCGCTCGGTGTGCCGGTGGAGGCGCGCTTCGAGAGGCTCGATCCCGCCTTCGACGAGATCGTCCCGCCAGGCACGCGGGTCGAGCGCCTCGCCTCCGGCTTCGACTTCATCGAAGGACCGGTCTGGCATCCCGACGGCTATCTGCTCTTCAGCGAGCCCAACAACAACGTCATCTATCGCTGGTCGCCACTCGACGGCGCCGTGACCGTGTTCCGCACCCACAGCGGCTACGCTGGCGTGGACATCGGCGAGTACGGGCAGCCGGGATCGAACGGGCTCACGCTCGATTCCAACGGCCTGCTCACGATCTGCGAGCACGGCAATCACCGAATTTCGCGGCTCGAGAGAAACGGCCAGCTCACGGTGCTCGCCGACCGTTACGACGGCAAGCGTCTCAACAGTCCCAACGACCTCGTTTACAAATCCGACGGCGCGCTCTACTTCACGGATCCGCCGTTCGGGCTGCCGAAGTTCTACGACGATCCCCGGCGTGAGCTCGACGTTACTGGCGTCTATCGCTACTTCGACGGCAAGCTCACGCTCGTCGACGCCTCGCTGCGGGGGCCGAACGGATTGGCTTTCTCGCCGGATGAAAAGTTTCTCTACGTCGACAACTGGGACGAGAGCGCGAAGATCATCAAGCGTTTCGAGGTGAAGCCCGACGGCACGCTCGCGAACGGCACGGTGTTCTTCGACATGGCGGGTGCCCCTGGCGCAGAAGCCCTGGACGGCCTCAAGGTGGATCGGAAAGGGAATTTGTACGTGTCCGGTCCCGGTGGTCTCTGGGTGATCTCGGCAGAAGGAAAACATCTCGGGACGATCTCGCCCCTCGATTTGCCCGCGAACTTCGCGTGGGGAGACGCCGATGGGCGCACGCTCTACATGACTGCCCGCTCGAACCTCTACCGTGTGAGGCTCGGTGTTCCGGGGGTTCGTCCGCCGCTCGTGCCGCCGCGCTGATCGTCGCTCGCTCGTTGTCGTCACCGCCCGCTACGGCTCGGCCGTGGCGGGCGATCGCGCTCCGTGGATCCGCGAGCAGAGCCAGCAGGCTGCTGAAAAAGGCACGCGCCAGAGGCGCGCCGACGAGCGTAGCGAGTCGACTCGGGGGTGGGGCCCCACGAAAACCGCGTTTTTCGTGGGGCGGGGGTCTGGAACAGACCCCCGAGGAAGCATCGGCAGGCTCGAAAAACTCGCGACTGCGAGTTTTTCAGCAGCCTGCTCGACGCCGACGATCGGGCTGAAACGTTTTCCGATGCTCGTTCGACTCGAGTGCGGAGGCAGCGATGGAACGATTGCAAGGATGCGGGATCGGGCTTCGCAAAGAGTTCTTCGACGAGATCCTCGACGAGCATCCGCCGGTGCCGTGGTTCGAAGTGATCTCGGAGAACTTCATGGTGTCCGGGGGCAGACCGCGCCACGTGCTGGAGCGCGTGCGGCGTGACTATCCGATCGCCTGTCACGGCGTGTCGCTCTCGATCGGCTCTGCGGATCCCCTCGACCCGGCCTACCTGCGGCGCCTCGTCGAGCTGGTGCGGTGGATTCAGCCGGCGGTGGTGTCCGATCACCTGTGCTGGTCCTCGTTGGGCGGGCACTCGAGCCACGACCTGCTGCCGCTGGTGCGCACCGACGAAATGGTGCGGCGCGTGGCTGCGAAGGTGCGCGTGGTTCAGGACGTGCTCGGCCGCCGCATCGTGCTCGAGAACGTGTCGAGCTACGTGGAGTGGGCGGACTCGACGCTGGGTGAAGCGGAGTTCGTGGCGGCGGTCGCAGAAGAGGCCGACTGCGACCTGTTGCTCGACGTCAACAACCTCTACGTCAACGCGCGGAATCACGGTCTCGATCCACACGCCTATCTGGAGCAGATCCCGCCTGAGCGGGTACGCCAATTTCATCTCGCCGGCCACGAGGACCACGGCGACTACGTCATCGACACGCACGATCAGGCGGTGCGCGACGAAGTCTGGTCGCTCTATGCCGCTGCGGTGCGTCGCTTCGGTCCCGCGCCGTGCCTCGTCGAGTGGGACGCGCAGATCCCCAGCCTGGAAGCGGTGTGGGTCGAGTCGCGGAAGGCGGAGGCCATCGCGCGCCATGC
The DNA here is from genome assembly GCA_964447125.1 of uncultured bacterium. Taxonomy (GTDB): domain Bacteria; phylum JADJOY01; class JADJOY01; order JADJOY01; family JADJOY01; genus JADJOY01. Next base: position 6,689 of record CAYUSL010000187.1, on the reverse strand, counting down.
GCTCGCGGGGCGCGAAGCCCATCCGCGGACTGCATTGCGCGCGACCACCCGCTCGCGCGTCCACGCGTTCGCGAGGGTCTGAGCGATGGCCTCGGCGATGCGCGACATGCAAGCGGCGGTGATCGGCCACCTGGCGTTCCAGCAGCCGCTCGGCGCCGTCGCGCGTGACGCGCTGATCCGTCCGCCCCCGCAGGGCAGCAAGGCTCAGCGCTGGCACGTCTACGAGCACGGCTATCTGGCACGCATCGTCGATGCGTTGCAGCTCGAGTACCGGGCCGTGGCCCGGATCATCGGTGATGGCCCGTTCCACGCGTTGGTGCGTCGCTATCTCACGCGCTGCGTGCCCCGCTCGTTCGACCTCGGTCACGCGGGAGATCGATTCGCGGACTTTCTCGAAGGAGACGAGCTGACGTGCGCGCTGCCATTCCTGCCGGATCTGGCCCGCGCCGAGCGCCATCTCGCAGAGGCCTTTGTGGCGGGCGACGCCGAGCCGCTCACGTGGAGCGCGTTGCGCGTTCTCGATCCCGCGGCGGTGCTCGATCTTCGCGTGCGAGCGCGCCCCGGCACCGGCTTGGTCCGCTCGCGCTGGCCGATTGCGGACCTGTGGCGGCTCCACGACGTGCCGGACGAAGACGTCGACGTTGCGCTCGAAGATCGCTCGCAGATCGTGCTGATCCACCGCGTGGGTTTCGCCGCGCGGCTCTCGACGATCGGTGCCTTGGAAGCCTCGCTCGTCGAGCTCGCCCTCGCCGGTGACACGTCGCTCGCCGAGGCCTACGAGCGAGCGGCCGAAGCCGCGGAAGAGCCGTCCCCGGTGAACGACTGGATTGCGGCATTTCGCTCGCTGGTCGAGCTGGAAGTTCTCACACCAACCGCGGCGCGTTCCTCGGATGCGGAGCGCCGCTTCGAGGAGGATGTGCCATGAGCCTGAAGTCGAAGACGATGCTGGCTGCTGCGCTTGCCGGTGCCTTGGCGGTGCCCATGATCGTGAAAGCGGCCGACGCGCCCAAGGACGACGGCGGCAAGGTGCCGTGCTGGGGCATCAACAAGTGCAAAGGCACGGGGGATTGCAGCGCCGAAGGCTGTCGGGCGCACGGCTGCCACGGCACCAACGAATGCAGCGGCCAAGGCTTCATTCGTCAGGAGAAGGAAGTCTGCCTGCGCATCACCAACGGCCGGCTGGAGAAGGCGACAGCGCCAGTGCCGTCGAAGTGAGCATGCTATCGAAGCCTGACACCAGGGCGCGGACTTGCGCGGTGCGAGCCGTGCACGCATCGCGGCGGGCGGCGCGGTCCGTCGCCCTGGCTCAGCTCGTGATCTGGATCGCAGCGGGCTCACGCGCCCGCCGGCGGATCGCCACGGCGATGCACGACGGCGTTGCCGCGCAAGAGCTCGCTGACACCGAAGCGCTCGCCCGCGGCCATCTTGCGGACGTACGCGATCAGCCAGCCCAAGCCGCTGGATTCGAGACTCGCGAGATCCCCGGGCCGCGCGAGGAGCTCGCTCGCGCTGAACGGCCGCGCGCTGCCGCACAGAAGATCGCGGTGGGCGCGCGCGTCGCGTCGGTTGATTTGGGCCCCGCGGTCGAGCAGGAATCGCGCCATCGACCAATTGCCCGACTGTAGGGCCTCGAAGAACGGCGTCGGCCCGCCCGCGTAACGCGTGTCCACGTCCACGCCTTGCTGAAGAACACGTTCCGCGCGGGCGATGTCCGCATGGTCGGGATCGAGCCTGGTGAGCAGGTGAAGCGCCGAGCGTCGGGCGGTGGGGTCGGTGTGGGCATAGGCACCGTGGTCGAGTAGCAGCCGAATCGGGTCTCCATTCCCGATCACGCTCGCGGAGTCGCTGGGCCAGATCGCCGGGGGAGAGGCCGCGCGCCGCGAGCAACTCGCCGATCACGGCGCCCCATCGATGCTTCACGCGTGTGATTCACCTTCCTGCGTCGCCTGGTAGCACGGTGTGCTTGACGCGACTACTACGTTAGTAGATGCTTACGTAAGCTATGGCTTACGCAGAGGCCTTGATCGCCCTCGCCGATCCTACTCGGCGCACCGTCTTCGAGCGGTTGCGCAGCGGCCCGCGTACGGTGGGCGAGATTGCCGAAGGGTTGCCGGTTTCGCGCCCGGCGGTTTCCCAGCACCTGAAGGTGCTGGAGGGCGCCAAGCTCGTGAGCGCGCGTCGGGACGGCACGCGACGCATCTACCGCGTGGATCAGGCGGGCCTGGCGCTGCTGCGGTCCTATCTGGATTCGTTCTGGACCGACGTGCTCGACGCCTTTCGCGCCGAGGCGGAAGCGGAGGCACGCGCCATCGCGGCCGCTGCCGCGAAACCCGTGCGAACCAAGCGGCGCGCACCGCGCCGGACGCGGAGGTCGTCGTGAGCAACGTGATCCCGTTCCCCGCACCCATCGAGCCCGTTCGGAAGTCGGTGCTGGTGCCGCTGCCTCCCGCGCGTGCGTTCCGGCTCTTCACCGAGGGCATGAGCCGGTGGTGGCCGTTTCTCGGTCATTCGATCTCCCACGACCGTGCGGTCTCGTGCGGCATCGAGCCGCGGGTGGGCGGCGACGTCTACGAGCTGCGCGACGACGGCGAGCGTTTTCGCTGGGGCGTGATTCAAGTCTGGGAGCCACCCGCGCGCTTCGTGATGTCGTGGCATCCCGGTCGCGACGCGAGCACGGCCCAGGAGGTGGAAATCACGTTCACCGCCGACGAGGCCGGCACGTTGGTGGCGGTCGAGCATCGTCACTGGGAGCGGTTGCTGGAGCGCGCCGACGCCGCACGGAAGTCCTACGACGAAGGCTGGAACACCGTGCTGGGACGCTGCTTCGTGGATGCCTGTCGAAACCTCATCGGCGAATCCGAGGAACCAAAGGAGGAACCATGAACCGATCGATCCGGAGCTTGCTCGTCGTCGCTGCGTGGATCTCGACAACGCTCTGCCTCGGCGGCACCGCCGGCGCACGGGAGCGGGTGTTGCGAGGCGAGGTGATCGTCGCCGCGCCGACTGCCGACGTCTGGAAGGCCTGGACCACCACCGAAGGCGCCACGACCTTCTTCGCGCCCGAGGCGCGAATCGAGCCACGCGTCGATGGCGCGTACGAGCTCTACTTCAAGCCGGAGGCCCCGGCCGGGCTGCGCGGCTCCGAGGGCATGCGGATCCTGAGCTTCGAACCGGAAAAGCGGTTCTCGTACACGTGGAACGCGCCGCCCGAGATTCCCGAGATCCGCGGCCAGCGCACGCAGGTGACCGTCGAGCTCGAGTCGCTGGCGCCGGACCGCACGCGCGTGCGCATCACCCATCAGGGATGGGGCGAGGGTGAAGCCTGGGACCGCGCGTACGCCTACTTCGACCGCGCGTGGGGCAAGATCGTGCTGCCGCGGCTGGTGGCGCGCTTCGCCAACGGCGCCATCGATTGGGCCAATCCGCCGGGAGTCGACGCGGCTGCACCATCGCTGGCGCTGGATCTCGTGGCAAAGCGGTAAAGCGAGGCCGGCTGCGTGCTGCGCCCGGTCACCGCAGCGAGGTGCGGGCGCGGGCGACGAGCTCCACGAGCTCGCGGCGCGCGTCGTCGGCGGTGCGCACCTCGCGGGTGAAGGCGAGGCGGATCGGCCGCGGTCCCGCGGCTGTCACCGCCGACATCTCGAAGCCGTAGCGGTCCACGGTCGTCATCGTTGCGGCGCTGGTGTCCGTGGCCTTGGAGAAGGCACGGCAGTAGAGCGCCAGCGCGTCGGCGTGGTCGGCGTTCATGTGCTCGAGGATGCGTGCCGCATGGGGGGCCAGGGGATCGGGCTCGGCGGCGAGGAACGCCGAGGCGTCCACCCACGACATCCGCCCGTAGCCGCCGATGTACCGCACTGCGGATACGGCGAGGCGCCAGTACCCGAAATCACCGAAATTCGCGTAGTACACCGAATTTGGATGGACGGCGAGGAACGCGTCACGGGCGCGATCCAGCTCGCCCGCGTCGGTCAACCTTCGGCAATCGCCGATCATGGTCACGCGTCCGTTGGCCAGCGGATCGGCACGCTGCGACTCGGCGACGAGCAGCGAGGCGCGCGCATCGTTGCGCAGATTGCGGGTGTGCTCGGCCAGATCGGAGATCAGGAAGACCGGGTGACCCTCGTCGAGGGCAAACGTGACGAACGACCCGTACGGATAACCCGCGGGGTCCTCGGCGACGGTCGCGAGCGTGCCGGTTCGGATCGAGGTCGCCAGCGTGCGCGCGCGCTCGGCGTGACTCGGCGTGGGGACCGTGGCGTCGTAGAGCAACTCGGTGTCCGAGTCGCGCCGGCGGGTGCCATGTCCACTCGTCATGCGCACCAGCATCCGCCGCGCCCGAGACGCCTGCAAGCGAACGAGGTGCGCACGTCGCGACGCTCAGGGATTCTGGCGGGTGAAGTCGATGGCGAGGTGCTCGATCCCGCGCACGAAATTGGACGGTAGATAGGAGAGCTCGGCGCCGGGGGCGAGCGTGAAGTCGGGGATGCGGCGCAACAGCTCCTCGAAGGTCACGCGGATCTCGAGGCGCGCGAGATTGGCGCCCAGGCAATGGTGAGCGCCGTGACCGCCGAAAGCCACGTGCGGATTGGGGTCGCGCGCCACGTCGAAGCGGTCGGGGTCGGCGAAGACTTCCTCGTCGCGGTTCGCCGAGGGGTAGAGCAGGAGCAGCTTGTCGCCGGCGCGGATGCGCTGGCCGCGAAGCTCGACGTCCTCCGTGGCCGTGCGATTCATGTTGATGACCGGCGAGCCCCAGCGCAGGAACTCTTCCACGGCAACCGTGATCTTGCTGGGATCGGCGACGAGCTTGCGCCGCTGGTCTGGCTCGCGAGCGAGCTCCGCCATCGCCGCCGTCATCACGTTGCGGGTGGTCTCGTTTCCGCCGATCAGGAGCAGCAGCGATTCGTGGAGCAGCGCGTAGTCATCGAGGGGCTCGCCGGCATCGTCCGTGGCGTTGGCGAGGATGCTCATGAGGTCGTCACGCGGGTGCGCGCGGCGGTTGGCGACGATGGCGTCGAACGCCTCGCGGTATTCGACGAGGGCGATGGCGGCAGCGGCAGCCACGTCGTCGGGTGCGCCCGCGGCGCTGCCCGCGACCATGTCGTCGGACCATCTCTGAAGCCGCTTGCGATCCTCGGCGCGAAAGCCGAGCAACGTGCCGATCATGATCATCGGCAACGGCGCCGCGAGTGCCTGGACGAAATCGCAGTGGCCGAGCGGCAGCATCGCGTCGATCAAGCGATTCACCGTGGCACGCAGGAACGGCTCGTGCTGCGCCACGCGGCGCGGCGTGAAGCCTTTGTTCACCAGCGAGCGCCGCAAGTTGTGCTGCGGATTGTCCATGTTGATCATGGTCGGGAACGGCTCGGCGTCGGGGCGCGAGCCGCCCGCGGACGAGAAGAGCTCGGGATGCGCCGACACGTGCATGACGTCGGCGTGGCGGCTGATGCCCCAGAGCTTGGCGGTCTCGTCCCAGTAGACGGGCTCGTGGCGACGCATCCAGCGGAACGCGGCGAACGGGTCGACGGCGTAGAAGCCACCATCGAGAAGTCGAATCGCGGGTTTCGAGCCGGGCATCGTTTTGCCTCGCGGAAGATCCAACATTCGGTCGATGGTGCCTCGGAGCCCTGCCTACGATACTTCGACGCGCGCTGCAACGCGCACACCGCCATGGTCGAAGCTCGAATCGAACGATCGCATCGTCGCGCCATCTTCCGCGGCTGCGATCAGCGCGCTCCCGTGCTCCTGTTCGTGCGCGGTCTGGCTCATGGCGCGGTCCTCGCCGCGGTCGTGAGCGGGGGCTGCGGTGGCGGCGGCAGCTCCGGTGCGCCTGCAACGGCTGGGCTCGTCGATGGGCCGATCGTCGGTCGGGTGAGCGCGACTACGGCGACGCTCGCGTGGCGCACCGGTGCTTCCGAGATCGGCACAGTCGAGCTCGGCAGCGACGCGCGCTACGGCGCCACGGTGAGCGAGGCGGAAGCGACGACGGAGCATCGCGTGATGCTCACGGGACTCGAGCCGGACTCGACCTACCATTATCGAATCCGAGTCGCCGGCGGTGACGATCCTGCATCGCTCGTGGATCACAGCGTGCACACGGCACCTCGCGACGGCACCGAAGCGTTCCGTCTCGCGGTGGTCGGTGATTCGGGCTCGGGCTCGAGCGAGGAGTCGGAGATCGTGGCGCGCATCGACGGCGTCGCGCCGGAGCTGGTGCTGCACACCGGCGACATCGCCTACGGCGCAGGCACGAATGGCCAGGTGGAATCACGGTTTCTCGCGCCGTACGAGCCGCTCCTGGATCACGTGCCCGTCTACGCGTCTCTCGGCAATCACGACGCGGCTACCGGTGGCGGAGCGCCGCTCCTCGCCGCCACCGTGTTACCCACCAACTCCGTCGACGGGACCTCGCATTTCTACGCATTCGACTGGGGATCCGTACATTTCGTCGCGCTCGACTCGAACCAATCGCTCGCCCCCGGCAGTCCCCAGCTCGACTGGTTGGAAGCAGACCTCGCAGCGAGCAGCGCAGAGTGGCGCGTACTCTTCTTTCATCACCCGCCCTACAGCTCGTCGAAGCACGGCAGCAACGAGGCGCTGCGCGCGGCGCTCACGCCGATCTTGGATCGTCACCACGTCGACCTCGTCTTCAACGGTCACGACCACGACTACGAGCGCACGCTGCCGATGGC
>CAYUSL010000186.1:0-11311 GCA_964447125.1 uncultured bacterium | reverse complement strand
GGGGTGGGGCCCCGGTCGAATTCACTTCGACCGGGGCGGGGGGCTGGAACAGCCCCCCGCAGAAAACGTCAGCGAGCAGTACGCCCTGGTTCTTCCCATTCTTTCTCGTGCTCACAGTGGCCACACCCAGTCCACAAGCCACGTGAACCAACCCGGACGTTGCTTGTCGTTGACCACGCCGTTGCCGCCGTAGCGGATGTCGGCGTTGGCGATGTAGGTCGAGAGCACGGTGTTCTGAGAATCGATGTCCTCGGGGCGGACGAGACCGCTCAGCGTGAGGATCTGCTGCTCGAAGTTGAGGCCCACCACGCGACTGCCGCGAATCACCAGATTGCCGTTCGGCAACACCTGATCCACGACCACCGTCATCTGAGTGGTGAGGTCGTCGCTGCGCGTGGTCGAACCGTTGCCTTCGAACTTGTTCGACATCTCGCCTTTGATGAGCGAGGCGGGGTTCACGTACGGGTTACTCGCCACCACCGATTTTTCGAGGCCGAAGAGATTCTCGATGGAGGCGTCGACGGCGTTGTCGCGGCTGAGCTTGGTGCCGGCGTCCTTCGAGGCTTCGGCGCGCTCGACGATCTTCACCGTGAGCAAGTCACCCACGCGCCGCGCCTTGTGGTCGCTGAAGAGGTAGCCCTGCTCGTCGCTGGGCCAGAGCGAGCCCATGCTCGCGGGACGCGAGGCGGGCGGCGGCTGGATGCTCGTCGTCGCGCCTGGTGCGCTCGCGAGGGCCGGCGCGTCCGGTGCAGGTGGCTCTTGGGCCGCGCAAGCGCACACCAGCGCGAGCGCGAGCGGGATGCGACCGCGACCGCCGATCGCGCGCAGCGGCCCGAGCCTCGTGCCGCTCATCGATTCCTCCCGAGCAGGACGGGTTGCGCGTCGGGCGATGCGCGTACCCACCCCTCGCCGATCACCTTGGTGGTGATGACGCGTCGCGCACCGGGCATCTCCACGCGCACCAGCTCGCCGCGCCGTGCGTCGCCGAGAGCCCGCCCCGTGCCCACCACCGTGAGGCCCGGCGTCAGGTAGTCGACCTTGACCGGCTGACCGCGCTTCACCAGCGTCGGCTCGGCTACGTCCGTGGCGCGCAGCAATTGATTGGCTGGGATCGCGCGGCGTGCTTCGAGGCCGATCACTTCTTCGGCGAGGGGTAGCTCGCGTGCGCCTTCGTCCCACACCAGATCGGCGACGACGTCTTCCGGCTCGATCACGTGGCCACGCGCGATCGCGCGCGCCACGCGCAGCCGCTCGCGCTTGAGCGCCACCCGTCCGCGCAGGCTCACGAGCCGATCACTTCCTTCGCGACCGGACACCCGTCCCCGCAACGTGAGCGGGCCAACCAGCGCACCGTTTCCGTCCTCGACGATCGCCAGGTGGTCACCGGCGCCGAGACCGAAGGGAAGCTCGAAGCCCTCGACACGGATCAGCTCGGCAGGAACCTGCAGCCGCTCGGCGATCCAGCGCAGCACCGTGTCCTGGGCGTTCGCCACGGGCGCGGCGCCGGGTCCGCCGCCGTCGGCCGCTGAAACGGCAATGGCATGCGACGCCAGCCAGATCGCCAGCGCGAGGATCGGAGCTCGTCGAATCGCGTGGAGCACGGCATCACCGCATGTTGTTGGCGAGCTGCATCATCTCGTCGGCCACGCGCACCGTGCGCGAATTGATCTCGTAGGCTCGCTGGGCGACGATCATGCTCACCAGCTCTTCGGCCACGTTCACGTTCGAGCCTTCGAGGAAGCCCTGCTCGAGCATGCCGAGGCCATCGCTCGACGGATTGCCGGTGGTCGGCGCACCCGAGGCCGCGGTCTCGAGGAAGAGATTCCCGCCGATCGCCTGCAGCCCGGGCGGGTTGGCGAAGCGCGCCAGCGTGAGCTGGCCGAGCTGGGTGGGTGTGGTCTGGCCAGGTTGCATCGCGGACACGGTTCCGTCCGCCGAGATGGTGATGTCGCTGGCGTCGGGCGGGATCTGGATCGACGGCTCGATCGGAATGCCGTCGGCGGTGACGAGCTGCCCTTGGCTGGAGAGGCTGAAGGCGCCGGCGCGCGTGTAGGCGATGTCGCCTTCCGGGCGCGTCACCTGGAAGAAGCCGTCGCCGTCGATGGTCACGTCCAGCGGGTTGCCGGTGTTGCGCACCGGGCCCTGCCCGAAGAAGCGCCGGATCGCCACCGTGCGCACGCCGTGGCCGATCTGGGTGCCGGTGGGGGTCTCGGTGCCGGCGGCGTCCACGGTGCCGGGCGCCGTCAGGTTCTCGTAGAGCAGGTCCTGGAACTCGGCGCGGGCTCGTTTGAAGCCCGTGGTGTTCACGTTCGCCAGGTTGTTGGTGATGTTGTCGATCTCGAGCTGTTGGGCGTCGAGGCCGGTGGCGGCGGTGTGTAGCGCGCGGATCATGATCACGAGCCTCCGTGGCTCTGGGTGGCGCGCGCGAGCAGGCCGTCGAGGGTCTTGACCGCGCGCATCACGGCTTCGTAGCTGCGGTGCACCTCGATCATGTCGACCATGGCTCGCGGTGCGTTGACGTTCGATGCTTCCACCTCGCCTTGCAGGAAGCGCGGTGCCGCGGCGGGCACGCTGGCGCTGGGATCGGCGCCGGCGAGGCGATAGAGACCGTCGCCTTCGCCGACGAGCTGATTGCGATCGGTGACCTCGAAAGCCCCGAGCTTCGCCACCTCCGAGCCGTTCACCAGCACGGTTCCGTCGGTGCGGATCGTGGGCGTGCCGGGCGGTAGACGGATCTCGCCGCCCTGTGCGTCGAGGACGGGCTCGCCCGTGAGCCGGGTGAGCTTGCCCTCGGCGTTGGTGGTGAGACGGCCGTCCCGGGTGAAGCGCGGCCCGCGTTCCGTGGTGACCTGAAGAAATGCGTCGGAGCCGAGAGCGACGTCGAAAGCCCCGCCGGTGCGTGTCAGCGGGCCGTGCGACCAGTCGCGCCCCATGGCACCCTCGTTGGGCAACGGGATGGGCGTGGACTTGTCGGCGAGGACGCGGGCGAACGGCGACTCCTGGGTCACCGGCCGGGCGCTTTTGTAGCCCGTGGTGGCGACGTTCGCGAGATTTTCGGTGACCGCGTCGAGGTCTCGCTCGAGCAGTCGGCCGCTCGCGATCGCGGTGTAGAGTCCGTCCTCGATTCGCATGGCGGTGCGCTCAGCGCAGCGGTGCGCGACCGAACGGTGTGGCGCTCGCGACGCGCAGCGCGCGCAGCACCTCGATTTCGGCGATGGGGAGGCGCGTGTCCCGTGCCACGTCGTCGGGATCGAGGCCGCCGAGCAAGAGGTCGCAAGCGAGGTCGTACGCGGGAGCGGCGGGATCGACCAGCGACGCCATCGCGGCGACGGCCGGCGTCGTCGGAATGCGGGGCGTGACGGCGGCGTGATGCGCGACCGTGGCGGGGACGGGCTCGGTTGCCCGCGCCGCGAGCTCCTCGGCGCGATCGATGGCGCGTTCCAGCTCTTCGCGCTTCTGTTCGACGAGCAGCAGCCGGCGCTGGATCTCGTCGCCGTTGGCCTTGACCGATTGCTCGATCTCGCGCGCCGTGAGCGCCGAGGCGCGGGTGAGCGCCTCCAGGTCGTCGACGATCTCGGCCAGCGCCGCAGTTCCATGGGCGCTGCCGCGGACGTTCGCCGCCAGCCGGCGCAAGCGTCGGCCCTCGTAAAGCATCCACAGGAATCCGCCGATGAGCAGGGTGTCGAAGCTGATCTGCGCGATCCAGAACGTGAGGCTCATGGGATCTCCGGGATGGGTCGGGTGCGGATTCAGACGAAGACGTCGAGTGTGGGTTGCTGGCCTTCGGGCTCGTCGCCGGAATCGGATTCGCCGTTGGCGACGGTGGGCTCGGGGGTAGGCGGCTCGGGGTGTCGCTCCGGTCGCGGCTGATGGTTCGGTGCGTCGCGGCGACGACGGGGCTGCTCGCCGATCACGGCTGGCACGCTCACGGGGATCGCTGCGCCGATCGAGGGGCTCGCCACGTCTCACCCGCCCGGGAGTCCGGCGCTCACGCCGCGTCCCGTGGATCCTCGGCGCCGTGCGCTTCGAGCCACTCGCGCAGCATGCGCATGGTCTGCGAGTAGATCTGGCTCACCCGCGACTCGGTCACGCCGAGGACGTCGCCCACTTCCTTCATGGTCAATCCTTCGGCGTGGTAGAGCGACAACACGGTCTGCGATTTGGTGGGCAACGCTGCGATGGCGTGCACCAGTCGGTCGCGGAACTGCGTCAGCTCGGCGTTGGTCAGCGGGGTCATGGCGTCGCTGCCGTCGAGGACGTCGATCACCTCGGTGACCTCGTCGTCCGAGAGCGTGACGGGATCGTTGAGGCTCAAGAGCCGTAGCCCGTCGACGGCGCGGTCGGTCTCGGTGATCTCGGCCACGGAGACGCCGAGGCGATTGGCGAGCTCGTCGTGATCCGGCGTGCGGCCGAGCTCGCCGGTGAGCGCGTGTCGGGCGTGATCGAGGGTCTGGGCTGCGTGGCGCAGCGATCGGGGCGCCCAGTCGGACTCGCGCAGATGATCGAGGATCGCGCCGCGCACGCGGTGCTCCGCGTAGGTGGTGAACTGGGCGCCGTTCGTGGGATCGAAGCGATCGACCGCCAGAATCAGGCCGATCATCCCGGCCTGAACCAGGTCATCTCGGTCCACCGCGGGGGGCAAGAAGTGCCCGATGCGGCGCGCCACCTGTCGCACCAAGCCGACGTGCGCGAGGATCGTGGCCTCGCGGTCCTGGCCACGAGGCTCGTGATCTGTCTGGTAATACGCGAGCTCCGCTCTCATCTTGCCTTCCCTGGCACGTGATGGTGCGCCGTGGTCGCCGAGCCGGCGCGCTCGTGAGAGAGCAGGGTGCGTGCCAACCGTCCGAGGGCGTGAGAGGCCGGGCACGAGGGGTTGGCGTCCACGACCACTTTCTGGAGCCGCACCGCGCGACCGACCTGGGAGTCGTAGGGGATGGCGCCGGCATCGTCGACGGCGACGGCGAGGAAGCGCCGCGCCAGATCCTCGAGGACGCGGTGGGCCCGCAGCGCCTCGTCGACGTCGCGCGCTTGGTTGACCAGCAATTGGAAGCGGCGGGTGCCGTTGGCGCGATAGGCGACCTTGACGAACGCGTAGGCGTCGGTGAGCGCCGTGGGCTCCGCGTGGGTGACGACGAGCGTCTCGTGGGCGAGCCCCTGGAAGAAGAGCACCACCGGGCCGATGCCGGCACCGACGTCCAGGATCACGCGATCGTAGGTATGACCCAGCACGGTGAGGCTGGCCGCGAGCCGCGCGCGCTCCGGCAGCGTGAAGCTCGTCAGATCGAGCGAGCCCGAGCCGGCCGGGAGCACGTGCACGCCGCTCGGCGCCTCCACGATCACGTCGGCGAGCGAAACGCGCCCGCTGAGCGCGTCCGCGAGATCGAAGCGCGGCTTGAGCCCGAGCAGGATCTCCACGTTGCCGAGACCGAGATCGGCGTCGACCAGCAGCACGCGCTCACCGGCCGCGCTCCAGGCGTGGGCGATGCTCGCGGCGACGTGGGTCTTCCCCACGCCGCCCTTGCCGCCCACGACGGCGAGCCAATGGGTGCGCGCCGAGGGCGTGAATGGCAGCATCCGCGATGAGGAGGGGGAGTGCATGGCAGCCTCGCGCGATCAATCGCTTCCCAGGATCCAGCCGGCGAGCAGATCGGTGCGCGCCGCTTCCAGCCCGCCCGGAACCGTGCCGCTCGACGACAGGTACGAGAGCGGCTGAGCGATCTCGTCGAGCGGGACCAGCACGCTACCGGGCGAGGAGGTCTCGTCGAGGTGCGTGAGCGCCGCGCGATCGGGGGTGAGCCACGACCAGCGCCGCGCCGACTCGAGCTGATCCTCGGGCTTGGTGGTGACGTTGAGCGTGAGATGGACCTCGATGCGCTCGCGCGCTGCCACACACGGCTCGAGGAGCGCCCGCTGGCGCGGGTCGTCGGCGGCGCGTCCGGCCGTGTCGATCAAGATCCAACCGCGGTCCAAGCGCTCGATCATCCGAGCCAGCGTCGTGGGCTCGCGCAGCACGTGGGTGGGGATGCCGAGCAACCGGCCGTAGGTGACGAGCTCGGATGCGCCACCCACGCGAAAGAGATCGGTGGTGACGAGGTGGATTCCGGGTACGCCCTCGAGCTGGGCGGCGGCAGCGAGCTTGGCGATGAGCGTCGTCTTGCCTGCGCCCGACGAGCCGGCGAACACCAGGATTCGCGGTGTGTTCGCCTCCGGCGGCTCGGCGACGCTCAGTCGCTGGGAGAGCACGGTGAGGAGCCGGTCGCGCAGCCAGCCGCCCACGGGCTCCGAGGCGCGAGCGTCGGTGAGCAGGGTGAGCGCCGTGCGGGCGTCGAGGCCGCGGGCGCGCAGGTTGCGATAGGCCTCGCGCTCGATGTCCGAGAGCACGCCCAAGGAGAAATGCTCTGTGAGCCACGTGATTTGCGAGAGCGATTCCCGGAAGCCCTCGACGTTCCGCGCCACCCGATCGAGCTCGCGGGCAAGGCTCCCGACGCTGGCGTCGGCGCCGTCGACGGTGCCCGCACGTGGCAGGGATGGGGAGGCTGGCGGGGTGGTGACCGCACGATACGCGGCAAAACTCGGCGCTGCCGCCGTTCCGCGGTCCAGGCTGGCGGGCAGTGTCGCATCGCTCACGTGCGGGTTGGGCAGCGCTCGAAGCGCGCTCGCTCGCGCCCGGATCTCGACCCGGCGCGAGCTCCCCTCGCCGATGGCACGGGTGTCCAGGATCTCGGCCTCGTCGCCGAGCTCGCTCTTCACGAGGCCCAACGCTTCGCGGACGGTGGAGGCGTGAAAGCTCTTGGTATCCATCGGTGATTACCCCACGGTTCCAACGGAACGGACTTGGATGCCGGAAACCAATTCGCCCTGGCCGAGGATGGTGACGTCGGGAAGGAAGGGCTCGAGCGCTTCGCGCAGCGGCCGCCGCAAGGCGCCGGGCACCAGCAACACGGGCGGTTCGCCGCTGGGCGCGGGAGTCGAGACGCCGTCACGGGTGCGCTCGATGACCCGCCGCAGCGTCATGGGGTCGAGCGCCGCGGCGGTGGTGCCGTGGGCGGCCGCGTCCAGCATGCGACGCTCGAGCTCGCGTTCCAGCGTGAGCACGGCCAGCGTGCGCCCGTCGCCGAGATGCGGTGCCAGGATGGTGCGGGCGAGCGCTGCGCGTACGCGTTCGGTCAGCAGGTTCGGGTCTTTGGTGGAGGGGGCGATCTCGGCGAGCGACTCCAGGATGGTCGCGAGGTCGCGGATCGAGACACCTTCGCGGAGCAGGTTCTTGAGCACTCGTAGCAGCACGGGCCGTGGCAGAGGATCCGGCACCAGGTCCTCGACGAGGCGCGGGTGCTCCTGGGCGATGCGCTCGAGGCCGGCGATGACCTGGGCGAGCCCGAGGATCTCGTGGCCGTGGCGCCGCAGCACCACGCTCACGTGCGTGGCGAGCGCGCTCGCGGGATCGACCACGGTGCAGCCGGCGCGCTCCGCTTCCGCCTTCTTGGACTTCGCGATCCACAGCGCGGGGATGCCGAACGCCGGATCCTGAGTGGCGCGGCCTTCGAGCGCCGGCAGATCGCCACCGGGCTTGAGCGCCAGCAGGCCTTCGGCGCGCAGCTCGCCGCTCGCGACCTCCGCGCCCTTGAGCAGGATCCGGTAGCCCTCGGGCTTCAGGCTCAGGTTGTCGCGAATGTGGACCGGCGGAACCACCAGGCCGAGCTCCTCGGCGAGCTGGCGGCGGAGCGACTTCACGCGCAACGTGAGATTGCCCTCGCGTTTGCGATCGGCGAGCGGCACCAGCGCGTAGCCGACCTCGATGGCGATCGGATCCACCGGCAAGAGCGACTCGATCTCCTTCTCCGCGGGCGCTTGCGGCTCGGGCGCGGTCGCAGGAGCAGCGGGTGTCCGCGACATGCTGCGGCCGACCAGCCCGGCGCCCACTGCCAGGAGCGCGAAGGGCGGGAAGGGCAGGCCGGGCAGGAACGCCATCGCGCCCAGGATCCCGCTGGTGAAGAGCGCCGCGCGCGGGAACTTCCGCACCGGGCTCTGCAGCGTGGTGCCGAGGCTCTCGCCGTCGCTCACCTTCGTGACCACCAAGCCGGCGGCGGTCGAGATGAGGAGCGCGGGGATCTGCGCTGCCAGCCCGTCGCCGATGGTCAGCACCGTGTAGATGCGGCCGGCGTCCGAGAACGTGAGCGCGTGCCGCGCGACGCCGATGATCAAGCCGCCGATGATGTTGATGGCCGTGATGATCAGGCCGGCCATCGCGTCGCCGCGGACGAATTTGCTGGCGCCGTCCATCGAGCCGTAGAACTCGGCTTCGCGCTCGAGGGCGCGGCGGCGCTCGCGCGCTTCCTGCTCGCCGATGAGCCCGCTCGAGAGATTGGCGTCGATCGAGAGCTGCTTGCCGGGCATCGCATCCAAGGTGAAGCGCGCGCTCACCTCGGCGATGCGGCCGGCGCCCTTGGTGATGACCACGAAGTTGATGACCACCAGGATCAGGAACACGACACCGCCCACCACCGGATCGCCGCCAGCCACGAACTCGCCGAACGCGCTCACCACGCGGCCTACCGATGCGGCGCCGCGCTCACCCGAGGTGAGGATCTGACGCGTGGTGGCGACGTTGAGCGACAGCCGAAACAGCGTGGTGAAGAGCAGCACCGTGGGAAAACCCTCGAAATCGAGGGGCTTCGACACGTAGACCGCGATCATCAGCACCAACACCGCGATCGTCAGGTTGAGCGTGATGAAGATGTCGAGAAAGACCGGCGCCACCGGCACCAGCATGAGCAAGAGGATGCCGACGAGGCCGAGGGCCACCACCAGCTCGCTCATCGGGATGCGCAGTCCCGCGCCGCCCGCCGAGTCGGTTCCGGCGCTCGCAGACGCGGAGGCGCGAGCAGCGGGTGCCGCGGCGCGGGCGGGCGCACGCGGGGCGGCGGCAGTGGCGGCGCTCATCGCCTAGCTCCGATGGCTGCGAGCGCGCGCTGCCGGCGCGCGCCGCGGGTGCGGTAGACGAAGGCGAGGATCTCGGCGACGGCCTTGTACAGCGATTCGGGGATCTCCCCTCCCACCGCCACGTGCCGGTAGATCCAGCGCGCGAGCGGCGGGCGCTCGAGGATCGGCACGTCGTGGGCGCGGGCGATCTCGCGGATCTTGGCGGCGATGGAATCGGCGCCCTTGGCCACCAGCCGAGGTGCGGCCATCGAGCCGCTGCGGTAGCGCAGCGCTACCGCGACGTGCTGGGGATTGGTGATGACCACGTCCGCCGTGGGCACCTGCGCCAGCGATCGGCGCAGCACCATCTCGCGCCTCATGCCCGACACGCGTCCTTTCACCTGGGGATCGCCGTCCTCGTCGCGAGCCTCGTCCTTGACCTCTTGCTTGGTCATCTTGAGGCGCTTCGTGAGCGCGTATCGCTGGTAGAAGTAGTCGGCGACCGCAGGCGCGATGAGCGCCGCCCCCGTCATGAGCACGAGGTGGTCGAGGCGCTCGGCGAGGAAGGCGAGGATCCCGGTGGCGCTCGCGTTCTCGAGGTCGATGGCGGGGCCGAGCCCCTGGCGCAGCTCGCGCGTCACCACGTACACCGCGAGCGTCGCGGCGAGCGCCGTGCGCCCCAGGTCGGCCCAGTTCCGCCGCCCGACCAGTCGGCCGAGCATGGCGGTGGGATCGAACGGCGTGAGCTTGGGAGAGATCGGCCCGAGGCTGATGAGCCAGCCACCCTGAGCCACCTGCGAGGCCACGCCCAGCACCATGACGGTGACGAGCGGCACCGCCACCAGCACCGCCGCGCGCGCCGCCGCGGCGTAAGCCGTGGGCAGCACGTCGGCCTGCGCCACGTCGCCCACGGCACCCCAACAGGCGCGGCCGATGGCGGTCAGCTCGTCCAGCGAATGCCCGCCGAAGTAGTGGTACACGGTGGCCACACCCACCAGCAGCACCACGGTGTTGACCTCACGGCTGCGGGCGATCTGACCCGATTCGCGGGCTTTCTGCAGGCGTCGGGATGTGGGTTGTTCTGTGCGGTCGTCCGCGTTGCTCTCGGCCATCGTCGTGTCCTCAGGCGCTCGGCGTCAGGGCGCCGTGAGCGCTCCGAAGGCGGCGTTCACCTGCCGCCCGGTGAGGTCGACGAGCCCAGCCACGGTCGCGAGCCAGTGGTCGTGGGTCGCTTGCAGCATCACGAGGCCCACGCCGACCGTGGCGAGAAATCCCATGCTCGCGAACGAGCCGAGGGATGGCACCGCGCGCGTGAGCACCGCGAGCCCGGTCTGGAAGAGCAGCAGCATCGTGAGCACCGGTGCCGCGAGCGCGAGGCCCGCTGCGGTGGTGGCGGCTACGACTTGCAGCAGCCCCCACGCGAGCCCCGGCCCGATGTGTGGCGTGAGCAGCGGTACCGAATCGAGCGAGCGCCCCAGCACCTCGAAGAGCAGGTGATGGCCGTCCATGGCGACGAAGAGCGCCACTGCGACCTGGCCCTCGAAGAGCGTGAGCACCGAGCCCTGCTGACCGAGCATCGGGTCGAAGAGGCTGGCGGAGCCGAGACCCATGCTGATCGACAGCGCTTCGGCGGCGAAGCTCACGGCGTCGAAGACCAGCCGGGCGACCAGGCCCAGGAGCCCACCCACGAAGACTTCGAGCACCAGGCCGAACGCCACCGAGAGCGGCGCGCGACCGGCGTCGAGCGTCACCGGGGGCGCGATCGACACCAGACAGCCACCGATCGCCAGCACCAGCATCAGCCGAATGCGCGCGGGAATCACGTTCTGGCCCAAGATGGGCGCCGCCAGCACGAAGGCTCCCACCCGCGCCAGCACGGCGGCGAAGGTGGTGATCCAGGTGGTGGATGCGTGAAGCTCGATCACGGGTGGCTCGCTGTGCCGCGTTCTCAGACGCTCGGGATCAGTTGGTAGAGGCCGACGATGAGCTGACGAAGCGTCTGGAACATCCACGGGCCGCCGACGGCGAGGGCGCCGATCACCGCCGCCATCTTGGGCACCACCGCGAGGGTGGCCTCGTGGATCTGGGTCATCGCCTGCAGCACGCCGAAGAGAATGCCGACCAGCATTCCGGCGGCGAGCAGCGGCCCCGCCACCAAGAGACCGGTACGCAACGCCATGCCGGACACTTGAGCCACGTCCACCGAGCTCATCGCGCGATCCTCCCGAACGTTGCGCGGGCCGCCACGCGGCTCACGTGTGGAATCCCCGCACCAGCGAGCCGACGACCAGCGACCAGCCGTCGACCATCACGAACAAGAGCAGCTTGAAGGGCAGCGAGATCACCACCGGCGGGAGCACCATCATGCCCATCGCCAGCAGCACCGAGCCCA
>CAYUSL010000185.1:0-11313 GCA_964447125.1 uncultured bacterium | reverse complement strand
CCCTTCGTGCAGACTCACCGAGAGTCAGCTCGGTCGGGCTGCTCCAGAACCCCGCACGTCGCGGCAAAGCTGCGACCGATCCCACCCCCAAGTCGCTTCGCTTCGCTCGCGGCTCGCCGCAGGCTCGCGGAGATGCGGACGGCGAGTGTCGAGGCCGTTGCGCAGAGCGTGCGAACGCTGGTCGCGGTTAGCGCGGGCTCGTAGACTCGGGGAGAGTCCACTCGTCACCGGAGTCACGCCATGACACGCACACTCGCACACCTCGCCAGCCTCGCCCTGCTCGGCTTGGCCGTCGCTTGTCCCGCGCCGCCGCCGCCTCCCGGGCCGACACCGCAAGAAGAGCTCGCAGCCAAGATGCAGAAGCTCGCCGACGCCGATCGCGCCGTGAACGACGAATGCTTCGGCAAGCTCAGCAGGCGCGAGATCCCCAGCAATCGCTCGTACGTCGAGTGCTACGTCGCCAAGGTCCGGCCCGCGTACCAACAGTACGGTCCCGAGAACCTCGACCTCCTCGACTCGCTCGCCAAGCAGTGGCGTGCCATCGCCGACCAGGTGGACGCGGGCAAGATGAAGGCCGCCGAGGCGCAGAGCGAGATGGCGAAGATCAAGACTGGCGTGGAGGCGGAAGCCCAGCGCCGCGCCGCCGAGGCGGAAGCCCTGGCTGCGAGCGAAGCAGGCGCGAACGCCCAGGAATCGAACGTCGAAGGCGCGTCCGCAGAGGCGATTCAGAATCGCAAGATGTTGGAGCAAGGCCTACACGACAAAGCCAAGCCCAACCCCAGCGGCATCCCGGGGCGACGCGGCGGAGGCTGACCTCCCCGCCGGCGCAACGCGCTTCGCCAGGCGCCGAGAACGGCACCGCGGTAGCGGCGCGCCGACGAGCGTAGCGAGTCGATTTGGGGGCGAGGGTCTGGAACAGTCCGCCGAGGAAGCATCGACAGGCTCGAAAAACTCGCGACTGCGAGTTCTTCGGCAGCCTGCTAACGCGGCAGGCCGAGCCCGCGTTCGGCGATGATGTTGCGCTGGATCTGGTTGGTGCCGGCGTAGATCGTGTCCGCCCGCGTCCACAAGAATAGGCGCTGCAACTCGTCGAGCTCGTAGGGCGCGCCGGCGAGGATCTCGCCTGCGGCACCCAACACGTCGACGGCGAGCTCGCCGAGACGCCGGTGCCAGCTTGCCCAGTAGAGCTTGGTGATGAGCGCCTCCCGGGAGAGCGCGGGCTCGTCCACCCCGCTCAGCACCCGCAATGCGTTGAGACGCATGATGCGGAGCCCGATCCAGGCATCGGCGAGCCGCTGACGCAAGAGCGGATCGCTCGCAGCACCGTTGCGCTTGGCGACCTCGATCACGCGCTCGAGCTCGGCCTGGAACTGAAGCTGCTGGGCCAGTGTCGAGGCACCGCGCTCGAAGGCCAGGAGGCCCATCGCCACCTTCCAGCCCCCGTTCACCGCGCCCACCACGTTCGCGGCAGCGGTGCGCGCATCCTCGAAGAACACCTCGGCGAACTCGGCGGTGCCGGTGATCTGACGGATCGGCACCACACGCACCCCCGGCTGATGCATCGGCACCAGCAAGAACGTGATGCCGTGGTGCTTGGCGCCGCTCGAGTCCGTGCGGCAGAGCGCGAAGCACCAATCCGAGATCGCTGCCAACGAGGTCCAGATCTTCTGGCCATTCAACACCCACTCGTCGCCCTGCAGCTCCGCCTTGCACTGCACGTTGGCAAGATCGCTGCCGGCATTGGGCTCCGAGTAGCCCTGGCACCAGAGCTCGCGTCCCGACACGATCGGCGGAAGGAAGCGGCGCTTCTGCTCGTCGGTGCCGAACGCGATGAGCGTGGGTCCGAGGAGCGTCTCGCCGATGTGGCCGAGCCGTCCCGGCGCGCCGGCACGCACGTATTCCTCGTTGAAGAGCACTTCTTGCACGAGCGTCGCGCCGCGCCCTCCGTGCTCTGTGGGCCAGCCCAGACAGGTCCACTTTCCCTCGGCCAGGCGCGCTTCCCAGCGGCGCCGGCCCTCGAGCGCGCCATCCATGTCGCCAGGCCAGCCTCGCCCGCGTACGTCCGCGAACTCACCGCTGAGGTTCGCGGCGAGCCACGCACGCACCTCGTCGCGGAAGGAGAGGTCTTCGCGAGTCAGGTCGAGTTCCATGGGCCTCTCGGGAGCGCGCGACGCTCAGAGCCCGATCGCGCGCGCGATCCGCTCCCGATGGAAGCTGGGATCACCGAGCAACGTCGACGACGATCGGGCGCGCTTGAAGTAGAGGTGGACGTCGTGCTCCCACGTGAAGCCGATGCCACCGTGGATCTGCAGCGCCTCGCCGGCGCACGCTGAGAACGCTTCGGAGGCGTATGCGCGCGCCATCGCCGCCGCGCTGGCAAGCTCTTCGTCGCCGTCGGAGACGCTGGCCTGCGCTGCGACCTGCGCCGCATGCCGCGCCGCTGAGCGCGCCGACTCGACGCGCACCAGCATGTCGGCGCATTTGTGCTTGATCGCCTGGAACGAGCCGATCGGGCGTCCGAATTGAACGCGCACTTTCGCGTACTCCACTGCGAGGTCCAGGCAGCGATCCGCCGCACCCACCTGCTCGGCAGCGAGAGCGATTGCCCCCAAATCGAGGACCCGCTCGAGCGCTGGCCAGCACGAGCCGACACCGCCCATCAACGCCTCGCGCGGCACGACCACGTCGTCCAGGCGAATGCGCGCCAGCCGGCGGGTCTGGTCCAAGGTGGGCAGCCAGGTGCGCGTCATTCCTGCGGCGGCACCCGGCACCAAGAAGAGATGGATGCCGTCGAGGCCGCTGGAACGCGGCTCACGCGCGGCCACGATCAAGAGATCGGCGGTGTGACCGTCGACCACGAAGCTCTTCTCACCGCGCAGCACGAAGCTCGCACCGTTGGCGCGCGCCTCACATCGAATGGAATCCGGCGCGACTCGCCCGTCGCCTTCGGCCCAGGCGAGCGCAGCCCGCGTCGATCCCGCGGCGATGTCCGGCAGCACGTCCTGCTTCTGCTTCTCGCTACCCACCAAGAGCAGCGCCGGCACGGCGAGGCAGACGGTGGAGAAAAAGGGCGCGCACAATAGCGCGCGCCCCATCTCTTCCATGACCACCGACAGCTCCACGGCGCCGAGCCCGAGACCGCCGTAGCTCTCGGGGATGGTCATGGCGGTCCAACCGAGCTCATGGGCGATCGCCTGCCAAACCCCCAGGTCGAAGCCCGCCTCGGTCTCCATCTGCGCCCGCACGTGAGTCGACGCCGAACGTGCGGTGAGGAATCGGCGCGCCGAATCCTTGAGCGCGAGCTGCGCATCGTCGAGGAGCAGGCTCACGGGTAAACCTCTCGATCGCCATCGAGCACCGCCGCAGCGATGCGCGCCCGGTGGTAGCCAGCGTCACCCCACGACGCCGCGAGCGCCCAGATCCGCTTCATCCAGAGGTGCAGGTCGTACTCGGTGGAGTAGCCGATGGCACCATGAGATTGCAGCGCCAGCTTCACGACCTGCTGCGCCACCACCGACGCACGCGCTTTCGCGATGGACGCGTCCAGCGCTCGCGACGGCGACTCCGCGGCAATCGACGCGGCAGCGCGATAGACCAGCGGTCGCGCCATCTCGATCGCCGTGAGCGCGTTCGCTAGGTGGTGCTTGATCGCCTGGAAGCTACCGATCGGCTTGCCGAACTGCTCACGCACCTTGACGTAGCCCACGGTGAGATCGAGCGTTTGCACCGCGAGCCCGACGAGCTGGGCCGCCGCGGCAAAGGCACCCCAACAAGCCGCCTCCGCGCTCGCGCCGGCAGCCGCATCGCCCTTGGCCAATCGCAACGCATCCGCCTCCGCCCAGCGAGCGTCGAAAAGGCGCCGTGCGCCGTCCACCGAACGCTGACGGGTACACGCGAGAGCCGCTCGCGGCACGGCCCAGAGCGCGTCGCCACGCCACGCGAGCAGTAGATCCGCCGAATCCGCGTGGACGACGAACGGCGCGTCGGCGGGCGCAACCGTGATCGTGGCCTCGCCGGCGAGCGCGCGTGGAAGCCAGTCGGCCTGCACCGCTGCGGGCGCAAACCGCGCGAGGATCGCGGTCGCGACGGCGGCGTGCTCGAGGATGGGCTCGGGAACCGCAGCACGACCGGATTCCTCGAGCGGCAGCACCAGATCGGTGGCGCCAAGCCCGAGCCCCCCGTGTGCTTCCGGCACCACGATGCCGAGCGCACCCACGTCGCCGAGCTTCTTCCACAGCCCGGGTACGCGCCCCGAATCGTTCGTCCAGCACGCCCGCACGGCGGACGCAGGGCATTCCTTCGCGAGCATGTCGCGAAGCGAGTCCCGAAACCCGAGTTGATCGTCGGTGAACGCGAAGCGCATGCGCGAGGCTCCTCGACCGGGTCAGCCCTTGGGCAACTTCAGCAACCGCTCCGCGACCACGTTGCGCTGAATCTCGTTGGTGCCGGCGTAGATCGGCCCGGCGAGGGAGAACTGAAAGCCCTTGAGCCAACCACCGTCGTCGCCAGTGAGCGGCGAACCTTCTTCCAGCTCGCGGGTCGGGCCGAGAAGCGCCAGCGCCGCCTCGTGCATGCGCACGTCCATCTCCGACCAGAAGATCTTGTTGAGGCTCGCGTCGGCGCCCATCGCGTGCCCTTCCAGCATCCGCGTCACCGTGCCGTACGTGTACCAGCGGTAAGCCTCGGCATCGATGAAGGCCTCGACCACCGCGTCACGCAAGCTCGGATCGGCCGTGTCGCGGTGACGCCGCCAGAGCTCCACCAAACGCGACGCCGTCGCCATGAAGCGTCCCGGGCTGCGCAGCGTGAGCCCGCGCTCCGAGTTGGTGGTGGCCATCGCGATGTCCCAGCCCTTGTCGACGGCACCGATCACGTCGCGATCGGGCACGAAGACATCGTCGAAGAACACTTCCGCGAAGCCTTCGTCACCGTCGAGCCGTTCCACCCCGCGCACGCGCACGCCCTCGGCGTCGAGCGGCACCATGAAATACGTGAGCCCCTTGTGGCGCGGCACCTTGGCATTGGTTCGGAAGAGGCCGTACACGGCGTCGCAGAAGGCACCACGGGTGCACCAGGTCTTCTGGCCGCGCAGCCGAAACCCGCCGTCCACGCGATGGCCTTCGCTGCGCAAGCTCGCCAGGTCGCTGCCCGCATTGGGCTCCGACCACGCCTGGGCCCACGTGTACTCGCCGCGCGCCATGGGACGCAGAATGCGGTCCTTCTGCTCGTCGTTGCCGAACTCGAAGAGCACGGGCGCCAGTAGGAAGATGCCGTTCTGCGTCACGCGCTGGGGCGCACGAGCCCGGTAGTACTCCTCTTCGAAGATGAGCCACTCGAAGAGCGTGGCTTCGCGCCCGCCGTACTTCTTGGGCCACGAGACCACGGCCCAGCCGGCGTCGAAGAGCTGGCGCTCCCACTCGAGGTGGCGCGCAAAGCCGTCCCGCGTGTCCCCCGAAGGCAACGCCTGCTTGGGGACGTGCGCGGCGAGCCAGGCGCGGCATTCCGCGCGAAACGCTCGCTCGCGCTCGGTGAATTCGAGATCCATGGCACGAGCCTCGTTCAGGCGTTGAGCCGGTTCAGCGTCGCTTCCGCGTCGGCGACGATTCCCTCGACCACCTCGGCGACCGTCGGCAGCGAGTCGATGGCGCCCACCACCTGCCCCGTCGGCAAGATGCCGGCCTCGGGCAGTCCGTCGACCATGGTCGCCTTGGTGAGCATCGGTGCATTCGCGGCCATGGCGAGCTGCGCCCAGGTGAGGTCTTGGTGCTCGCGCATCGCCAATCCCTCTTTCAGCAGATTGCGGAACGAGGTGCCGGTGAGCTTCTGGAACTTGAGCGCATTGGCGAGGGCTCGCGGAAAGCGGAAGAGCGGATTGACCCGCTCCAAGCGTTCGATGAGCTCGGTGCGAATCACCCGCTGCGGCGCCCCGTCCACGGCGCTGGTCACCACCGTGCCCATGAGGTTGGTCTTGAGATAGATGGCCTTGATCTCGTCGGGGACGCGGCTTTCCTGCGTGAGCAGAAAGCGCGTACCCATGGCGATGCCGGCGGCGCCGTAGGCCAGCGCGGCCACCAGCCCGCGGCCGTCGTGGAAACCGCCCGCGCCGATCACCGGGATCGACACTGCCTTCACCACCGCCGGCAACAGCAGCGAGGTGGCGATGGGGCCGGTGTGCCCGCCGCCCTCGTGCCCCTGGGCGATGACGGCATCGACGCCCCACTCCGCCATCTTCTGCGCGTGGCGTGGCGCGCCGACGGTGGGCATCGTCAACACGCCGCCTTGCTTCAGGCGCTGGATCAGATCCTTCGTGGGCGGGCTGGCGAAGCTCGCGAGCTTCACGCGCTCGCGAATCACCAGGTCGACGTAGCGCTCCACGTCGGGCTGGTCGCCACGCATGTTCACGCCGAAGGGGCGGTTGGTGCGCTCCTTCACCTCGCCGATCGCGTGGCTCAGTTGCTCGAACGTCATGGTGGCGGCCGCGAGGATGCCGAAGCCGCCGGCGGCGCTGGTGGCCGAGGTCAGTCGTGCTCCCGAGACCCAGCCCATGCCGGTCTGGACGATCGGGTAGCGACAGCCGACGAGTGCGGTGAACGGCGTCGAGAGCGCGCGATGAGTCACTTCAACCCCTCGCGGATCAGCCGTAGCTCGTCGTCGGACGGAAGTCGCGTGGTGGGCACTTGCTCGGGAATGACGAGCTCGAAACTGGTGTTCGCGATCACCTCGTCGACGCTCACTCCGGGGTGGACGCTTCGCAGCCGCATGCTCCGATCGGGAGTCGCGAAGTCGAGCACCGCGAGGTTGCTCACCACCACCCGGATCTCGTGAAAGCGCCTGCCGCTCGCGCCCAGCGACGCGGCACGGTCGTAGCCGACGCCGCTCACCATGTCGACCTTCGGCAAGAACACGTCCTTGGTGTGCTTCGGCACGAAGTAGCTGGTGGTGTGGCAGATGGTGTTGCCCGGAGCGCCGCGCACGCCGAGAAGCTGGCTCGTGGGCTTCGCCCAATCACCGATGCACGACAGGTTTTGGTTGCCGAAGCGATCGAGCTGCGAGGCCCCCATGAACACGTGGCGCCTTCCCCACCAGACCACGTCGAAGACCTTGCGATAAGGCATCCAGCCCTCGACGACGCCCCACTCTTGGATCGCCGCCACGCCGTCGGTGAGCACCAGATCGGGCTCGAAGGTCTTTTTCGCCAACCGTGCACCCAGCGCGGGGATGGGCAACATGGGGCTGGCCATGATCTCGCCGTCGCCGCGAAAAGCCTCGGCGCACGCCACCACGCAGATCTCGTCGCGCGTCGCTTCGCTCATGACTTGGCCCTCACCGCTTCGACGTAGGCCGCGTGGCTGGGCGCATCGAGATAGCGCTCGCGGAACGACTGCCAGGCGCTCGCATCCTTGGCCGTGGCGGCGTACGCCTTCTGAAAGGCCTCGTCGCGACCGTAGTCGGGAGGGCACTCGGTGAAGTGGGCGCCGAGCGGCGCCTCCACGACGCCGTCCACCATCATGCGGTCGATGACGAGCGATTGAATTGGGCCGCCGTCGCGAAGCTCCGCGGTGGTCACGAGGCGCTCGCAGCTCAGGAAGCGCTTCTTCGCGGCCATGCAGAAGAGGTCGTCGAAGTAAGGATCCGGCCCCAGGTACTGGCCGTTGCCGCGGGCATCGGCGCGGTTCATGTGGATCAACGCCACATCGAGCGCGAGCGCGGGCATGGCCACGAGCTCTTCGCCATCCGCATAGGGCGAGCGCACCGTCTTGATCTCGGGATTGATCCGCATCACGTCGCTGCCGAGACCGGCGCGCGTGGGCAGGAACGGCAAGCGATACGCCGCTGCGCGCAACCCCCACTGGAACATGCCCTCGTCGAGCTCCATCGCCTCGACGGTGCCGCTCTCGCGAGCCTTTCGAAAGTGCGGTTCGAGGGGGATGGAGTCGAGCGACACGAAGCCGTACACGACCTTCCGCACTTTGCCGAGCGCGCACAGAATCCCCACGTCGGGGCCGCCGTACGCGACGATGGTGAGATCGCGGAGCGACGAGCGAGCGATCGCCCGCACCAGCGACATGGGCTTCCGGCGCGATCCCCAGCCGCCGATTCCGATGGTCATGCCGTTGCGGAGCTCCGCGACGACGTCGTCTTCGGTGATGCGCTTGTCCGCCATGGCCCTCAGCTCTCGCGTTTCCCGACACCGAAGCCCGCGTCGCGCTTCTCGACGAAGGCGTCACGCGCCTGGTCCGCCACACCGCTCAGGTTGAGCTCGAACGTGAACCCCTGCTCGAAGCGGTAGCTGCGCTTCACGTCCCACAGATCGATGCCGTTCAGCGATTCCTTCGCTGCGCGAATGACCGCCGGGCTCTTGGCGGCGATCTTCGCCGCTACCGCGAGCGCCGTCTCGCGCAGTTTCTCGCGCGGCACCACCTCCAGCACCGAGCCGAAGTGCAGAAGCTCGCGCGCCCTCACGTGCGCCGCCGTGTAGACCATCGCCCGCATCTTGTGCTGCGGCACGAGCCGCGCCAGGTGGGTCGCCGCGCCGAGCGCGCCGCGGTCCACCTCCGGTAAGCCGAAATACGCGTCCTCGGAGGCGACGATCACGTCGGCATTGCCGACGAGCCCGATGCCGCCACCGAGGCAAAAGCCGTGGACCGCGGCGATGACCGGCACCGCACACTCGTAGACGGCCGCGAACGCCGCGTAGCAGCCGCGATTCGCACCGATCAAGGCATCGAAGCCCGTGGTGGCTTGCATCTCCTTGATGTCCACGCCGGCGTTGAAGCCTTTGCCCTCGGCCGCGAGCACCACCACCCGCACGTCGCGATCGGCGCCTGCCGCCCGGATCGTCTCCGCCAGCTCGAACCAGCCCTTCACGGTGAGCGCGTTCACGGGCGGATGGTTCATCAGAACCGTTGCGATCCCGTCCTTCACCTCGCGTGTGATCGGCATGGCAGTCCTCGCAGGCTCGAGCGCCTGGCTCAGCCGCGGCTCGGCGCGGAAGTCGTGTTCTTGGCGGCGTCCAGGAAGGCCGGGCGCTCGCCGCCGCCGTGAACCGCAATGGCGGCGCCGTTCACGTAGCTCGCCAGCGACGACGCGAGAAAGAGGCATACGCTGGCGATCTCGCTCGGATCCGCGAGGCGGCCGAGTGGCACCGTGGCCCCCACGGATGCGATCCCCGCTTCGTCGCCGTAATGCAGATGGGATTGCTCGGTGCGGATCATGCCGCCGGTCACGGCATTCACCCGAACCTTGGGCGCCCACTCCACCGCGAGCGTCTGCGTCAGGTTGAGCAGACCTGCCTTGGCGGCACCATAGGCCGCCGTTCCCGGCGAGGGACGCGTACCGCTGACGCTGGCGATGTTGATGATGGATCCACCTTCGGCCTGGCGCTGCATCACGGCGTTGGCACGCTGTGCCACCACGAACGGCGCGGTCAGGTTCAGCTCGAGGATCTTGGCGAAGAATCGCGGCGACGCCGTCGCCGCATCCGCATACGGCGAGCCTCCGGCGTTGTTGACGAGCACGTCGAGGCGACCGAAGCGCTCGACGATGCCGGAGATCAATCGTTCCACCTGCTCGGCATCGCGCACGTCTGCAGCCGCAAAGACGGCAACGCGACCACCCCCGCTCGGCAGCTCCTCCGGCTCACTCCGCCCGCACACCACCACGTGGGCGCCGGCATCGAGATACGCCGCAGCGATGCCGCGCCCGACCCCCTTGGTGCCCCCGGTGACGAGCGCGACCTGGCCGGTGAAGTCGAGAGGATCGGAAGACGAACGCATTCGTCACTACGCGGGGGCGTGAACCCGCCGGCTCCCATCGAAAGCTCGGCCGTCGATCGACCCGCTCACGGACGAAATCACGTCCCGTACACCTTCTGCGGCGGCACCGCTCGCGCGATCAACCCGCGCACCGCCGGCCCCACCTCCGCAGGCGCCCAGCGTCCGCCCTTGTCCACCTCGGGTCCGGTGCGCCAGCCGTCCGCGATCGAGATCTTGCCGCCGGCCACCTCGAAGACGCAGCCGCTCACGTCCTTCGAATCCCGGCTTCCGAGCCACACCACCAAAGGCGAGATGTTCCCCGGGTCCATGGCGTCGAAGCCTGTCTCCGGGCGCTTCATCATGTCCTTGAAAACGTCCTCGGTCATGCGCGTTCGCGCTGCGGGCGCGATGGCGTTGGCCGTGACGCCGTAGCGCTTGAGCTCCGCCGCTTGCACCAGCGTCAGCGCCGCGATGCCGGCCTTCGCGGCAGCATAGGTGCCTTGCGCGACGCTGCCCTGCAGCCCCGCGCCAGAGCTGGTGTTGATGATCCGCGCGTCCACCGGCTGTCCGGCCTTCACCTGATCGCGCCAGTACGCAGCGGCGTGACGCGACACGCAGAAATGCCCCTTCAGATGGACACGGATGACCGCGTCCCATTCGTCCTCCGACGTGCTCACGAACATCCGGTCGCGCAGAAACCCGGCATTGTTCACCACCACGTCGAGGCGTCCAAACGCATCGAGTGTCGCCTTCACCAGTCGCGCGCCGCCGGCGAAGTCCGCAATGTCGTCACCGTTGGCGACGGCCTCGCCACCGAGCGCCTGGATCTCGGCCACCACCTCGCCTGCAGGGCCGAGCGATTGACCGCTGCCATCCAGCGCCGCGCCGAGGTCGTTGACGACCACCTTCGCGCCCTCACGAGCAAATGCGAGCGCGTGCTCGCGCCCGATGCCGCGCCCGGCACCGGTGACGATGACCACCCGTCCTTCACAGATTCCAGGCATGGATCGCTCCGCTCAGCCGAGCCGCTCGAGGATGGTCACGTTCGCCTGGCCGCCGCCCTCGCACATCGTCTGCAGCCCGTAGCGGCCCTTCGTGCGTTCCAGCTCCGCCAACAACGTGGTCATGAGCCGGGCGCCGGTGGCGCCCAGCGGATGGCCGAGGGCGATGGCGCCGCCGTTGATGTTCACCTTCGCCGGATCGGCACCGGTCTCCTTCAGCCACGCGAGCACCACGGACGCGAAGGCTTCGTTGATCTCGACGGCGTCGATGTCGCCGATGCCGAGGCCGGTCTTCTGGAACGCGTACGCCGTGGCGGGGATTGGCGCGGTGAGCATCCACACCGGATCGGCGCCGCGCACGCTCATGTGATGGACACGGGCGCGCGGCCGCAGGCCGTGCTCCTTCACCGCCCGCTCGGAAGCCACCAGGATCGCGGCCGCGCCATCGGAGATCTGGCTCGCCACCGCCGCCGTGAGCCTGCCGCCTTCGGCCAGCGTCTTCAGCGTGGCCATCTGCTCCAGCGTGGTGCCGCGTCGCGGCCCTTCGTCGCGGGTCA
>CAYUSL010000184.1:9742-11342 GCA_964447125.1 uncultured bacterium | reverse complement strand
GCGATCACGAAGTGGTACTTCCCGTGACCGGACGTGATGAAGATCTTCTGGCCGGTGACGAACCAGTTGCCCTCGGCGTCCTGCTCGCCCACCGCGCGCAGCGCCGCCATGTCGCTACCGGCGTCGGGCTCGGTGATGTCCATGGCGCCCCACGCCTCGCCGCGGATGATCTCGCCCATCTCCTTCTGCCAGCGGGTGCGGGTGATCTTGCCGCCGGCGACGTCGAACTCGGTGGTGCCTTCCTGCGCCGAGAACACCAACATCGCCAGCGCGATGCCCCCGTGGAAGCTGTGATGCGCCATCACCGACACGTCGGCGCGCGCCATCACCTCGGCGTTGATGAAGTAGATCATCGCCGGTGCGTTCTGACCGCCCAGCTCGCGCGGCACGCACATGCCGTGAAGCTCGAGCTCACGAAGCTTGGCGAAGATCGCTTGCTGCTTCTCCGAGAACACACCCTCACCGTTCTCGAGCTTGACGCCTTGCGCGTCGATCTCGGCAGCAACCGGCGCGATCTCCTCGGCGACGAAACCGCCCACCAGCTCCAGGATGTCCTTGTAGAATGCGACGGCATCCTCGGCGTTCTTGAACGCGTCGGGAGCCTTCCAGCCGTATTCGGTCGCCTCCACCAGCGGCGCCCAGTCGATGGCGCGTTCGACGTAGAACCGCAGATCTTCGTTGTCGCGGTAGTAGTTGCTCATGACGACCTCCGTGGCCGGGCGGGCTTGGCCCCGGCGCGTGGCGCGGCCCGGCGGGCCGCGCGTTGTGCAGTCTTGGTCGCCGGGACACCTGCCCTCGGCGCCGTCGTGCGGACGTTGGGAAGGAAGAGCGAGTCGTGGGCGACGCGCACCAGCTCGCGTACCAAGCGCGAGTCGGCGCTGGCGTGCGAAGCGTCCCCGTCGATCAGGCCCCCGAGAAGCTCGCTCGACGCGATGCCGCTCACGAGGAGATTGGTGACCACCACGATGTAGGCCCCGGGGTCGACATCGCGCCGCACCGTCCCCAGATCCTGGCCCTTGCGCAGATAGCGCGCGATCACGTCGATCCAGGGCCGGAGCTGGGTGAGCAGCCGCTCGCGCATCTCCTGGGGGTGGTCCAGGAGCTCGCGCACCAAGAGCCGCGCGCGGTTGGGATCGGCGGTGAAGAAGCTCACCGCTTCGCGCACCACGGCCTCGAAGATCTGGTCGCCGGCGGTGGCGGCCATGAGCAGCCGTGGCAAGACGTCGGCCCAGCGGCTCAGCAGCGCATCGAGGACCGCCTGGCGCAGCGCGTCCTTGGAGGGGAAGTGGTAGAGCAACGACGGCTTGCGAACGCCCACGGCGTCGGCGATCTGCTGCAGCGGGGTTCCGTCGTAGCCCTGTGCCGCGAAGAGCCGGGTGGCCGCGTCGAGGAGGCGCTCACGCACCTCCGGCGGGCGCTCGGCAGCGCTGCGCGCAGGCTTCGGCTGGATAGCGACGGTTTCTCGCATGAAGGGCTGCCCTCGGGGCTATCTACCGATCAGTCACCGCTTCTCTACCAAATGGTAGACACTCTCCAGCCCACTGTCAACGCAGCGCGTCACGCGCTCGCGGCAGTGTGGGTGGCGACGGAGCGGCCACCA
>CAYUSL010000184.1:0-9642 GCA_964447125.1 uncultured bacterium | reverse complement strand
CGCATCGAACACGCTCTGGCTTTCGAGACGAACCTCATGACGCTCCCCCGTCGCCTCTCTCGCTCGTTCCAGTGGCTGGCGTTGGCGTTCGCCACGCTTCTCGGCCTCGCGTCCCACGCCGCCGCAGTCACGCGGCGCGCGTTCGCCACCTCGGTGACCGACGTCGGCAACCTCGCCGCCTGGCCCGAGTCGGGATTCGTCGGCGGGCTGACCGGCGGCGACAACGTCTGCCGCAACCTCGCTACGGACGCCGGGCTACCCAACGCCAACACGTATCGGGCGTGGCTCTCGACCTCAACCACGGACGCGTACTGCCACGTCCAGGGGCTGGGCGGAAAGAGATCCTCGGGCTGCGGCGGGAACACCCTTCCCGGAGGCGGCCCCTGGTTCCTCTACAACGGAGTCACCTCTTGGTCGGGGACGCTCGACGAGCTCACCGGACCGGAAGCGATCCTCTATCGACCGATCACGGCAGACGAGAATGGCACGCTCATCACCGACGCCGATGCGTCGCGGATCTGGACCGGCACCGGAGCCGACGGCACCAACGGCGGCAACGACACCTGCAGCGGGTGGACGATGTCGCCGTCGAACCAATTCGGGATGACCGGCTACGCCGTGGGGACCGCGCAAGTCTGGACCGCTGGGGTCTTCGAGCCCTGCAACGCGCAGCACCGGCTGCTCTGCATGGAACCGGGCGCAAGCGAATCGGGCGCGCTCTCTTGGATACAACCCGCGGCGTTGGTGTTCGTCACGTCTGCGACGGGCACGGCGACCCTGGGTTCCTGGCCGGCGGCGGATGGTCTCACCGGAGTGGCCGCGGGTGACCAGATCTGTCGGTCACTGGCTGACGACGCCGGCCTTCCGGCGCCGCAGTCGTTCGTGGCGTGGTTGTCGACGAGCACCACGGATGCGCGCGACCGACTGACGCTCACGAGCACCCCGTATCGTCGGCTCGATGCCTTCCTGGTGGCCAACGGACGCACGGACCTGACCGATGGAGCGACCTCGAACTCGATCCACGTGGACGAGCGCGGCCGGTATCTCAACTCCGACGGCGGCGCGCCCGTTCTCACTGCCACGCGCGGTGACGGCACGTACGCCGGCACGGGTACGTGTGCCAACTGGACGACCGCCGCTGGCGCAACCACTGCCGGGCTCGCAGCGTTCTCGCGTAACGCCGCGTGGACCGATAGCGACGCGATCCGCACCTGCAACAACGTCGGTTCGCGCCTCTACTGCTTCGCGAACGCGATCACGATCTTCTGGGATCGCTTCGACTACACGAGCGATCTCAGCCGCTGGTCGTCCCACTCACCGTGAGACCGAAGCGCGCGCTTCGGCTCACTGCGTGGGTGGCGTCTCGTCGAGCGCGGCGCGCACGCGCTGCGCCAGCTCGCTGGTGGTGAACGGCTTCGCCACCAGCCGCCCTTCCAGCACCGCGCCACCGGCGGCGATGGACGGGTGCTCGGTGTGACCGCTCGCGAAGAGCACACGCAGCCCGGGCCGAATGGCGAGCGCACGCTCCGCAACCTCCGGACCACTCATTTCCGGCATCACCACGTCGAGCAACAACAGATCGATGCGCTGCGCGGGAGCCTCGACGAGTGGCAACGCCTCGGGCCCGGAGCCCGCCGCCAACACCACGTACCCGAGTCGCTCGAGCAATGCCTTCGCCACCAGTCGCACCGCCGGTTCGTCCTCGACCACCAGGATCGTCTCGCCGGGGCGCGCGGTCGGCGATTCCTGTGCGGTAGCCGACGTGGTCGCCGGTGCATCCGTGAACGGCAGCAGCACCCAGAACGTGCTGCCGACCCCAACCTCGCTCTCCGCCCAGATCTGGCCGTCGTGGTCACGCACGATGCCGTAGGCGGTCGTCAGCCCGAGGCCGGTGCCAGCGCCCACCGCCTTGGTGGTGAAGAACGGCTCGAAGATCCGTCGCATGACCTCGGGGGGCATGCCCACACCCGTGTCACGCACGCTGAGCGCCACGCACCGGCCGGGGAACGCATCCGCCGCAGCGTCCCGAGCAGTGGGCTCGTCGGTCGCGTGGCGCAGCGTGATCGAAATCTCGCCGCCAGACGGCAGCGCGTCGCGCGCGTTCAACACCAGGTTCATGATGACCTGCTCGAGCTGGCCGGCGTCGGCCTTCACCCAGAACGGACCCGGATCGACGTGCGTGATCAGCGCTACGTCCTCCGGCACGACCCGCCGCAGCAACGACGTCACGTCGCCCACCAGCTCGGTCAGCTCCACGACCTGACGCTGGCTGGGCTTGTGTCGCGAGAACGCGAGCAACCGCCGGGTGAGCGCGGCGGCGCGCTCGGCGGCGCCCTTGGCGCGCTCCACGTCGACGCGCACCGCATGGTCGTCCTCGAGGTTGCCGAGCGCGAACTCGCAGCTCACCAGGATCGCCGTGAGCAGATTGTTGAAGTCGTGGGCGACGCCTCCCGCGAGTCGCCCGATCGCATCCATCTTCTGTGCCTGGGTCAGCCGTTCCTCGAGTTGTTTGCGCTCCGTGATGTCGAGCGCCATTCCCGCCACGAAACGCGTGCCGTCGGGACGTGGAATGGGGAATCGGAAGGTGAGCCAGCTCTGCGCACCGGCACGCGTGGGGATCAGCTCTTCGACCGAGGTCGAATGCCCGTGGGCGAGCACCTCGGCGTCGTGGGCCTGGAGCACGTCGAGGACCGCCGCCGGCGCATCGGGCCAGAGCTCCCCCGTGGTCTTGCCACGCCACTCGCGGGTCGCGTCCCCCAAGATGCGCTCGACGTAGCTCGGGCTCACGTAGACCAGACGGCCGAGGTCGTCCTTGACGAACCCGATCGCGGGGCTGTGGGTCATGAACAAATCGAAGAGCTCCCGACTTTCGCGCAACGCCTCGGTAGCGCGTTCGAGCTCCTCGGTGCGGCTGTCGACCCGCGCTGCGAGCGCGTCACGAATGGCGCGCAGCTCGTCCTCGGCGGCCTTGCGCTCGGTGATCTCCAGCGCGAGCCGGCGATTCGCGCTTTCGAGCTCTCGAGTGCGCTCGCGTACCAGCTCTTCGAGCCGTTCCCGATGATGCACGAGCTCGCGCTCGGCCGCGTGCTTGTAGAGCGCGATCTCGATGTTGACGCGGACCTCTCGTTCCTGGAACGGCTTCACGAGAAAACCGAAAGGCTGCACCCGGCGCGCGCGCCCCGTCAGGTCGTCGTCCGAGTAGGCGGTCAGGAAGACCACCGGCACGTCGCTGCGCACGCGGAGTTGTTCTGCGACGTCGATGCCCGTCACGTCATCCGCGAGCCGGATGTCCATCAGGACGAGGTCTGGCTCGGCGCGCACGATCGCATCGACCGCACCCGCGCCGCGCGCGGCACGACCGCAAACCTCGTAGCCCATGCCGCACAGCCGGTCCTCGAGCTCCATCGCGACCAGCGCCTCATCCTCGACGATGAAGATTCGCGCAGCGGGACGAGGGTTGCTCACGAGGGCCTCGCGGGCGGGCGGGTCTCGACGCGAACGCAGGTGCCCGCCACCGAATCGTAGTGAACCGTGGCGTCGAGCTGCTCGGCGAGGTTGTGCACCAGTCGGGTGCCGAAGCCGCTGCTGCTCGCGGGATCGAACCCGGCGGGCAGCCCGACTCCGTCGTCGGACACGCTCACCACGACCCGCTCCCGATCATAGCGGGCTTCGACGCGAACTCGACCCCGCCGCCCGGCGGGGAATGCGTACTTGAACGCATTGCTGACCAGCTCGCTCACGATCATACCGAACGGCAGCGCCTGCTCGATGTGCAAGACCAAGTCGCCCGCCTCGACCTCCAGCGCGATGCCACGCCCGCGCGCATCGAGGGAGATCGCCAGATGATCCAGCAGCGAGCGCAAGTAATCCACGAAGTCGATCGCGGAGAGCGTGCCCGATTGGTAGAGCTTCTCGTGCACCAGGGTGAGCGAGCGCAGCCGGTCGCGAGCCTGCGCGAAGACCGCGCGGCTCTCGGCATCGGCCAACTTCTTCGACTGGAAATGCAGCAAGCTCGAGATCACCTGCAGATTGTTCTTCACACGGTGATGGACCTCGCGCAGCAGCGTCTCCTTCTCGCGCAGCGAGATCCGCAGATCGTCCTCCACCCGGCGTTGCTCGGCGCGCAACCGTTCTTGCTCCTGAGCGAGCAGGTAGCTGTCGCAAAGCGGCGCGGCGAACCGCCACAACGGCGCCAAGCTCGCGAGCGTCGGCTCGTCGTAGCCGCCGGCGCGGTTGGCGAGCCCGACGAGCCCGATCGTGCGCTCGCCCACCACGATCGGCACGCCCAAGAACGATCGCAGCCGAGGGTGTCCCGTCGGTAGTCCGCAGGCCCGTGAGTCGTGGGCAGGATCGGCGACGACGACCTCGCCGCGCGCCGCGATCGCCGCGCCCAGCAGATTGCCGCGCGTCGGCAGCACCAGAAACCCGTCCGCTTCGTACCGGTGCTGCGCGTCGTCGTAGATCGCTCGCCCGGCGCTCGCATCCCAATCGACACCCCGATGCGCGAGGACCCGAAGCTCGTTTCCGCCCACTACCACGGCGAAGAAACCGTGCTCGCTCTGCGAGCTCAGCGCCGCGTACTCCAGGAAGCGCTGCGTCGCAGCACGCCAATCGCCCGCGGCGACGTACGCCGCCTGCGACTCGGTGACCGCCAGCAGCATCTCGTTCTGCTGGCGCAGCTTGCGCTCGCCGTCGCGGAGCAG
Source organism: uncultured bacterium (assembly GCA_964447125.1). Taxonomy (GTDB): domain Bacteria; phylum JADJOY01; class JADJOY01; order JADJOY01; family JADJOY01; genus JADJOY01. The sequence goes on along the minus strand of CAYUSL010000184.1, from coordinate 4,939 downwards.
GTGGTTCATGACCTCGACGGCTTGCGTGCGCTGGCGCACGCGCTCGTCGAGGTCGTGGTTCAGACGACGCAGGTCCTCCTGGGCGCGTTGCCGCGCCAAACCCGTTGCCAGCGTCTGCGTGACGCTCTCGATGGCCTGAAGCGTCGAGTCCGGCAGCCGGCGGCGAGCGAACACCGCGAGCACACCCATCAGCCGGTTCTCGACCACCAGCGGTAACCCCGCGAACGAGACGATTTCCTCGCGCTTCGCCCATTCCTGATCGATCACCTGCGGATCACCGAGGACGTCGTTGGTGAGGTGGGGCATGCGGGTCTGGGCAATCCAGCCGACCTTGGATCTCGCCCCCACCGCGATGCGGCTGCGCCCGCCGTCGAGGCGCGTCGAGAGCCCAGCGCTCGCGCGCAGCACCAGCACCGGCAACTCGGAGTCGAGGGTCCACACCCGTGCCAACGCGGCACCCAGATGCTGCACCATCGAGCTGGCGCACCGTTGCAGCAACTCGTCGAACGGCATGTCCGCGTTCAGCGCCTCGCCGACGTCGGCGAGCAACTGAGCATGACGCGCGTGCAGCGCGATCTCGTCCATGAGCCGCTTGCGCTCCGTCAGATCGAGGCGCGCACCGGCGATCTCCGTCGCCACGCCCGAGTCGTCGCGGATGACCGTGAGGTCGTCCTGCAGCCACCGCCACGAGCCGTCGGCGGCGCGGAAGCGGTACTCCTGCGTCTGGCGAGCCTCGGCACCGACGCGGTCCAGCTCACCGAGCACGCGCGCGACGTCGTCGGCGTGAACCCGATCGAGCCAGAAGCGGGGCTCGCCCAGGACTTGCTCGGGCGTGTACCCGAGCTGCTGTCGCACGTTCTCGCTCACGTAGGTGGTCGTGAAGTCACCCGTCGGTCGGCAGGTGTAGAGCACCGTCGGGCTCGACTCGACCAACAAGCGCGAACGCGCTTCGGCGCTGCGCAGCGCTTCGTTCACGGACACGAGCTGGCGCGTGCGGTCTTCCACGCGTGCCTCGAGCTCGACGTTGAGATCGCGTGCTTCGTGCTCGGCGCGCGCTCGCTGCGTGACGTCGTGGAAGCTCCAGACCCGCCCGACGATCCGCGAGCCGAGACGCTGCGGTCGCGAGCTGCGCTCGAAGACCCGTCCATCCTTGAACTCGATCACGTCGAAGCTCTCCACCTCGGGATGGGCGTAGAGCGACTGGACCTCGGCGAGGAACGCCGCGGGATCCACGAGCTGATCGACCACGTAGCCGAGCATTCCACCGTCGTCCCTGCTGGCGACGAGGTCGGCGGGGATGCGCCACATGCGCGTGAACTCGTCGTTCGCGAAGCTCACGCGTCCCTCGCGGTCGACCACCAGGATTCCCTCGACGGTCGACTCCAGCGACGCCTGAAGGAGCGAGCGAGAGCGATCGAGGCGATCGCGGAGCCGTCGTTCCCGCACGAACGCCAGCGCGACCACGCTCGCGAGAACGAGTCCGAGTGTCCGATAGAGCCGTGCCAGGCGCGCATCGACGGGCTTGGGCTCGAGCGCTCCGAACCACTTCGCGTAGATCCTGTCGTAGGTGCCGTCGACCTTCGCGATGGCGAGCGACTCGTTGATCCGCGCCAACAGCTCGGGCTGATCGCGCTGCACCGCGAAGCAGAACTTCTGCACGAACCCCTGCGGCGGTGGACCGACCGGCACCACCTCGGTGATGCCCAGCTCGCGCAGCGTCTCGAGGCCGGCCAGCTTCCCGAGCAGAAACGCGTCGTGCCGGCCAGCGGCGAGGAGCCGCATTCCCTCGGCTGCAGAGTCCACGGGCACGAGCTGAGGAGCGAGCCCGTGCTCGATGGCCCAACGATGACCGAGGTCGTCGCGCAGCACGAGTACCGACTTGCCTGGCAGGTCGGCGTCGGAGGCGATCCCGTTCGTCCCCTTGCGCACGAACACCGCGCCGTACGCGGTCACGTGCGGCACCGCGAAAGCTGCGAACTGGGTGCGCTCCGTGGACTGGGCCAGGTTGATGAGGACGTCCAGACGGCGGGCCCGAAACTCGCTCAGCACCTCGTGAAACGGTGCGACGCGGGTCTCGGAGCGCACGCCCATCTCGTGGGCCACGGCGTTCCAGAGCTCCACGGTGAAACCCGACGCCTCGCCGCCCGCCCTGCCGAGGGCGAAGGGCGGGAAATCGACCTCGCTGCCGACGCGAAGCGTCTCGGACAGCTCGCCCGGTGCGCGCTCGGCCTGCGCGCGCACGACGCACCACGGGAGCACGCTCAGGCCCACGAGCAGCGAAGCACAGATCAGCGGAAACGACGTACGCCCCGAACGCGCCTGCATCGTTCGGCGCTGCGGAGCGGCAACCCGTTCCGAATCGACGTAGCTTTGCACCGAGAGAGGTTGCGACGCGCGAGCTACGCGCGGTGATGCAGCGCACCGCATCCTTCCGGCGACCCACATTCCGCGAATGTTAGCAGGCAGCCCGAGAACGAGCTGGCGAGATTTCTCGGGCGCTCGCCCCAGGCAACGAGCACCGGTGTGACCGCGTCATCCGATGCGACGAGCGGTTCTCGCTGCGCGCTTCGAGGCGCGCGCACCGGTCCGCCGCCGATCGGCGGAAGGCTTCGGGACCGGCGGCGCACGAGCGCTCGGCGCCCCATCGGCGTTCAGCCCGTTTGGCAGTCGGATCGTATTCGGGATCGTATTCGGCGGGATCGTATTCAGCGGTTGACCCACCGCGTTCCGTTTTGTACCGTCCCGCGCCGCGATTTCTTTCGGAGGCGCGATGAGCACGGATCCGCGACGCCATGGCCGCTCGACCCGCGACACCAGGGCGATCACCGTCATCCTGGTGGGCGCGCTGTGGGCGTGGGGAGCCGTACCTGCACGGGCTTTCGATTACGACGTCGACGGGTTCGTGCGCTTCGATTCGCACTTCCACGACGGCTTGCCACTCTCGCCCGCCGGGTTGGCCAACCAGGAGGAGTGGCTCGACATGCGCCTCTCCATCACACCCCGGCTGCACCTCGGCGACGAGCTGATCGTCGCCGCGCGCGTCGAGGCGCTCGACGGCGTCGTCGCCGGCGATGGCCGCGACGAGCTCGACGTGCTGGCGGGTCTCGACGCCGCCGCCGGCAACCAGCGGCGGAACGGCGACGACCTCGAGTCGATCGAGCTCGACCGCGCGTGGCTCGAGTACACGCCCTCGTTCGGTCTCTTTCGCGTGGGCCGCCAGAGCGCCGACTGGGGCCTGGGAATCCTCGCCAACGGTGGCGGAGACCGTCTCGAATGGGGGCTCGCCGGCAACGGTCCCGGACGCGGCGACACCGTGGATCGTGCCGCGTTCACCACCGACCTCTTCCAATGGTTCGGGCTGGCGCGCGACCACCTGCTGGCGACCGCGGCCTACGATCGTGTGCACGAAGGCGATCCGTTGCTGCGCGCCGACGACGTGAGCCAACTGGTGGCGAGCGCGCTCTACACCAACGGCACCATCCGCCCGCGCGAGCTCGGCACCCGCGAAGCGGGCTTTTACGCGATCTACGTGCTCAATCACGATGCCCACGCCGAGCTCGGCGTGCTCGACTTCTACGGCCGCCTGGAGCTCGGTCCGGAACGCTTTAACCTCTTCGGCGAGATCGAGGGCGCCTGGACGGTGGGCAACGCCGATCGGCGCGGCTTCGTATCCGACGCGCTCCTCGACCGCGCCGGTGCGATCGCCGCCGAGAGCTTCGCCGCCACGCTGGAAGAACGCGGGCTCGACGCCCAGTCGGCGGCGACGCGGGGCGCCGCGATCGCCGCTCGCGGTAGCGCCTCCGCCGACGAGCGCGCCGCCCTCACGCCGGCGCTGGCGTCGCTCTTGATCGACGGCGGCTGGTCCGAGGACGGCGCCAACTCGATCGCCGCGCGCATCGCCGGCGAAGGCGTCGACGGCATCGCCCAGGACACGATCACCGCCCAGGCCTTGGGCGGGGTGTTCCGCTCGGGGATGGTGCTGGGCGCGGTGCGGCTCGGCTTCGAAGCGGGTGGCAGCAAGGCACTCGCGGAAGACGACGTGTCGCCACCGATGATCGGACCGTTCAGCGGCGGGCGCAGTGACGCCGCGAGCGCCGCCATCGCAGGCGTGCTCGAAGCACGCCAACTGGAAGCGGCGCTGGGCGGGAAGCGCGCGGCGCTCTTTTCTTTCGATCGCGAGTTCGATCCGGCGCTCATCCTCTTCGAGGAGGTCGGGCCGATCGGCTCGGACGGCGAGCCCACGGTCGCCAACGCCTTCTACGCCAAGCTCGCGGCGTCGTTCTCGCCAATCCGTGACCTCGACGTCTTCGGGCTAGCGCTCTACGGCCAGCTCGCGCGCAAGGTACGGCGTTTCCGCATCGACTGCGGTCCGCCCCTCGATTGCCGCGAGAATCTGGCGGCGAACGTCATCGACGCGGGAGCCGCGGACGAGCTGGGTGTCGAGATCGACGCCGGCGCCACCTACCACGTGATCGAGCACCTCACCGCCGAGCTGCGCGGCGGTTACCTCATGAGCGGTCACGCCTTCGGGCCGGAGGCCGAGGACGTGAAGGCACTCAGGCTGCGGGTCGGCGTCGATTGGTGAACGGCCGGCGACGCGTCATCGCATGACGACGACGAGGCCCGCCAAGAAGGCCGCCGCGCTCAGCACGAGGGCGCCGACGAGCACCCAGCTCAGCCCGGCGCCGCGCGGGGCGCCGTAGGCGAAGCCCACCTCGACGAGCGTCTGAGTCGCCGCATCGAGGTGGTAGAGCGGCAGGCCGTCGAAGACCAGCCAGTACTCGAGAAGCTGGCGACGGGTGTCGTTCTCTTGCGGCAGGCGCTCGGCTGCGCCGCTCTTGACCTCGACCAGTCCGAGGCTGTCGTCGCGACGGCGGCGGACGAGATAGTCAGCCCGCACCGCGCACTCGACGCGCTCGCCGCCGACGTAGACGTGCGC
>CAYUSL010000183.1:0-11444 GCA_964447125.1 uncultured bacterium | reverse complement strand
TCCGCCGGACGAGCCCGTGAGTCATCGCGTTCTCATTGTCGACGACGATCGATTGCTTCGCGAGAACGTCGCTCGAATTCTGAAACCACTGGATCTCGAGGTAGCACAAGCCTCGGATGGCCTCGATGCGATGGACCGCGTGCGATGCGATCGACCCGACCTCGTGATAACAGACCTGGAGATGCCTCGAATCGGCGGCCTCCAGCTCGTACAGTGGATTCGTCGTTCCACTGATCTCGCCAACACGCTCGTGATGATCCTCACGTCACGAGCGTCGCTGGGAGACAAGTTGCGAGGACTCGAGGGGGCCGACGACTACATCACAAAGCCGTTCGAACCTCTCGAGCTTCGAGCCCGCGTCAAGGTCATGGTGCGACTCAAGGAGGCGCTCGACACTGCGGTCGAGCGCCAGAAGAGGCTTGAAGAGATCACCATCACCGATGAGCTGACCGGCATCTACAATCGACGATTTCTGAACGCTCGCACGGAAGAGGAAGTCGCCAAGTCTGTTCGGCACGACACTCCGTTGACGTGCCTATTACTCGATCTCGACCACTTCAAGCTGGTCAACGACAACTACGGCCACGCCTGGGGCGACTTCGTCCTTCGGGAGTTCGCACAGCTCGTGCGTGACCGCCTGCGGCAGGGAGATCTCTTCGCTCGCTATGGTGGCGAAGAGTTCGTCCTCCTCCTTCCCCTCACGACCGGCGACGAAGGCGGTCAACTTGCCGAGGATCTGCGTTCCCGGATTGCGAATCACCGTTTCGTCAACGGCGGCCTGTCCCTCGGTCTCACCGTCAGCATCGGCATCGCTTCGATGCCGAATCGCGATATTCGTTCGGCCGCCGAGATGATCGCCGCAGCCGACGCCGCCCTCTATCGCGCCAAGGAGGCCGGGCGCAATCGAATCGCTGGTGCGCCCGACGAGGACCCTTCATGAACTCGCTCTTCGAGCCCGTACCCAATCCGCGCCCCGAGCGCGACTATCTGATTCAGATCCGCGCGCCGGAGTTCACGTGTCTGTGCCCGCGCACCGGTCAACCCGACTTCGCAACGATCGAGATCGACTACGTCCCGGACGCGCACATCATCGAGCTCAAGAGCTTGAAGCTCTATCTTCAGTCGTTCCGGAATCAAGGCACGTTCCACGAGGCGGTCACGAATCGAATTCTCGACGACCTCGTCGAGTGTCTCGAGCCACGCCGCATGGAAGTGCGCGGGGTCTTCGGCGTCCGAGGCGGCATCTCTACCACCGTCGTCGCCCGCTACGATCGAAGCCAGAGCGGCAAGGCGTCGAGCTGAATCGTCTCCAGCTCGACGTCCAACTCCACGAGAGCGCCGCAGACCCTCAGCTGAGGGCGTCCACCACGAGGTCGCCCACCTCGGAGGTCGAGTAGCCCATCTTTCCCGCATCGAGGCTCGTCAGCTTCGTGCCCGTGATGACCATCACCGCTTTCTCGATCGCCGCCGCAGCGTCCCGCTCGCCCAGGTGATCCAGCATCATCCCTGCCGAACAGATCGCGGCGAGTGGGTTGATCACGCCCTTCCCTGTGTACTTCGGTGCACTTCCGCCGATTGGCTCGAACATGCTCACGCCCTTGGGATTGATGTTCCCGCCTGCAGCGATCCCCATGCCACCCTGAATCATCGCGCCCAGGTCCGTGATGATGTCCCCGAACATGTTGTCGGTGACGATCACGTCGAACCACTCGGGGTTCTTGACCATCCACATCGTAGTCGCGTCGACGTGCGCATAGTCACGTTTCACGTCCGGAAAGTCGGCCGCTCCGATCTCGTTGAACGCGCGCCACCACAGGTCGAATGCGAACGTGAGGACGTTGGTCTTGCCACAGAGCGTGAGCGTCTTTCGCGGTCGACGACGAGCGAGATCGAAGGCGTAACGCAAGCACCGCTCGACGCCGTGGCGAGTGGCGCAGAGAATCTGCGTCGCCACCTCGTTGGGAGTGCCTTTGTATTGAATGCCACCCATCCCGCCGTACAGCCCTTCAGTATTCTCGCGTACCACGACGAAGTCGATGTGCTCCGGTCCCTTGTCACGTAGGGGAGTCTTCACACCGGGGTACAGCTTCACCGGCCGAAGATTCACGTACTGATCCAGTGCAAATCGTGCCTTCAGGAGGATGCCCTTCTCGAGGATACCCGGAGCCACGTCCGGGTGCCCGATCGCCCCAAGCAGAATCGCACGATAGCCGCGCAACTCGTCCAACACGCCTTCCGGAAGCGTCTCACCCGTTCGCTTGTATCGTTCCCCGCCGAGATCGTACTCCGTCGTCGAGAGCGAAAAGCCGAACTTCGAGCCCGCTGCACGGGCCACCTTCAGAGCTTCGACAACCACCTCTGGACCGGTACCGTCTCCGGGAATCACCGCGATCTGGTACGACCGTGACATCCTGACCTCCTCGGTTCCTGGCACCCGCCGTTCGGGTGCGCCGTTTCAGACGAATCTCACCTTCAAGTGGCGACGCTTGCCTACCTGGAGCAGACGCGTGCCGGTGCGATCTACGCCGACGTCGGCATTGGCGACTCGCTCGCCGTCGAGACGGACCCCACCTCCTTCGACCAGCCGCCGGGCTTCGCTCGTCGAGCTCACGAGGCCGACGTCCTTGAGTAACTTGCAGATCCACACGCTCTCGGAAGCTGCCGGCAGCTCACGCTCCTCGATCGCGCTCGGAAGCTCACGTTGGCTGAACTGCTTGAGCCACTCGGCCTCGGCAGCCTCGGCTGCCCGCTCGCCGTGGAAGCGTGCCACCATTTCGCGTCCCAACCGGCGCTTCACGTGCATCGGGTTGAGCGATCCCGCTTCCATCGCCACGCTCAGCTCCTTCAGCTCGTCGTTGGGAACGGAGCTGAGAAGCTCGAAGTAGCGCATCATCAGGTGGTCGCTGATCGACATCAGCTTGCCGAAGATCTCGAAAGGCGGCTCGTCGATGCCGACGTAGTTCCCGAGCGACTTGCTCATCTTTTGCGCGCCGTCGAGACCCTCGAGCAGCGGCATCATCAGCGCCACCTGCGGCTCGACGCCGTAGTCCCGCTGGATCTCCCGCGCGAGCAGCAGATTGAACTTCTGATCCGTGCCCCCGAGCTCGACGTCCGCCTTCAGCGCCACGGAGTCGTATGCCTGCAACAACGGATACAGGAACTCGTGGATGCTGATCGGCTGTCCGTCTCGGTAGCGCTTCGCGAAGTCGTCACGCTCGAGCATTCGCGCCACCGTCTGCTTCGCCGTCAGGCGCACCAGATCCATCGGCGAGAGTGCGTTCGTCCAGGTGCTGTTGAAGGCGATTCGAGTCCGGGCTGGCTCAAGGACCTTGAAGATCTGACGCTCGTAGGTCTGCGCGTTGGTGGCAACCTGCTCCGCGGTGAGCTGCGGCCGCGTTTCGTTCTTGCCGCTCGGGTCGCCGATCATCCCCGTGAAGTCGCCGATCAGGAAAACGACCTGGTGCCCGAGATCCTGGAACTGTTTCAACTTGTGGATGACGACGGAGTGTCCCAGGTGCAGATCTGGCGCCGTTGGATCGAACCCCGCCTTGACGATCAACGGCTCACCCGTGCGTGCGCTCTTCTCGAGCTTCGCCCGCAACGCGCCCTCGGGCAGGATCTCGACGGCCCCTCTCTCGAGAATCCGCAGCGCCGAATCGAGGTCGGTAGATGGGGAGCGAGTCACGGATCATCCACGAAGCGAGCGGGGAGACGACGGCCCGGGGCGCGACCCCAGAAAACGGGACCGAAAGGCTAGTTCGTCCGAGAGAGCGCGAAAAGAGCGAGCGCGGCGGTCTCGAAGAGGGCACACGGGCGCCGACGAACGCGTCGGCGCCACATGGAGCGCTCAGCGAGCGTAGTGCACCGATCGTGTTTCGCGAACGACCGTCACCTTGATCTGACCCGGGAACGTCATCTCGTCTTCGATCTTCTTCGCGATGTCGCGCGCGATCACGAGCGCTCCGTCGTCGGTGACCTTCTGGCTTTGCACGATCACGCGCAGCTCACGCCCGGCCTGGATTGCATAGGACTTCTCGATTCCCTCGAAGCTGCCGGCGATGCGCTCGAGATCTTCCAGGCGTTGAATGTAGCTGGCGAGCATCTCGCGCCGTGCTCCCGGACGTGCACCGCTGATCGCGTCGGCTGCCTGCACCAGCACCGGCAGGATGCCCTCCTGCGGAATGTCTTCGTGGTGAGCCGCGATCGCATGCACGATCTCGCTCTGTTCGTGAAATTTCTGCGCGATCTCACCGCCGATGACGGCGTGCGAGCCCTCCACCTCGTGAGACACCGCCTTGCCGATGTCGTGAAGCAACGCTGCACGCCGCGCTTTACGAGGATCGAGCCCCAGCTCGGCTGCCATCGCGCCACACAGGAACGCGGCCTCGATCGAATGCTGAAGCACGTTCTGGGTGTAGCTGGTGCGGTACTTGAGCATCCCCAGCGTTCGCACGATCTCCGGATGCACGCCTCGCACACCGACTTCGTAGAGCGCCTGCTCGCCGGCTTCCTTGACGCTCGCCTCGACCTCGGCGCTCACCTTGGCAACCGTGTCCTCGATACGGGTTGGGTGGATGCGCCCATCGGCGATGAGGGCTTCGAGCGTGCGTCGCGCCACCTCTCGCCGGATGGGATTGTGGCAGGAGATGATGACCGTCTCCGGGGTGTCGTCGACGATGAGATCCACTCCCGTGGCGGCCTCGATTGCGCGAATGTTCCGCCCCTCCCGCCCGATGATTCGCCCCTTGAGCTCGTCGCTCGGCAGCGGAAACACGGTGACCGTGCGCTCGGCCACGTACTCGCCGGCGTAACGCTGTATCGCCTGACCGATGATCCACTTGGCCTTCTGCTCCGCGTTCTCGCGCGCCTCGTCCTCGATCTTTCGGACCAGCTTGACGCTCTCGTGCTTTGCCTCCTCGATGACGCGGTCGACGATCTGACGCTTCGCCTCGTCGGCACTCATGCCCGCCGCCTCTTCGAGCTTCTCGAGCGTCTTACGGTGGAGCTCGTCGATCTCTACCGAACGCGCGCTCACCGCCTGATCCTTCTGCTTCACCGCCGCGTCGCGCTTGTCGAGGTCCGCGAGGCGGGTGTCCACCTGATCCATTTTCCGATCGAGGTGCTCCTCGCGCTGCAGCAGTCGCTTCTCGAGCGCCTGGATTTCGCGCCGCTCGTCTCGGGTCTGCTCCTCGAACTCGGACTTGGCGCGGAAGATGAAATCCTTCGCCTGCAACTCGGCCTCGCGCCGGCGCGTCTCGGCCTCCCGCTCCGCTTGCGCGACCAAGTCGCGTGCCCGCTGCCGTTCCGCCTCGAGCTTCTCTCGCTCAGCCTCGACCTGTGCCCCCGATACGGTCTGCTTGAGCCAGAATCCCACCCCGCCACCCACGGCGAGCCCGCCCAAGAGAATCAACGCCACACCTGCGAAGTCCATCGTCACACCTCCCCGGGCACCGAGGGCGTGCGTGCAAGCGCCGCCGGCTCGATGCGATTCGGAGCGAAGGCCCACGATTCCGTGACAACCCAGTCCATCGGCTCGTCGTCCGCGTCGTGCGGAAGCTCGTCGAGGACCTGAAAGTCGAATGCCAGCCCCACGACGCAGCGTGGCCGCGTCGTACGATGCCCTAGCAGTCGGTCGTAGTACCCACCCCCATAGCCTAAGCGATGCCCACGGCGATCGAATGCCACCCCGGGAACCGCGATCACGTCGATCGATCCTGGATCCACCCGCGTGTGCGGGAGGTCGTCCGGCTCGAGAATGCCGAATGTCCCGGGCGCGAGATCCGACCACCCGCGCACGGAATGAAACTCCAGCCGGCGCTGCGCGCGCTCGACTCTCGGGAAGCTCACTCGCTTCCCAGTTGCGAGTGCGATCTCCAACACGTGCTCTGTGGCGGCCTCGCCGCGCGTCGCCGCGTAGAGCGCGAGCGTTTCGCCGCGCTCGACGGCGTCCAAAGCGAGGAAATGCTCTTGCACCCGTGCCGAGAGAGCCGCGTGCACGAGAGCATCCTGCGCCTCGCGCGTGCGCAGAAGTTGGTGCCGGACTTCCGCTTTCGATCTGCCGACCACCGGCCCTCCCGGGGCGGCGATCGCGAGCCCGACGGCTTCCTAGCGACGCGTCAGGGGCGAGCGCGTCAGCGGCGAATCTCCGATCCTCGGTGCGGATTCACGTGGACCGCGGCACATCGATCCTTCCGTCCGGGAAACGCCTTCCCAGCGGAGATCCCGGCCGCGTGGCCACGAGCTGTGGTGCATCCTGCCATCCGCGCCATCCGATCGTTCGTTTCGTTCGCTGTCCATCGACGAGAATCGGGTCATCCAGCTCGATCGGCTCGACTTCGCCGCGGCGAACCCCGTTCGAGCGCTGTGTCACGCGCCGCTTCGATCCGAGGAACATCACCAGCTTGCGCCCGTGGCCTACCCCATTCGATTGTCGTCGCCCCGTCCGTCATCCAGGAGGACCGTCTTCGGGCGGCGCTCGTTCACCGCCCTCGTCACGATCGCTTCACCTACCGAACCTTCGCGCACGGTTCGAGCCGTGCCTGAAAAGTGTTCCCCCGCGGTCTGCCGTGTCGAAGTGTCCGTTGAACCATCAACGTGACGTGGGTGCCATGTCACCGTTCCGGCGATCCCGATGTGCGGGCCCCACCTTTCCGGCGAGTGACGGCTCCCTGGGACTGAAATGTTGGTTCTAACGTCTCCCAGTCGATCACGAACAGCGCAGGGGAACGATTCCTAGTTTCTCGCTACAACCCCATTCCTCTCCACGAACCAACGAGCGTCCAGACGGTCACACCATCTGGGCGTCCAGCCGACCACACATCGCGTCGGCCCACTGCTTCACCTGCCCTTGCGCCACGTCGAGGTCGTCGCGAACACGAACGTAGTCCGCGGCGAAATTGAGCGCGGCGAGGATTGCGATCTCGCCGACGTCGGTCGAACGCGATCGATTGCGAATTTCCTCCATCGTACGAACCACGAGCTCGGTCACGGCCTCGACGCTTTCGCGTGGTGCATTGCTCTGGATGGTGAGCGTGCGACCGAGCACCCGGATCGGGTAGGCGCGCTTCGCGACGTTCTCGCCGTCAAGCGTGCTCATCGCTTCCAACTCGCTTCTCGAAGGCCGCAAGTGTTCCCAAGAGGTCGTCGACCTCCTGTCGAGCATGGCGGCGGGCGTGAATCAGCTCGTCGATGCGTGCTTCGAGCAGCGCCCGATCCCGCTCGTGCTGATTCGCGAGATCGAGCAGGCGGTCACGCTCGGCGCGCAACGACTGAACCTCGCCGAGCAACTTCTCGACGCGGGACTCGACGCGCGCCAACACCTGCCCGGTGTCCGATGCATCGACAGAAGGATCGAGGTCCTGTGCCACCACTCGGTACGTTAAGGGCCCCCTCGAGGAAAGTCAAGGATTGCAGATGGTTGGCGCCGATCGCAGCGCTCGTAGACGAGCCATTCCGGATGGGTGAGCTCGGAGACTTCACACCACGGGCCGCGCCCGTCGTCCAGCGTGGACACCCAGGCCTCGGGCAACAACCGAAGTCGCCAGCGCTCGAGGACCAGAATGTGAACCCGATCCGCCGCTGCAGGAAAGTCCGAGAAGCCCACAGCGTCGAGGCGGCCGAGATATGGCGCAATGCCGAGGAATCGATACCCGTTTCTGCGGTGGGCGAGGTATGGGATCTCGCTGCCAGTCGAGAGGATCGGTTCGCTCGGAAGCGTGCTCGCACGAACGAAGTCGGCGATCCGAAGCTGATCCTCGAGCTCGAGTGGACGATCCCGCCACCCCGCGAGGAGCGACTCCCACGCTGACCCTCGAGGCGGCCGATCGGTGAGCAACACCACCAGCGACAACGCCTGAACCACCGCTCCGACCCTCCACACGAGCTTGGTGAAGCAGGAGGGGGGGCGAATCGTGAGCCACTCCGCGACGACGAGGCAGAGGGCGGGGAGCGCCGGGATCAGATAGTGGTCGTAGAGCTCGTAGCTCACGAGCGTCATACTCAAAATCGGTACGATGAGCGCAATCGCAAGCCCTCTCGTCCGCAGCTCACCGCGCGACGTGAGCCCCGCCAGTGCAGCCGGCAGAATCACCGGTGTCGGCAGGACGACGACGCGTATCCACTCACGCAAGCGTTCCGCGGCGTGGAAACCATCGCGATAGCCTCGGCTCAGGCCTTGGACGAACACCCGCTCCACGTAGATGTCGAGCTGCCCTGCCCTCGCGAGCCACGCGAGCAGCCCGAGTTGAATCAGCCCCAATCCCGCAGCGAAGCAAAGCGATGCCCGTACGCGGCGACCCGGTGCGCTTCGGCTTGCGATCCAAACCAAGAAGCTTCCAGCGAGGAGGAACGCCGGCTGCTTGAAGAGAGTTGCAGCGCCCAGCGCGAGGCCCGCGAGGAACGCTCGGGCCGATGCTCGTGCGGAATCATCCCGCGGGCCGAGCACCACCGCCCCGGTCAACGCCAACGCGACCACCGGCGACTCCGTGTAGCCGAGGCTGGATAGCCGCAGGGCGGGGGCGAGCGTGGCGAAGAGAGCGGCGGCGAGGTCGCCAACCCGTTCGCCAGCTAGCACGCGTCCGACGCGAGCCAGCGCGAAGATGACGACGAGGTCTGGAATGATGGACGTCAGATGGCACGTCACCGGACCATCACCGAACACCGCGAAACAGAGCTGATACCAGTAGTAGATGCCGGGGGGCTTGTTGTTGAAGAACGCGAACGGGCTCGATCCGTCTGCGAGCATGCGCGTCGCGACGTAGGCGTAATTCGCCGAGTCGTAATCGAGAGGGCCATCGGCCCTTCCGAGACGAGCACCGACACCAACGGCAACGGCGACGAGCGCGAGGAGCGAGCCGGTCGAGGACACTTCGCGCTCGCACGGGCGCGAGGCTGGTTGCGGCACCGCGAGGCCCATGATCGTCGCGATCGCGCCTGGGTCTCTCGACCGCCTCCCCGACGCGCGGCGCCCTCGGCGTGAGACTCAGCTCGGCTCGGCGAGCCCGCGGTCTTCGCGCTCCGCCAACCGTGCGACGTCGACGACGCGCTCGGATTCGCTGAGATCGATGAGCCGCACGCCTTGGGTATTCCGTCCCATGGCGCTGATGCCGGCGACCGGAGTACGAATAACTTTGCCGCTGTTCGCAATGAGCATCACTTCGTCATCGTCGTTGACGAGCCGCGCTCCCACGACCGGCCCGTTTCGCCCTTGGGTCTTGATGGTGATCACGCCCTTCCCCGAACGCCCCTGCACCGGGTAATCGCTGACCGGTGTTCTCTTGCCGTAACCGAGCTGGGTCACGGTGAGCACGTTCTGACCTTCCTTCACGAGCTCCATGGCGACGACTTGATCACCCTCGCGAAGCTCGATCCCACGCACGCCGGCGGCCGTTCGTCCCATCGGCCGCACTTCTTCTTCCCGGAAGCGGATCGAGAGCCCATCGCGCGTGGCGAGCATCACGTCACTCTGGCCATCGGAGAGAACTGCCGCGATCATCTCGTCTCCTTCCTGAACGCCCAACGCGATGACGCCGTTGGTACGCGCGTTGGAGAACGACGAGAGTGGCGTCTTCTTCACCTTTCCTTCCCGCGTCGCGAGCATCACGAAACGGTCGTCGCGGAACTCTTTGGTGGGTAGGAACCCGACGACCTTTTCACCAATTTCCAGCCGGATCAGGTTTACGACGGCCTTCCCGCGCGCTGCGCGGCCGGCCTCGGGGATCTGGTGCACCTTCAGCCAGAACGCACGCCCCTGATTGGTGAAGAGCAGCACGTAGTCGTGGGTGGACGCCACGAAGAGGTTTTCGACGAAGTCCTCCTCGCGCGTCTCCATCCCCGTCACGCCCTTTCCGCCGCGACGCTGCTGGCGGTAGAGGTGGAGCGGGTTGCGCTTGATGTAACCCTCGTGGGACACGGTCACCACCATGTCCTCGACTTGGATGAGATCTTCGAGGTCGATGTTCGACTCGCCGCGCACGATCTCCGTGCGGCGCGGCTCGGCATAGCTCGCGCGCACCTCCTCGAGCTCCTTCACGACCTCGCCGAGGAGCAGCGCGTCGCTGCCGAGGATCTCGCGCAGCCGACCGATTTCCTTCATGACTTCGGCGTATTCGTGATCGAGCTTCTCCCGCTCCAACGCAGTGAGCCGCGCGAGGCGCATGTCCAAGATCGCGCGGGCCTGGCGATCCGAGAGCGAGAAGCGCGTTTCGAGGGCGGTCTGCGCTTCGTCGGTCGATCCGCTCGTTCGGATGATTCGGATCACCTCGTCGAGGTTTGCGATCGCGATCCGGAGCCCCTCCAAGATGTGGGCTCGCTCTTCCGCCTTGCGGAGCTCGAACGTGAAGCGCCGCGTGAGCACCTCGCGGCGGAACGTTAGAAAGCGATCGAGCGTTTCGCGAATGCCGAGCGTCCGCGGACCGCCGTCGACGATCGCCACCACGTTGACGCCGAAGGACGTCTGCAATGGCGTGTGCTTGTAGAGCTGGTTGAGAACGACCTCGGGAATCACGTCACGCCGTAGGTCGAGCACCACACGGATGCCCTCACGGCTCGATTCGTCGCGCAGGTCGGATACGCCTTCGATACGCTTTTCGCGCACCAGCTCGGCGATCTTCTCGACCATCCGCGCCTTGTTCACCTGATACGGAATCTCGGTGACGACGATGCGCTGCCGATCGGCGCGCGGCATCGCCTCGATCGTTGCCCGGCCGCGCACTTGGAGAATTCCGCGGCCGGTCGCGAACGCGCTGAGGATGCCGCCATCGTCCAGGATGATTCCACCGGTCGGAAAATCCGGCCCTGGCACAATCTGCATCAGCTCCTCGAGGGTGGTCGCTGGCACACGCGCGACACGAATCAACGCCTCGATGATCTCGCCAACGTTGTGTGGCGGAATGTTCGTAGCCATTCCGACCGCGATCCCACTCGAACCGTTGATGAGAAGGTTGGGAAACCTCGCCGGAAGGACGACCGGCTCCACGGATGAGTCGTCGTACGTCGGCGTGAAATCGACGGTCTCTTTGTCGAGATCGTTGAGCAGCTCCATCGCGAGCGGCTCCATGCGCACTTCCGTGTAACGCATGGCCGCCGGAGGATCCCCGTCGAGAGAGCCGAAATTCCCTTGGCCGTCCACTAACGGCGCTCGCATCGAGAAGTCCTGTGCCATACGCACCAGTGCGTCGTACGCAGCGGACTCTCCGTGCGGGTGGTACTTGCCGATGGTGTCGCCGACCACGCGTGCCGACTTCTTGTACGGGCGCCCCGGGGTGTTTCCGAGGTCGTACATCGCGTAGAGGACGCGCCGGTGGACGGGTTTGAGGCCATCGCGAATGTCGGGCAGTGCGCGCCCGATGATGACGCTCATCGCGTAATCGAGATACGACTGGCGCATCTCGTCTTCGATCTTGATCGGGATCGGTGCCGGAATGTCGGACACTGCCCCTCCGTGG
>CAYUSL010000182.1:9541-11477 GCA_964447125.1 uncultured bacterium | reverse complement strand
GGTGATCGCCGTGTTCGGATCTAGTTCCACGACTCGGATCACCGCACGAACGATCGCGATCGCCGCCTGCGCCACGGTGCTGGCCATCGTCGTGTCGACGCCGGCAAAGGCACAAACTTCACATACGGAGTTCGTCTTCTCCTCCGCGCCCACACGCATCGGCGCCGGTGCACGCGCAGCCGGAATCGGTTCCGCCTTCACCGCTGTGGCGGACGATGCCACTGCGGCCTCGTGGAACCCGGCCGGTTTGATACAGCTCGAGCGTCCCGAGATCTCGGTGGTGGGCCGCGGTAGCTATCGCATCGACGACGTCGGCACGCTCGACCAAAGCACCGACACACGGACGGCCACCACCGATGTAGGCACGGAAACACTCGCGAGCGGGCGGCTGAACTTCCTCAGCGTCGCCATACCTTTCGAGGTACGCGGCCGGAACGTGGTGGTTTCCGCCAACTATCAGGAGGTGTTTGCATTCGACAGCCGCCTCGGCTTCGAGTCGCACAACGCCGTTGATGGCCCACCCCCGCTCACGGTCGACGTTCGACAGCGCGCGGATCAATGGGGGCACATCGATGCGTTCTCGCCGGCAGCCGCGGTCGAGCTCGCACCGACTCTCTCTGCCGGCGCAACCCTGAATGCGTGGTTCGACGGGTTGGGTCAGTCGTACGCCTGGCGGCGGCGGATTCGCCAGACGACGACGGTCCACTCGGACCAGGGACAAACCGAGGATCACTCCGACGAGCTACAAACGTTCGAGGGTGTCCAGGCGATCAGCGGAACTTTCGGGATCCTCTGGCACGGCGACGGGATGCTGTCCATTGGTCTCAAGGGCGAGACTCCGTTCACCACCGACCTCCGAAGAACCATCGCGGAGCGAGCGCGTGAGCCTCACCCACGCGTCACCACCAGGATCCGCATGCGCCTCCCGTGTTCCATCGCTGCCGGACTGGCGCTGCGCCCAACCGACGACCTACTCGTGGCAGCGGACGCAACGTGGACCGACTGGAGCGCGTCGCGGGTCTGGGACGACGCGGGGAACGAGTTCTACGTGACGGGCGACCTCGTCCGTCCCAGTGGCTCCGGCGGTGGCGAGATCCCAGAACACGGTGATGCCGTCGACGACACCGTCACGATGCGGCTGGGCGGTGAGTGGATCGTCACGCTCGACGACCTGGTGACTACTTGGCGCGCAGGCGCATTCTTCGAGCCCGATCCCGCCAGGCGGCATCCCGCGAGTCTCTACGGAGTCAGCGCGGGGCTCGGGCTGACGACGACGCGGCTCAGCATCGACATGGCCTACAACGCTCGGTTCGGCACCAACATCTCCGGCACCGGCTATCTGGTGAACACGCTGAATGCTCCGGATGCCGAGTACGATTCGTTCCAGCAATCGCTCTTCGCGTCGGTCGTGCTGTACCTATGAAACACCCATTTGACCGGATCTTTTTACCGGTGTATGAGAATCCCTGAGCGGGCGAGGCGCCCGCGATCGAGTGGGGGGAAGCGAATGATCAGGCTGGGGAGCGTTTCGAGCTGCGCTCGATGGATCGGGTTCGCGGTGCTGTTCGGTATTGCCGCCCCCGCGAGAGCCAACGACACGTGCGTACTTTCCGGAACCGTGACGCTGAACGGCTCGGCACCCGCGACGGGAACTCCGGGCCGCTGCCTCGACAACTTCAACAACCCTGGCTTCACCACCGGCGCCGGCGGTGCGTATACCTGCACCGTGCAGGAAGGTAGCGTCACCCTCGAGCTCAATGGGGCATCGGACGGGCCGTGTCCTCGTGCGTGTCTCACTCCACCCGGCACCGAAACCTGCAACGCAGCCATCACGACCACCAGCGGCTGTCAGAATGCAACGGTCATGTTCTCGTTGTGCATGCTTCCGTCAGCCGTCTCGGCACCGAAGCTTCGAAGGCGCCTCAGCCGCTGGCTC
>CAYUSL010000182.1:0-9441 GCA_964447125.1 uncultured bacterium | reverse complement strand
TCGATTCGTCGACTTCAAGTTCGTCACCCACCGGCTGCGGGTGGACTTCCACGCCCGACGTGCCGAAGTCACCAGCACGATCCGTTTCGCGATGGGGGACTCGGGGCTGCCGATCTTCGACTGGGTGAACCCGATGCGCGCAATCTCCTCGGCGCAGCTCGATGGCAAGGACATCACCGATAAGCTTCACCCTCTCGACCTTCCCGGCGTGCTCCTGGGCGTCAAGTGCATCGGCATCGTCGTTCCTCCCGGGGAGCACGAGCTCGTGCTCAGCGGCTCGATGCCGCATCTTAGCTTTCAAGGCGACGGCGACTCGGCTCATCTCGACCTGAACGCCCATGCGGACGATCGGATCGACGGCCGGTACCTCGAATACGTGCTTCCATCCAATTTCCCGTTCGATTCATTCAAGCTCCGCGTCGAGCTCGACGTGATGGGCCTCGCGGGACCGCTGGCCGTCTTCGCAAACGGGTCGGTAAGCCGCTCGGGAAACTCGGCAGTCGTCGAATTCCCCGACTGGTTCACGACTTGCTGTCCTCGGCTACACATCGGTTCAGAGCGCGCGTTCGCCGCAACCGTCGGATCGTGGCGAGGGCACCAAGTGACGACGTATGGAACGGGCGCCACAACCACCGCGGAGCTCGCGGCGTTCCGGGTCGACGTCATCGAGAGCCTGGAGCGCCAAGCGGGGTGGTGGCAGGCCGATACACCCGAAGGCCCCATCCTCGTGCAGAAGGCCGGAGGCTCGGGGGGAATGGAGTTCGCTTCTGCGTTGAAAGCCGACGTCGGCAACCTCGACCACGAGGTCAGCCACCTCTACTTCGCCCGATCGGTGCTTCCGGCGAACGGAAACGCCAGTTGGATCGACGAGGCGATCGCGGTGGGGATCGAGCAGACGATCAAGTTCGGGCTTCCCGGTCCACTCGATCCCTCTCCCGCAGCGCCGCCCGAGCCGAAGAACATCGCGAACCGCTCCCCCTACGCGCGCAACGAGGCCAACGCCGCTGGTGAGCACGGTTGGCGTTTCCTCGCGCACCTCGATCGAAAGATGGGCGGCACCAACGGTGCGAGCCGGTTACCCGCTCTGCTGCGCGAGTACTACCAGCACCATCGCCAGCAGGTCGTCACGACCCAGGACTTTCAGACGATCGCGGAGAGCCACTTCGGCCAGAGCCTCGCGCAAGACTTCGAAACCTACATCTACTCCGGCGGGATGACCTGACGGCGCGTCACGCGCAGAACAGCACTGCCCAGCTCCTGGCCTCCGGATGGGTCTTGCCGCCTTTTCACCGTGTTGCGCTCGCGTCCGGTGCGCATCGGTCGAAATCGTCGTCAGCGGTGCTCGACCCCGCAGAACTCGTTGGAGAGGACGATCGCGCACACGCTTGAAACCTGGCGCGGGCTTCGCGGCCCTGTCCTCGCCACAGAGGACTCATACGGCCCGCGATCCCAATGCGGGACCGAGGCGGCAGCGCATTTCCATTCACGCATCGAATCGGCGAAGCGTTGCGGGTCGAATCGACGCGCCCACCTCGTCGCAGCCGGGTAGGCCGCCATCGCCCTGCCCGGCACAGGGCTACTGCCCCGCGACCTCAGCCGAAGGCCATTGGAATCGACGCCGGTGTGGCGGGCCGCACCCGCTCGGCGTTCGACGGGGCACGGCGAGCACTCACACTTCTTCGCTGGTGCCACTTCAGGTTCCGATCGGGGAGCGCGCTGAGCGCTCACCGATGGTCGGCGCTCGACTCCCTCGACGGGATATCTCGACGTGCGCTGACGACGAGCACGCGCTCGCCTCACGCATCCGTCGTCAACGCCCTCAGCCGTCGACGCGGCCGATCGAGGCGAGGGCGACCCAGCCGTGCCAACCGTTGGGAAGGCTGACGTGGGCCCACTCGCCGGTGGTTCCTTCGATCTGCACTTTCTCGCCGAGCGGCAACGTGAAGAGCGAGGTCTCGCTCGGCTTCGGTCCGGCGAGAACCGGCAGCGCTCCGGTCAGAGCCACGGCCTCCGGTCGCGATGCGCGCGTGTGACCCAGCCACGCGAGCGGCGCCGCGAGCAAGAACGTACCCGTCGCGACCGCTAGCGCCGCGATGCGCGCGGCACGAGCACGCGCGGTGGCCCAGCCGATCGCGAGTGTTGCGTGCGCGATCGCCCACGCCGCGACGGCGAGCCACGCCCAGCCGTTCGTACCCAGCGTGCCGAGCAATCCATCGAGCATGCGTTCGGGCCAGGCGCGCTCGGGCAAGGCCTCGAGGCCGAGGCGAGACACGACCAGCGACAGGTTGTCGTGAAGATCCGCATCGCCGGGCGCGCGCCGGAGCGCACGCTCCCACGCGAGCCGCGCCTCGGCGAGGCGATCGAGCCGGAAGAGCGCGTTGCCGAGATTGAAGAGCACCGCGGGCTCGCGGACACCGTGGGCAACCAGCCGTTCGTAGCTGGTCACCGCATCGGCAAAACGTCCCTCGGCGTAGGCGTGGTTGCCTTCCTCGAAGACGTGATCGAGCTCGCCGGCGTGCACCACGCCGCCGACGAGCAACACGATCGCGAGCGCCGCCAGCGCCACACGGCACGCGTCGCGAGGGACCGCGACGCCTCCAGCCTGTCGCGAGCCGTTCGAGCCGGGTGGCACCGCGTCGCACACGGCGTCGCGAGGGACCGCGACGCCTCCAGCCGCTCGCGAGCGGCGCCAGCCCGGCTTGGAGGCCCACCGGTCCCTCGGTGGGCCCGATGCGTTCCGGGTATCCGAGCGAGCGCGATCGCCCATCACGCCCCACCTCCCATCGCGGCGCGCGCCACCGCCAGCACCCGCTGACGCAGCTCGGCGAGATCGCCCGCGCCGCCGCCGAAACGCGCCGCGTCCAGCTCGGCGAGAATCCGCACCAGCTCGTCGATCACCTGCGCGTCGAGGCCCCACTCGCGGCCACGCTCGCGCAGCCGCGCTGCCGTCAGGTCCACGCGCGGGATGCCGAACCGATCGTGCAGGAACGCGGCCAGCAAGCTCGCGGCCTGCGCCAGCGCGGCCGCGTCTGCACCGTCGAGCTGCCCGAGACCGCGCTCGAGCCGCGCGAACGCCTGGCGCCGCCGCAAGCCGATCGGGTCGCGACCCAGGCGGATCAGATGCCGTCGCCTTCCCCAGAGCGCCAGATTGGCGAGCGGTGCCGCGAGCGCCACCACCCAGAACGTCACCGAGCGCGCCCACGATCGCTCCACGGCGAGGGTGCCGCTCGCGGGACGGATGAAGCGGATGTCGCTTCCCTGCTGGATCGCGCGCGCCGTCGGCCCCATTGCGGGCGCGGCGACCACCGCCGGTGCCGCACCCGCAGCGGCACCGCTCACCTGGAGCGTGTGGCCGGGCGCCTCGGCCAATCGATACGCACTCGCAGCGGGATCGAAGTACGCGATCGCGAGCGGCGGAACGTGGAGCGAGCCGGCGCTGCGCGGGAGCAGTACCTGTTCGCTCACGCGCGTGCCCGCCAATCCGCCGTCGGTCACGTGGACGTCGTCGTTCGCCTTCGACGAGAAGACCTCGAAGCCCTCGGGCTTGGGCAGCGGCAGCTCACCCGCGGTCCGCAGGTTTCCCTTCCCTTCGAGCGTGACCTTCCAGGTGACCGCGTCCCCCACTTGCGCCGACTGCCGATCGAGCTCGGAGCGGACCCGGAACGATCCCACGAGACCCGAGAAGCCTGGCGGACGGCCGGCAGCGGGCAGCGGGGCGAACGAGAGCACAGTCTCCTCGGACTTCGCGAAGATCTCCTGAGCCGGCGAGAGCAACGAGAGCACGCTGGGCCGATACACGACACGCCAGGTCTCGACCGGCAGCGTGAGCTTGCCGGCGTCGGTGGCGTAAAGGAGCTGCTGGCTCAGCGTGAACACGGTGAACACCTGGCCGTCGCGCTCCTGGGTGCGGCCGGTGGTGCGCGTGTCGACCTTCAGATTTTCCACCCAGAAACCTGTGCGATCGGTGCCGTTCACGGGGCCGGCTTGCTCGATGTGGCCGTCGCCTGCGCCTACCCAGAGCTCCACCGTGAGCACGATCGGCTCGCCGATGAACGCCGCGTTGCGACTCACCGTGCGGCGAATCGTCATCTGCGGGATCTCGACGGTGCCGGTGCGCGCGCGCCCGTTTCCGAACGGATCCTGGAAGAAGGAATCGAAGGGATCGGTGGGCCGCTGCCGCGCGGCAGGAGCGCGCGGGTTTGCGCTACCGGCCACCACACGGACGACTTGCGGCTCCGTTCGAACGGCCTTCCCAGCGACGGTCACTTCGAGCGCTGGAATGGTGAGGTCGCCCGGCTGCTCGGGAAGAAAGCTGTAAGTGATCGTGCGGGTGCTGGTGCGTCGCGCCCCACCGCCACCGCCGAGGACGAAGCTCGTCGACTCCGAGGTGCTCGCTCCGCCCAAGCGTCGGAGGCCCGCGATCACCGGGAAAGACGCGAGCGCGGCGTCAGAAACGCTCTCGCCCTCGATCACGATCGAGACGCTGAGCCGCTCGTTGGTGGCGACCGGATTCGGCGCGATCTCCACGTGCACCTGCGGCGGTGCAGCGGCGTGTGCGATGCCGCTCGCGAGCGCGAGCAGCGCACCGAGCGCGAGGGCAAGCCGAGCGCCGCGGGACGATCCGCAGGACGCTCGCCGCCGACGGAGCGGCGGCGCTCCAGACTGAGACCCCACCCACGGCAACGCGACGGCGCTCACCAATCGCGCCTTCCCAGCGCCTCGCCCGGTCCTTTGTCCGGGTGCGCTTCCTGAAGCTGGCGGCGTTCCATCTGCTCGAAGCTGCGCAGCAATCCCTCGGCCTGCTCGCGTGACATCTCCGATTCATCGCTCTTCGGGGACGGCTGCGGGGGCGGCGGCTGGGGCTGCTGCTCGGCAGCCTGCTGTTGCTGGCCGTCTTCGGCGCTGGGCTGCTGATCGGGCGGATGCTCGTCCTTCGGCTCGGGCTTCGGGCTCGAGCTCTGCTGTTGATTGCGATCTTGGTCCGAATCCGAGTCAGGCTTCTGCTTGGAATCGGAGCTCGGATTGGGAGAGGCGCTCGGTTGCTGTTGCGACTGTTGCTGCTTGTCTTGATTGTCGTCTTGCTTCTGATCCTTGCCGTTCGGCCCCGGCTTTTTCTGCGGTGGCTCTTTCTTGGCCTGCTCGAGCGCCAGCTCGAGGTTCCGCTTGGCGCGTTCGTTCGCGGGCTCGCGCACCAGCGCTTCGCGGTAAGCCTGCACGGCCTGCTTCGCCTTGCCACCTGCGAGCAAGCTGTTGCCGAGGTTGTACCAGGCATTCCCCGCGAGCCCGGGCCCCGCACCTTCCAATGCTTGCTGATACGCCGCTGCAGCTTCGTCGTGCTTGCCCAGGCGCTCGAGCGAATTCCCCAGGTTGTAGAGCAGCTCCGGTCGCCCGGGGGTCGAGGCGTTTCCTTTCGAGTAGTGGCCCGCGGCGTCCTCGAACTGGCCATTGGTGTAGCTCTGGTTCCCCGCATGATTCTCGCCCGCCGCGGGATCGATCCACGAGAGCGGCGAGAAACCCACCAGCAGCGGCGCCGCCGCCACCAGCCACCAGCGCGTCGGCATGCGCACGATCACGCTCCACCCTTCGCCGGCGTGAGGCCTCGCGGCCGAATGGTCCAAGCGAGGAGCGTTTCCATCACCAACGCCACGACACCCACCGCCAGCGGGAACTGGAACCGCTCGGGCCGATTCTCCGCCGCGTGCATGGTTCGTTCGCTTGTGGGCAGCCGCGCCAGCTCGAGCGCCAGCGCCTCCAGCGCGACGCCACCGGCTCTCAGCGGAAAGTAACGCCCGCCTGTGGCCTCGGCGATCGCCGCCAGCACGCCTTCGTCGAGTCGGCTGGTGACCACCTTGCCGTCCAGATCTTTCTGATAGCCGGTCACCTGGCCCTTCTCGTCCACCAGCGGAATGGGCTGTCCGGAGGGCGTGCCCACGCCGATCGCCTCGATGAGGATGCCCTTCTCCGCCGCCTCCTTGGCGGCAGCGAGCGGATCGCCCTCCAGGCTTTCGCCATCGGAGATGAGGAGCAGCACGGGCTTGCCTGGCGCGCCGGAAAGCAGCCCGATGCCCTTGCGGATGGCCCCGGCGATGTCGGTGCCCGGCAGGGGAACCAGCGAGGTATCGAGTAGGTCGAGGAACATCTTGTAGGCCGAGCGATCGAGGGTGAGCGGGCACATGAGGTGCTGCGAGCCCGCGAACGCCACCAACCCGAGACGGTCGGTGGAACCGCGCGACGCCAGCGCTCCGAGCACCGCCTTGGCGAGCGCCAGCCGGCTCGGCGCCACGTCCTTCACGTCCATGCTGCGCGATACGTCGACGAGCGCCATCACGTCGACACCGTGGGTCGTGAGCTCCTTGAGCTCGCGTCCCCACCGCGGACGTGCCAGCGCCAGGCTCGTCATCGCAACGAAGGCCAGAAGCATCGCCACGCGCGCAGCGCGCACCCACGCGGGCGGGCGCGGCGCCAGTCGCGGCGCCAGCTCCGTGCCCACCAGCGCTTCCACGGCCGCTGCGTGCCTTCGCGAGCCCCACGCGAAGAGCGCCGCGAGCAGCGGCACCGCGAGCAGCAGCGCCAGCCAGCCGGGAGAACCAACCACGTTCATGGGATCACCCGGAACGCCGTGCGTCCCAGCAATTCGGCGATCACGATGGCGAGCAACGCCGGCACCAGGAGGAGGGGAAAGAGCTCGCGGTAGCGGGTGACACGATCGATCTCTGCAGGCGAGCGCTCGAGCCGATCGATCTCGGCGAAGATCTTGGTGAGCGCTTCGCTGTCCGTGGCGCGGAAATATCGCCCGTCGGTCGCGCCGGCGATCTCCGTGAGCAGTTGCTCGTCGATCTCCACCGGCCGCTGCACGTGTCGCACCTGGCCGAACACGTCGCGCATGGGAAAGAGCGCCAATCCCTGCGTGCCGACACCGATCGTGTAGATCTTCACGCCGAGCGGCTTGGCGAGCTTGGCGGCGGTCATGGGATCGATCTCGCCGCGGTTGTTGACACCGTCGGTCACGAGCACGAGCACCCGACTCTTGCCCTGCCCGGCCTTGAGTCGGTTGAGTGAAGTGGCGATGGCCGAACCGATCGCGGTGCCGTCTTCCACCTCGCCGAAGTCCACTTCCTCCACCAGCCCGGCGACGATCTCCGGGCCGAGCACGAGTGGGCATTTGGTGAGCGCCTTGCCGGCGAAGATCACGAGCCCCAGGCGATCGCCCTTGCGCCCTTCGACGAAATTGGCGATCACGCCCTTCGCCACGTCGAGTCGATTCGACGGTTGAAAGTCCTCGGCCTCCATCGAGCGCGAGATGTCCAGCGCGACGACGATGTCGATCCCCTCTTGTGTCACCCGCTCTTCGACCACGCCGAACTGCGGTCGCGCCAACGCCAGCACCGCGAGCACGACGCCCGCGCTCTTGAGCGCCGCCAACAAGCGCGGCACGCGGGTGCGCGCGGTGCGCGCGACGTCGGCGAGCACAGCGGTATCCGAGAACGTCACGCGACCGCGGGCCGGATGGCGCCGCCGCACCGACCACGCCCATGCCACCAGCGGCGGCACCAGCAGCAACAACGCGGCGGGATCGGCGAACCGCACCATGCTCAGCTCCCCGCCCCATCGGCGGTGTCAGCCGCGACCCCCATCCGTGTCCGCTCCACCACCGCGCGCACGTCGCAGGCACGCTTGCGGCTCTCGTCCACGGACGTGGTGGCGTTGGCGAACTTGATGCGGTCGCAGTCCTTCAGCACCTGGATCGTGGGTAGCTGCGCTTGCGAATCCACGGCGAGGCGCCGCAAATCGCGTTCGACCTCGACGGTGGTGCGCTCCACGGCCGGAAAGGCGAATCGATCCTCCAGGTAGCGTTTGAGGATCGCTGCAAGCTCGATGTGGAAGCGACGTAGCTCACCCTGTGTCAGGTGCGGTGCCGTGAGCAGCGCGTCGAGGTCCGCGAGCGCGCGGACGTCTGCGGGGATCGGCGGCGGCAGCGGCTTGGCCCGCGGCCCGCCGAAGCGACGCTTGAGCCACCACCCGATTGCCGCACCCACGGCGAGCAAGCCCACCACCATTGCGGCGAGTTTCGCGAGGCGCTTCTTGTCGAACGCGAGATCGGCGGGTGGCGCGAGATCGGCGGGCTTGGGCTCGTCTTCGCCGGTGCGAATGACCGTCGCCACCTCGAGCTTCCCAGACGCCGTGGTCCACTCGCTCGTGGCGCCATCGGCGCCGCGCACCTGGAACGGCACGGGAGGCACGTCGACGCTGCCGACCTCGAACGGCTGCACCTCGACGACGAGCGTGGGCCGCGCATCCTGGACGCCAGGCGCCGGCGGCTCCACCCGCACGGCCCGTACGGCGAGCTTGCCCAGCGAGCCTCCCAGGTCGGGGGGCATCACCTGTTCGCCGACTTTGAGCGGCGGGCGAGCACGCAGGGTGACCACGTCGCCCACGTGCACCTCGCCGGCGGGAATCTCGAGAGCCACCGGCTCCTCGGCGCGTGCGACGCGTGCTGAGGAAGTGGCAAGCGCTAGCGCCAACACCACAGCGCACGGCGTTGCGGCGATTCGCTGGCGCCTTGGACGAGCCTGCGCGCTCATGCGTGGATACGGCGGGCGCGCTCACGGAAAAAGCGCCCCAACGGCAGCTCGTAGGGAGTGTCGGTGGCGAGCGAGATGAGATCGACGCCTGCACGCGCCAGCGTGGTCTCGAATGCGCGATCGCGGGCTTCGGCGGCGCGCTCGTAGCGCTCCCGCGCACGCCGTGACCCGAGGTCGAAGATCGACTCGGCGCCGGTTTCGGCGTCACGCATCCGCACCAAACCCGCGCGCGGCAGCGAGCGCTCGCGGGGATCGCGGATGCGGATCGCCACCACGTCGTGACGGCGCGCCGCTTGCCGAATCGGCCCCACGAGATCGCGCTCGCCGAGGCCTGGCCCCAGGAAATCGCTCACTACGAACACGATGGCGCGACGCTTGAGGATACGACCCAGGTAGCGCAACGCGCCGCTCACGTCGGTGCCATGGCCCTCGGGTTCGAAGTAGAGGATCTCCCGCACCACGCGCAGCACGTGCGACGAGCCCGCTCCCGGCGGCAGCACTTTCTCCACGCGATCGGTGAAGAAGAGCGCTCCGACTTTGTCGCGGTTCTTGATCGCCGAGAACGCGAGGGTGGCGGCGACCTCTGCCGCAACTTCCGACTTGAGCTGGAGCGCCGAGCCGAAACGCTGCGAGCCGCTCACGTCCACCAGCAGGAAGACCGTGAGCTCGCGCTCCTCGTTGAAGCGCTTGATGTGTGGCACCGAGGTCCGCGCGGTGACGTTCCAATCGATGGCGCGGACATCGTCGCCCCATGCGTACTCGCGCACTTCGTCGAACTCCATGCCGCGTCCGCGGAAGACCGAGCGGTACTGGCCGACGAAGCTCTCGTCGGCGCGCCGGCTGGTGACGATCTGGATGC
>CAYUSL010000181.1:0-11537 GCA_964447125.1 uncultured bacterium | reverse complement strand
TAGACCCACGGCGCGTTGCGGCAGCCGGCCGGTCCCGTGGCGAGGTTCTCGACACCAGTGTCGGCGAGATAGCGATTCATGCCGGCGGCGAAGCCGCTCCCGAGCGCCTGCACCTCGGCCGGCAGCTCGTCCACGAATCGGCGACGGAACTCGTCCTTGGTCCCGTTCAGAAAGCGAAACAGGAAGTCGGCGCCCGCATCGCCCTCTTCCTCGCCCATGATCTCCGCCGAGCGGCCGGAGGCGAGCGCCACCTCGCGCATCGTCACACAGTAGTCGTCTTGGGCGTACGCGTAGCCGTAGCCGAAGGCGAGGCTTTCCCAGTCGTTTGCTGTGACGTGGGGGATGCCGTACTCGGTGCGGCGGATCTCGGCCGAGAGCCGGTGCGAGCCGTCGCTCGAGCTGCCGCAAGCGATGAGGAACGTGAGCGAGGACGCGAGCGCGACCCGGAGCGCGAGCGCGTAGCGAGAGCGGCGCAACATGGCGCGATCACGGTAGTGCATCGCGGAGCGAGGCGCCATCGCGCTGGTGCGGTCCGCGGCAGCAGATGGGGCCTCCACTGCCGCCGCGCGAGCCCGAGCGCATGAAGGGTGGGGCTGCTACGCTCGGCCGCATGAGCGGACGAAGCACGAGATCGGGGTGTGGCGCGATCGCGAGCGCCGTCGCGCTGCTCGTCGGATGCGGCAGCAGTGGATCGAGCGAGCCAGGCTCGTCCGGTGGAAAACCGTTCGAGCCGACGCCCATCGCCGAGCCGTACATCGACGCCGCGTACCTCCAGGAGCAGAACCACACCACCAACGAGGTCGATCCGACCGTGGGCGCGCTCGTGTCGGTGCTGCTCACGCCGAGCGGATTCGGCGACCCCTCGCCGCTCCAAGTGACGGCGCGCGCGGTGTTCTCGAAGAGCGGCAGCAGCACGCGCGCGATCTTCACGCTTCCGGAGGGTGCGACCGATCTGGTGGCAGCAGCAGCGACCGGCGACCTCGTGGCGGTCATCTCATCGCGCACGGTTTTCCGCCTCGCGACGACGGGCACGGCGGATGCGTTCGACGCCCCGGAGGACCTCGAGCTCCTCGGCGCCGCGAGCGCGGGTGACGCCGTGGTACTCGTCACTTCGGCGGGAGCCGCCCTCGTTCGGTCGAGTGGCGAGCCGCGCTGGCCCACAGCCGACTCGCCTCACCTCCTCGCTGCGGTCGATCGCCGCGGCGAGATCGTGGGTGGCGGAGCGGGCTTCGGAGCGGGCTACCCGAGCGCCGACGATGTCACCCCGGGCCCCGCCAGCAGGCGCGTGAGCAGTGGTGGGCTCGCCGGCGACACGATCCGCGCGCTGGTCACGGACGTGACGCTGCCGCGCGCAATCGACGTGGTGGCGATCGGCGAGAAGGGCGTCTATGCAATCGACGTGAACGGTGCCACCGCGAAGACGATCGACGTCCCGGAATTCCGCGCCGGCCGCGTGCCACTCGGCGGTTCCACGGCGATTCCTCGCGCCGCCGCGCGCACCGCTGACGGAGGCTTCGTGGTGGCCACGTCAGGCGGCGCCTACCGCGCGATCCAGCGCGTCGACGGCTTCGAGTGGCGTGTGTATCCGGCGGAGCGCTGGCTGCCCTCGGAGGACGTGCGCGCCGTCGCCACCGACACCACCGCACCCGACGGCCCGATCTGGTTCGCCACGGCGAACGGCCTCGCTACCGTCACGGCGAACCGCATGACGCTCGAAGCGAAGCTCGGTCCGTTCGTGGACCGGATCGTCGAACGTCACGATCGCGACGGCGCCGTCGCCGACTCGCACCTGCTGGTCCGCGGCGATCTCACCTCGAACGTGAAGTGGGATTCGGACAACGACGGCGGCTGGACCGCGTACTGGGTGCTCGGCGAGTGCTACCGCTGGAAGGTCACCGGCGCCGACGACGCCCGCGCCAACTTCGACCGCGCCATGGAAGGCATGCTGCGCCTCACGGAGATCACGGGCACGGACTACTTCCTGGCGCGCAGCGTGATCCGAAGGTCGACCTGCAACCTCGACGACTGCGACGACCCCGACGACGGCCATTGGTACACGTCCGCCGACGGCGAATGGTGGATCAAGCGCGACACCTCCAACGACGAGGTGATCTCGCACATCTTCATGATGGGGCCGGCGTACGACTTGTGCGCCACGCGCGAGCAACGCGCCCGCATCCGCGACCACATCGGCGGCCTCGTGGGCGGGATCCTGGACCACGGCTGGCAGCTCATCGACCCGATCACCAACGAGGTCACGACCTACGGTCAGTTCGATCCCGGCTACGTGGATTCGCCGGTGGGCGGAGGCTTCGCCGACGGCGGCCAGCGCGCAGTCGCGATCCTCGCCGGGCTCACCGAGGCCTACTACATGACGGGCGACGAGCGCTTCCTCGCCGGCAAGAACCAGCTCATCGCCGAGCACGGCTACGCCGACAAGGCTCAAGCCGAGGTGGACTACCCGCTGCGTGGACTCAGCTACAGCGGCGACGGTGACGAGCTTTCGGCGCAAGCGTGGTTCGCGCTCTTGCGATACGAGCAAGATCCGGCGCTGCGCGCGCGCTGGCTCGACGGCTGGAAACGACATCACGTGCACACGGCGCAGCAACAAGGCGCGCTGTGGGACGTGCTCAACGGCTTCGTGGGCGGCGACGTGACGCCGGGCTTCGCCAACGCCGCACGCTGGTTGCGCACCGCACCCGTCGACATGATCCGCTGGAACATCCACAACTGGCATCGCCTGGATCTGGCACCACCGCCGCTCTTCTACGCGGATCGCGGCCGCCAGCGCAGCGATGGCCGAATCCTCCCCTACGACGAGCGCGCCTGCGAGCGCTGGAACACCAGCCAGTACCGCATGAACGGCGGCATGGACGCGGGGATCGAGATGGACGGCGCCGACGTGCTCGCGCCCTACTGGATGGCACGCTACGCGGGCTACATCGTGCCGGACGCAGGTCTAGCCGACCACGCATCCGACTGAATCGCGACGTGCGCTCGTTCGTTTCGTTGCCGAGGTTCGCGTGGAACCGCGCCGCCACCAGGCTCGCCGTCCTGGGGCTCGCGCTGGTCACGGCCCCGGCCGACGCGCGAGCCGACTCGACCGTCGAGGCCGAGATCCATGCGGCCCTCGAAGGACCGCAAGCGACGCCGTACCGGCCTTACGTCACCGCGGACCTCGCGACGTTCGTGGAGCCCGCCGCATCCGCCGCCGCCGCCCGCCTCGATGCGCTGCGCACCAGCGCATCGTTCGGCACCGCGTTTCCAGCCGCTGCGGGCTTGCTGCTCACCGCGGGGATCGATCTCATCCACACCCACCATCGCTGGGACGACCTCACCCAGCTCGGCCCCGGTCTCGAGGAGCCGATCCGGGATGCGTACCTCGTCCGCCTCGCACCGGGCTTCGTGCTCTCGCTGGGAGAGGCGTGGAAGGTGATCGCGAGCGCCGACCTCGCGTCGTCGTTCGGAGACGATGCTGCATGGGATCGGTCGCTCACGTACGGCGGCATCGTCGTAGGTGCCTATCGCGTGAGCGAATCGCTGTCTCTCGCGGGCGTCCTGATCGCCACGACTCGACTGGACCGCGATGTGCGGTGGTTACCGGTGGCGGGGTTCGAGTGGAACCCCACCCCGAGCATCGTGGTCGAGCTGACCGGCGACACGATCGGGCCGACGTTGCGCGTGCAGCATCGCTTCGCCGAGCACTGGTCGTGGTCGCTCGCCGGCCGCTATGGCGACGAGATCTACCGAATCGAGCTCGCCGCAAACGAGCCGGGCACGTTCGAGCACGAGCAGCTCACGGGGCTCGGTGGGCTCACCTTCAGCCCGAGCCCACGCTTCACCCTGGATCTCCAGGCGGGGCTCGCCGCCGGCAGACGTGTGGAGGTGAACGCGGCCAAAACCGGACGCGTGGGATCGCTGAGCTTCGACCCGAGCCCGGTCTTCGGCCTGGGGATGAGTCTCGGCTTCTGAGCGAGCGGTCCGCGCCACCGCGCCGTGACACGAGCACGAGGGATGAGCCGAGCCTCGTCGAGCCGTTCGAGACTGGATACGGGATCGTCGAGCGACGGGTGCGACGGCCCGAGCGACCAGCTCGGCAGCGGGATGGTGCGGAATGGGGCCAGACGCCCATTCCCCCGGGCACGCGCCCCGCGCGACAATGGCGTGACGGCCGAGAGCGTTCTCGGCCCTCGTCCCTGAGCCTCGTGCGAAAGGAGCCTCGAGTGGCACTTCCGAACCAGCGCACCTTCTCGGCAATGCGATCCCCGCAACTCCTGCTTGGGCTCGCTTTCGTTCTCGCGCTACCGCTCGTGGCGGGCGCGGCCAGGGCGGAAGTGAAGCTCGGCGATCCTGCAGGCAACCCCGGGCCGGTGCGCGTGGTGAAGGCCACCAAGCACGACGTGAGCAAGCCGCTGCGCACGATCACGATCGTGCCCGTGCGGCCCCGCAACCACGAGATGGAGCCCGAGCGCCAGCGACGCCCGCTCGGCACCGAGGGAGCCCCCGACGCCGCGCTGCAGACCTCGCTCCCGCGCACGGGGAAGACGATGCCGTCGGCGTCGATCGACTTCGAGGGCATGAGCGACGCCACCGCAGGCTGCAACTGCACGCCGCCCGACACCAACGGCGAGATCGGGCCGCGCCATTTCGTGCAGATGGTGAACAGCGCGGTACAGGTGTTCAGCCGCACGGGGGCGAGCCTGTGGGGCCCCGCCGACATCAACACGATCTGGAGCGGATTCGGCGGCGCCTGCGAGAGCGAGAACGCCGGCGATCCCGTGGTGGTCTACGACCAGATGGCGGATCGCTGGGTCATCTCTCAGTTCACCGACTCCACCGCGCCCTTCTTCGAATGCGTCGCGGTATCGGCGACCAACGATCCCACGGGTTCCTGGTACCGCTACGCGTTCCAGACCAGCACCACCAAGTTCAACGACTATCC
The DNA here is from genome assembly GCA_964447125.1 of uncultured bacterium. Classification (GTDB taxonomy): domain Bacteria; phylum JADJOY01; class JADJOY01; order JADJOY01; family JADJOY01; genus JADJOY01. Next base: position 6,595 of record CAYUSL010000181.1, on the reverse strand, counting down.
GAAGCTCGGCGTGTGGCCGGACGGCTACTACATGAGCGCCAACCTGTTCAGCGGCAGCTCGTGGGCTGGCACCGGGGCGTACGCCATGGATCGCGCCAGCATGCTGACGGGCGCAGCGGCCACGATGCAGATCTTCGAGCTGCCGCCGGCCGACTGGGGCGGCATGCTGCCCTCGGATCTCGACGGCTTCACGCTGCCACCTGCGGGGGCGCCGAACGTGTTCGCCGAGGTCGTCGATGGTGCCTGGGATCCGGGCAACTGGCCGAACGACGAGCTCCACTTCCACCAATTCCACGTCGACTGGGCGACTCCCGCCAACAGCACCTTCAATTCGAGCCCGATCCAGCTCGCGGTGGCGAGCTTCGACGGCTTGCTGTGCAGCTTCGGCGCGTGCGTGCCGCAGCAAACGGTCGCGCAGAAGCTCGACACGCTCTCCGACCGCCTCATGTTCCGTCTCGCCTACAGGAACTTCGGCGATCACGAATCGCTGGTGCTCAACCACACCGTGGACGCGGGCAGCGACCGCTCGGCGATCCGCTGGTACGAGATCCGCAACCCACGCGCCAACCCACCCACCATCCATCAGCAGAGCACGTTTTCCCCCGGATCGCTTCATCGCTGGATGGGCAGCATCGCGATGGATTCGGAGGCCAACATGGCACTCGGCTACAGCGGCTCGAGCGCGAGTCAGCATCCCGACCTGCGCTTCACCGGACGCTTGTCGACCGATCCGCTCAGCAGCCTCCCGCAGGGCGAGACGGTGTTCTTGACCAGCGCCCGCTCGCAGTTCAGCGCCTCGCGCTGGGGCGATTACAGCGACATCACCCTCGATCCGCGAAACGACTGCACGTTCTGGTACACCCACGAGTACGTCGATCCGACCACGGGCAGCGCTTTCAGTTGGCACACCCGCGTCGCCGCGTTCACGTACCCCGCGTGCACCACGATCTTCCGCGACAGCTTCGAGATCGGCTCGCTGAACTTCTGGGACTCGAACGTGCCCTGAGCGCATCGCGCGCGATCCGATCCTCCGCGAGTCGAAACCGCGGGCGGCCTTCACGGCCGCCCGCGCACTCACGGCAATCAGTCCTTTGCAGCGCTGCGGCGGCGCAGCGCGCGTGTGGCGAGCAATCCCGCGACGGGTGCTAGCCACGGCCACGCGGTGGCGCCGGGCTCCGCGTCTCGAGCGCCGGAGATCGTGCACGCCGGGTTGGTCGGGAATAGATCGCACGCGTCGCCGCGTGCATCGCCGTCGGCGTTCGCCTGCGTCGGATTCGCGACCGTCGGGCAGTTGTCCACGGCATCGAGCACGCCGTCGCCGTCTTGATCGGGCGCGGTCAGCCGGCAAATTCGATCACCTGCCGAGAAATAGAGGTCCTTGCCGAAGCCGCCACCGCGGCCGAATGCGATGCCACCCTGACGATCCGGGACGCTACCGAATCCGTCCGAAGCGCTCACCCGCACGATGCTCTGTGCGATGCCCGCGGGACTGACGCGGTAGAGGTGTGTGTTGAACAGCGTGCCGCTGGCATCCATCCCGATCGCCATCACGTAGAGGTCGCTTCCAAAGCCGGGAACGCCACCACCAAAAGCCGTGTCGACGTAGATGTCCGCCTGGGAGAATGGGGGCAACGTGGAGCTGAAGGCCGAGCTGGTGCCGTAGCTCGACGACCAGCGCACGCCGTCAGGCATCGCCGCGAACACCTCGCCGGGGAACCCACTCCCTGCCGGTGTCTCCGATTGACCTGGAATTGCGATCGCTCCGGGCCCACCGAGGGCGAGACCGAAGTCGCCGAGATACGACGCGTCCGCATCGTAGTCGGCGACGGCGATCGCTCCGCACATGGTGCCGCAGTAGTAGACGCGCTGCGCGGTCATGGTGTTGCCGTTGGGACCCGACTCGAGCTCCGCGAGCTTCAGGTATGCGAAGTCGGCTGAGCTGTCGTAGAAGAGCGCGCCGGTGCCTGCGAGCGTCTGGGTGTAAATCGCCCCCTCACCGAAAATAGGGCCCGCCGCCACGAACAACGCGTTCGGCAGCTCCGGCCCTTCGGCGAACGAAACGCCCCAGCCTTTCGACGGGATCACCGGATCGACGGCAAACGGCGCGAGCGTACCGTCCGCGTTCACTCTGAGCACCGGTGACGGGCCGTCGGGGTTCGCGATGTAGAGCCCCTCGCCCCAGCGCGTGGCTGGATTGCTGAACGCGAGCTGATTGGTCGGCACCCCCGTGGCGAGTGTGCTCAGCACGTAGCCCGGCGCCACCGTCGCGCCGAACGCACAGGCGTCCGGTTCAGGTTCCGCCTTCACTGCCGAGGCCGTCGCCGCCAACACCAGCGCGCCGATCGATGTGCCCCTCTTGATCGTCATTCGCATCGCGCCCCCAGATTCCACAGCTCCCGCGAGCTGCCGCTTGGAGCGCGTTTCCCGGCGGGCCACCCCACCGACGACTCACGCGACTCCGGCGTGCCCATGGCAGCGCGCGAGATTGGAGTGAGCAATCCGATTCGCGAGGCGACTGCGCGACGCGCAGCGGTCCGGCGCGAACCCGCGCCGCGGCTCAGCGCGGGGAGGGCTCAGTACGGCTGGCAGAAGGGACCGGTCTGGTCGCTGCCGCCGAGAATCGCGTTGCACACGAATGCCGGCGTGCCGTACGCGAACCAGGAACGCGCATCGGTCGTGATCGCGCAGCGATGGGTGGCGGTGAGCCCGCCCTTTTCGACGAGGCAGCTCGTACCGCGGCTCACGACCACGCTCGCCGGATCGGCGCCCGCCTGCGCCGCGCAAAACGCCCCCACGTCGGCCTCGCTCCACCCCTGGCTGACGGGGAAGTCGGCGCAGTTGCTCGGGGTGAAGCTGCTCGCGTAGCGGCACGTGAGCACGCCGTCGTCGGACGGCACGGGGTCGCACGCGCTCTGGGGGCACTGGCCCGGATCGGCGACACACGCGCCGTCCGGGCACGCGAAGCTCGTGTCGCCCGAGCAGCCTGTGTGAACTGGATCCAAGGTGATGTCCATCGCCTGCACGGTCTGGTGGTGGGCTTGGCCGTCGAAGGGGAACGTGATCGGCGGCGCATCCTCGCCGTAGTAGAAGTCGCCGTCCACGGGCAGCGGCGGAAACTTGGGCTCGAGCTGTAGGTGCACGTAGAGGTGATACGCACCGGCGAGCAGCGCCTCGCGATAGTACGTGCACCCGGGGATCTCGATCGTGAGCGGCTGGTCGACGTCGAGGGCGGGGCTCAGTACTTGGTTGGTGTCGGTGCCGCCGTCGGGCGGCCGCGCGGGTGGGAACTGCCAGTCGGAGTCGGTGTAGAAAAACGCGAGGAGCTGGTTCGCAGCGTGCGGGAGCTTTTCCGGCACGCGAATCGTGAGTGCGAGCTTGTCGCTCTGCGGGCACACGTCGAGGTCGCAGTCGGCGGTGGCCGAGGCATCGGGGACGAAATCGGTCGTCACGCAGGGGCCGCAGCCGCACTGCTCGGGCGGCTTCGCACCCGCGTCGCGCACACACCGGACGTCGCCGTAGCTGCAAACGTGATTGAAGCCGACGGCACCGGTGTCGAACGTGACGTAAGCGACCCACCGCTCGGGATCGTCGACGGCGCGATCGCTCGCCCAGGTCTCGAGCGGGTGGCCGTGAACCGCAGGATCCGGTTTGGCACAGGTGCCGCTCAGCTCGCCCTTCCAGTAGCAGCCGTGGGCGCCGGGCCCGGCGTACTCGTCACCTCCCAGGCAGGCGGGGTTGAGCCCATCGCCGGTCTTGCTCCCGGACGTGACGCCACAAGAGCCGCCGACCTGGGTGGTGGCGTGTCCCGCCACCAACGTGCGTAGCTCGTCGATGGTCGGCACACGCCAATCGTCGTAGCCGCCGAGCACCAGCTCGTAGCAGTAGCGCTCGGCCTCCTCGGGACGCAGGCCGACGTCGGTGGCGGTGTAAGCGTCTTTCTGCGGGTCTTGCCAGCACAGACTGGTCTTGGGGTCGCACCAAACCGGCGCACGACAGGTGCCGTGATCGTCGCAAGCGCCGTCCGGGCAGCCGGTGCCCGGGGCGGCGTCTCGAAACGTGCAGACGTCGTTCGCGTCACAAACCCCGACCTGGCACGGATCGTCGCTCACGCAGGTGTCCTCGCACGCGCGATCCTGCGGCACGCCCGTGCCACTCCCGTCTTCGCTCCCGCGATCGCAGGCCGTCATCGACAAGCAAGCCGCGGCCGCGAGCCACGCTACGCACCGCGCCACCCGATGAATCGACATCGCCCCTCCTCCGGCACGCGCCACGAGCACGGCCGCCGTCATCGGCATGCCTGCGCACGGATCCAAACTTACGAGAGCCGGCGCTCGCTGCGGAGTCCGGGAGGTGGGTCAGCTCGCCAGGGATGCTCCGGTCGAGTCGCGAGGGTCTGGGGACTCGCCGGCGGGTGGTGTCTCACTTTGGCCTCGCGCGCGAAGGATCGCGCGCGCTCCAGCCTGTTGAGGCAATCGTGGAGCTCGGGCTTTTCGCACATTTCCGACTGGAGGCCAGGCCCCGAAGGGGCCGTGGTCTCTCGGCGGCCCAGCGAACGAAACTGAGACACTACCCACCGGCGGGGACGGCTCGCCCTCCCTCGGCTCCGTGCGACCAGAGTCCGGGCTGGCTTGCGCCTCGATCCCGATGTCTATATATTGTCTATAAATTGATTCGATATTGATGACAGGAGGCATCGTGAATCCGAGCATCCCGGACGTCGAGCGGATTCGAGTGGGCACGAGCGCGTGCCTGTTGGGTGCTCAGGTGCGCTTCGATGGTGGTCACAAGCGTGATCGTCGCGTCTCCGAGACGCTGGCGCGCTACTTCGAGCTGGTGTCGGTCTGCCCCGAGGTCGAGGTGGGGATGGGAACGCCGCGCGAGACCGTGCGGCTCGTCGGCGATGCGTCGCGGCCGCGGCTCGTGACCTCGCGGAGCGCCGTCGACTGGACCGAACGCATGGAGCGCTTCGTGGTCGAGCGGGTCGCGCGCGCCGATCTCGCCGACCTCCACGGCTTCATCCTGAAGAGCGATTCACCAAGCTGCGGCATGGAGCGCGTGCGCGTCTACGGCGCGAGTGGTGTACCGAGCCGCGACGGTGTCGGCCTCTTCGCGCGTGCGCTTCGCGAGCGCTTCCCGCTGCTGCCGATCGAAGAAGAGGGCCGCCTCAACGACGCGCGCCTGCGCGAGGCGTTCGTGATGCGCGTCTTCGCCCACCACCGCGTGCGTACCCACTTCGCCGATCCCGGCTGGACGCGCAGCTCGCTCGTGCGCTTCCACGCCGCGCACAAATACCTGCTGCTCGCCCACAGCCCGCGGCGTGCGGCCGAGCTGGGCAGGCTCGTGGCACGCGCGGCGTCGCTGGCTCGCGACGAGCTCACGACCGCTTACACCACGCTCTTCCTGGAGGCGCTCGCCGAACCGTCCTCGATCGGCAAGCACGCCAACGTGCTGCTCCACATCGTGGGCCACCTCCACGACCGGATCTCGGCGGCGGAGCGGCAGGACATGCTCGAGGTCATCGACGATTATCGGCGCGAGCGCATCCCCCTCTCGGTTCCGGTTACGTTGCTCCGGCACCACGTCGCCACGCGCGACGTGCCGTACGTCCGCGACCAGGTGTTCCTGGCGCCCCACCCCAAGGATCTCGGCCTGCGCAATCACGTCGCCTGAACGAGATCTCCGTATCCATCGCCGCGCTTCGTTCGCGAGCACGGCACTTTCCGAGGCAAACATCCATGAGAGCCGTGACCCCTGGAGATCGCCTGCGCGCGCTCATCGACACCGAGGCGCCTGCCGACACGAATGCGTCGGAGCGCACGCGAGTCGAGCCCGTCCGCGCGCGTGTCGTCGCAGTCGCCGAGCTGCCGAGCCGTTTCGGCGCCTTCCACCTCGTGGCGTTCCAGAACGACCGCGATGGCGCCGATCACCTGGCGATGGTACGCGGCGACGTCCTCGGCGCAGAGGACCTGCCCACGCGCGTCCACTCCGAGTGCCTGACCGGCGACGTGATGGGCTCGCTGCGCTGCGATTGCCGCGAGCAGCTCGAGGAAGGCCTGCGCGCACTCAGCCGCGAGCCGCGCGGGCTCTTGCTCTATCTGCGCCAGGAAGGGCGCGGTATCGGTCTCGTCAACAAGCTCAAGGCGTACGCGCTCCAAGAGCAGGGCCTCGACACCGTCGAAGCCAATCTCGCGCTCGGGTTCCGCGACGACGAGCGCGACTACGGCGTTGCCGCGGCGATGCTCGACGCGCTGGGCGTCGAGTCGATCCGGCTCATGACCAACAACCCGACCAAGCTCGCCGAGCTCGCACGCCACGGCGTGCGGATCACCGGCCGCATCCCGCACGCCATGCCGCCCAACACGCACAACCGCGCCTACCTCGCCACCAAGGCGCGGCGCTCGGGGCATTGGCTGGACGTGCGGCCCACGGCGGCCCGCGCCGAGCGCGCTGGTTGGCCGCTCACGGAAGCACGGCTCCTCGACTGACACGTCCGCGACGCTCGCGCGCAGCGAACGCCGAGCGCTCAGACCACGGTCACGGCCATATCTATGGTCAATTGCCCGCCGCCGGTTACCGCGCCCCCAGTCGGCGAAGA
>CAYUSL010000180.1:0-11578 GCA_964447125.1 uncultured bacterium | reverse complement strand
CGTCGCCTCGAAGCCGGTGCCTTGCATCGAGCGCGGGTGGCCGAAGAGCTGGTGCTGGGGCCGATCGGCGCCCGTGTGCTCGGCTACGAACTTCTCGAATTCCTCGCGATGCGGCGGCGGGATGGGATCGGCCTCCGTGCGATACCCCGGCAGCGGCTCTCGTGCCGGAAAGCTCATGAGCGCGCCGGTGAACGGATTCCGCAGCTCGCGGGCTGGTCGGCCCGACGGTTCCGTGACCGTCGATTCGTGGTGAATGGGGCTCGGAAAAGTGGCGCCGCGGCGTGCGTCGAGTTGGTACGCGGTGTAGCTGGGCGCGTTCGGGTGTGATCGACGCGTCACCAGCGCGTGGCAGTCGCGGCGATACACGACGGCGATTCCGTGGTGCGCATGACTCTCGTAGCCCATCGGGAGGTCGTCGGCGTCGCAGAAGATCCAAAGCACGCCTTCGCCGAGCGGGAGAGCGTCGCCACCGGCCTCGCCGAGTTGCGCGAGATCGAGCTGAGCGACGAACGCGAGCGCTCGCCCGTCACGCTCGGGCCAGCCGACGTCGCTCGGCAGATCAGGTGCGCCGCCGAGCTTGGATGCGCCGATCGGAATCGAAGCGTCGACGGACGCGCTCGCATCGAGGCGAACGCCGGGCAGGGCGAAGCGCGCGACCGTCGTCGCGAGCTCCCCACTGCCGGTCGCCCTTACGTGCGCCAGATCTCGTTCGAAACCGTGCCACGCCTCCCGAGCCGCCGCTTGCTCGGATTCGGTGCGCCGATCCCACGCCGTGCCTTCCCAGCCGTGAATCCAGCCATTCGTGCCGCAACATGCGCACTCCCAGCGAATCGTAGCCGTGTCCAGATCGAGGGCTGCAGCAATGGGCTCGTCGCAACGGCCTACACCCGTGCGCCAGCCGCACACGACGTTGGTCTCGAGTGCGTCGCAGACGCCAGGCATGGTTGCCCACGCCACGAGAGCGCCGAGGAATCGGCCGAAGCTCGCGCCGGTGCGCGTTGCCGCTGCGAGCTGCCCGTCCTCGTCCAGGAAGTCGCGCAGGTCCGAGACGTACGATTTGGGCACGCCACCTCGCTCGCGCTCGTCTCGTGCCAGTGTGCGTACGCGTCCGGCACCGCTCAGGATCACGACTCGTGGTAGAGGCGGCCTTTCCAGTACATCTCTTTCTTGAGGAAGAAGCGCACCACCGATTCCCACTGGAGCTCGGCGAGGACTGCGGCGCCGAGCCAGAAGAGCCAGGGATGGATGCGGTCGAGCTTCAGGATCACAGCCACGAATCGTTGGCTGGTGGCGGCGGCGAGGCACGCGGCGAACGAGCACGTGAAGGCGAAGACGTGGGGCGCCGAGATCTCACGCAAGAGCGCGTACGTGGTCGCTAGCAGCGCGGGGAAGGGCAGCACGAAGAACACGAAGAGGAAGATCGGACCGAGCGTGTTCAGCCAGAGCTCACGGCGATCGATCTCCATCGCGCGCTGCAGGATCTTCCCCCAGCCGCGCTTCAGGTCGCGCAAGCTCTCGTAGAGCTCGAGCTTCATGAGCTCGGGGGCCAGCGCCCAGCGGATCGCGAAGCCTTTTGCCTTCACGTTTCGCGCCAGCACCAAGTCCTCGACCACCTCGTACGGGATGGCCGCGTGACCGCCGATGGCGTCGTAGCAGTCGCGACGGAAGAGCATGTACGGGCCGTTGGCGTTGGCGCGCGGGCTCTTGGGATCGTGGATCTTGTCGAATTGCTGGAATGCGGCGAGCTGGAAGATGAGGGTGTTGACGACGCGATCCCAGAAGCAGCGGAACACGTTGCCGGGGATGAGCGTGAGCAAGCCGGTGTCGTTGGCGCGCGCTTCGATCACGGTCTGCGTGACCACCTGCGGAGCCACTTGCGTGTCGGCGTCGAGGAACAGGATCCATTCACCACGCGTCCGCTCGAAGCCCTGGTGGAGCGCGTAGTTCTTGCCCATCCAGGTCTTCGGGCACTCGGCGCCGCGGATCACCGTGAGCCGGGAGTCCTGGGCGGCGAGGCGGGCGAGGATCTCCGGCGTGCGGTCGCTGGAGCGATCGTCGACGACGATCACCTCGAGATTCGGCCAATCCTGCGCGAGCACACCGGCGACGCAGGTTTCGATGGTCTTCTCTTCGTCGCGCGCCGGGATCACCACGCTCACGAGCGGGGGATCGTCGGGCAACCCATGATGCGTTCGTGGCCCGAGCTTGGGCAGGTCGCGATGCACTTCCAGCCACGTGGCGAGGAGGCCCACGTGGAAGAGCATCACCAGGAAGAGCGTGGTGCAGACGAACGCAGTCACGGATCTGCTCGGTGCACGCGGCGGTTCACGCCGGCGCGGGCGGAGACTTGGCCACCACGAACACCCGGTGGAGCACGATGTCGCCGGGGCCGAGATGGAGCTCGCGATCTTCGATCACGTGCAAGCCATGGCGGCGGAAGAGATCGAGCCACTGGTCGCGGTCGCGGAAGTAGTACTTGAAGTTGGTCTTCCACTCGGCGAGCCCGAGCCACGTGAGCAGTACCATGAAGGCGTCGAAGATCACGTGGTTCCGATGCAACCACCAGCGGTTCTGCTTGTTGGTCCAGACGTCTTCGACCAGCACCAGCTCGTTTTTCGCCACCCGCACCATCTCGGCGAAGTTCTTTTCGAGGATGGGGCTGTGATGGAGGACGAAGATCTCGGTCACCAGATCGAACGAGCCGTCCTTGAAAGGCAGCCGCTCGCCGTCGAAGCGCACGAAAGGGCTCGACCACAGGTTGTTGTGGGCGATGTCGACACCCACCGGCGCTGCCGGCGTCTGGGTGCGCATGCACTCCATCATCGCGCCCACGCCGCAACCGAAATCGAGGACCCGCCCGCGCACGCGGTCGCGGAAGCTCGCGAGGATCTTCCCCGAGTAATCGAGCTGTCCGGGCATCACCCGCTTCTCGAACCAGTTGTGCTTCTTCGCCGTCATTGCGGATCTCGATCGACTGGCGCGCGTGCTGCCGTCGCCTCGGAGCGGGCGACTTGCTATCACGCTGGCGCGAGGGGCGCCAAGAATCGGACGGGCTCGGCCTCGACGGCAACCCTCGACGGCGCTACGTTCGGCGCGCGATGGTCACGGGGATTCGAGATGACACCTGCGCGGCGACGCCCGGCGAGCTGGTGGTGATCGGCTTCGAGGGGCTCGAGGCCGACACCGGGCTCCTCGATTTTCTCGCCCGCGAGTCGATCGCCGGCGTCATCCTGTTTCGCCGCAACATCCGCGATGCCGCCCAGGTGGCGCGGTTGGTGCGCACGCTGCGCGAGGCCGCGCCACGGCTGCTGGTGGGGATCGACGAAGAGGGCGGCAAGGTGCGGCGGCTCTCCGGCGATTTCACCACGTTCCCGTCGATGGACCTCGTGGGGCGGATCGGCTCGGAAGCGCTGGCGCGCGAGCTGGCCGAGGCGATGGCGGCGGAGCTGCGCGCCATCGGCGTCAACTGGGACTTTGCACCGGTCCTCGACGTCCACTCGAACCCGGCCAACCCGATCATCGGTGCGCGCGCGCTGTCGTCGGATCCTGCGGTGGTGGCTCGGCTGGGCGCCGTGTTCATCGACGCGCTGCAAGGTGCTGGCGTGGCGGCGTGCGGCAAGCACTTCCCCGGTCACGGCGACACCAGCCTCGACAGCCATCTGGCGTTGCCGACGGTCGAGGCGTCGCGAGCGCTTCTCGACGCCCGCGAGCTGGTGCCGTTTCGCGCGGCGGCGCGAGCCGGTGTTGCGTCGATGATGACGGCGCACGTGCGATACCCCGCGCTCGATCCCGATCACACCGCCACGCTCTCGCCTGCGATCCTGGAAGGTCTGCTGCGCCGTGACATCGGCTTCGAAGGCGTGGTGGTCACGGACGATCTCGAGATGCGCGCCGTCGCCGATCACGCGACACCGGAAGCGCTCGCGCTCGCGAGCGTCGAGGCGGGAGCCGACGTGTTGCTCGCCTGCAAGCAGCGCGAGGTGCAGGAACGAGTGATCGCGGGACTACGGGCGGCCCTCGCATCGGGTGCCGTCTCGCAAGCGCGACTCGACGCAAGCGCCGCGCGCGTCCGCCGCCTCGCTGCGCGTTTTCAGCTCGACCCCGCGGCCGTCGATGCCGAGCGCGCCACGCGCGTTGCCGGAGCGGGGCGATCGCTGGTCGCTCGCATCGAGGCGCTCGCCGGCTCGGCGAGCGCGTGAGCGGGCGGCGCCGGAGCCACGTAGCGGCTGCGTCAAACCAGCGCGACGCGCATCACCTCGGAGAGCGAGGTGATGCCGCGCTGGCACTTCGAAAGCCCGTCCTGGAGCAGCGTCTGCATGCCCTGCTCGCGGGCGATCGCCTCGATGCTGGTGGTCGTCGCCTTGGCGACCAACGCCTCGCGGATGCGCTCGGTGATCGAGACCAGCTCGAAGAGCCCGATGCGCCCGACGTAGCCCTTGCCGAGACAGTGCTCGCAGCCACTGCCCGCGTACCAGGGGCCGCTCGGCAACGCGAGGCCGGTCCGTTCCAGGCTGCGGATCTCGCCGTCGCTGGGTTTGGTTTCGTTGGTGCAATGCGGGCAGAGCCGCCGCACCAGTCGCTGTGAGAGCACGCCCACCGTCGCCGAGGCGAGCAGAAACGGCTCGACCCCCAGATTGATCAGACGCGAGAAAACGCCAGACGCGGAATTGGCGTGCACGGACGTGAAGAGCAAATGCCCGGTGAGACCCGCCTGGATGGCGATCTGCGCCGTGTCCAGGTCGCGGATCTCGCCCACCATGATCACGTCCGGGTCCTGGCGCAGGATCGAGCGCAGGCCGCGGGCGAACGTGAACTCGGTGGCTTCGTTCACACCCGTCTGCGTCAGGAAGTCGAGGTCGAACTCGATCGGATCTTCGATGGTCACGATCTTCACCAGCTCGCCCCGGTTCTCCTTCACCGCCTTGAGCGTCGAGTAGATCGTGGTGGTCTTCCCCGACCCGGTGGGGCCGGTGAGAAACGCGATGCCCTGCGGCATGGAGATGAGTCGCGTGTAGTCCTCGAGCACGTGGGAGTCGAAGCCGAGCTCGGTGAGACTGTAGAGCACACCCTCGCGCTGCATGATGCGCAGCACGATCTTCTCGCCGTGGAGCGTGGGCATCACCGACACGCGCAGATCGACCTCCTCGCCGCCGTCCCGCACGGTGTGGATGCGGCCGTCCTGGGGGAGGCCCTTCACGAAGGTCTTGAGCTTGGCCAGCACTTTCACGCGCGTGAGCACGTTGGTGTAGAGCTTGGGTGAGAACTGCGCGACGTCGTAGAGCACGCCGTCGATGCGGTACTGGAGCGCGATGTAGCGGTCCTTGGGGTCGAAGTGGATGTCGCTCGCCGAGAGCGCCACCGCGTTCTGCAGCGTGTAGTCGACGAGCTTCACGATGTCGACGCTGCGCGCGGTGGTGACGGCGCGGATGCGCTCGCTCACCAGCGGCAGTTGCGAGATCGACATGTGCTTGCGGCCGAGGGTGATGGTGTCCAGGCCCGACGGCATGTCGCGGTTGACCGCGTCGTCGATCTTCTCCATGGCGCGCCGGGCGCCGCGCGAGAGGAAGACCAGCACGCCGAACGCCACCAGCACCGCGATCGCAGCGCCGGCGGCGATGAGCGCCGTGCGTTCGATGGGGATGCCGAAGAGCGAGTTGGGGACGTGCTTGGCGAGCCGCTCGAGCTGCTCGTCGACCTGCGCGGAGAGGATCGGGATCGGCATGAAGGAGCGTGCGCTCGCGTTCGACGGCGGGGACTCGTCACGCGGCGCGCGGCATGATAGCAGAGGTGGTGGCGACGGCGGCGCGCGATGCGCGCGAAGACCAGCGCCGCCGCACGGCCGCGCGAGCGACGCAGCGAGCGCCGGGTTTCGCCGGTGAGAATCCAGCGACGGAGAACGGGTGAACGCGTATCTGCTGGGAGGATGTGCAGCGGCGGTGATCGCCTACCGTTTCACGTCGGCGACCACGCGCCGGCGGCGGCTGGTGCGCGCCAAGGCACTCTACGAAGCCTACACCTCGCCAACCGGCGAGCCCGATCCCGGCATGCGCGAGTTGCTCGAGCGCGATGCGGCGGTGGTGGCGCGGACGATCCGGAGCGCGCCCATCGAGCGCGCGCGGCTCGCGTACTTCGACAGCACCGACCGCTATCCCTTCCTGAGCGACGGTGACATCGGTGTGCTGGAGAACTTCCTGGCGCCGCGCACGCTCATCCGTCGCGAGTACCTGACGCTCCTCGACACGGCGATCCGTCACTACCGGCAGCTCGAGCGCGAGGCCATCGATCCGCGCACCTGGCTGCGCTGGCTGCTCTTCCTGCCGCGCGATTGGCTCGACTACCTGGGATGGCGCACGGCGCGAACCCGCATGCTCGTGACCGTGCTTCAGCTCCTCTACTGGTCGATTCCGATCGGGCTTGCGGTGCACTGGGCGTGGCAACGCTTCGGGCTCGGCCGCTGGCTGCCCTTCTGAGCTCGGTGCGCGCGAGCCCGCACCCGGCGCACGCGTCGTCGCAGGGCCTGGCAGTCGCGATCTCGGGGCCGGCCGCTCTGGTAGTGGTTCACTTTGCCAGGGATAGCTCGGCCAAGTCGCGCGGGTCTGGGGACTCGTCGGCGGGCACGGCTCGCCCCAACTCGATCCCGTGGAACCCGAGGCTCGCCTCAAGCCGCAGCCGCGCGTATGGGGCTCACTCCCCACGAGCGTGACCGGAGTGCGCGGCCGCGGAGCGCCCTTCGACGTGCCCCCAGCCCCGCACGCCTCGAACGGGTTTGACGCGAGAGTGAACCACTACCACCCGCTGCCGAGATTGCAGTCGCGCGGCGGGTCGTGTTACCGGGGGGGAGCGCCGGTACCTGCGGCCCGACTGCCAAGCCGCGCTCCGGCAGGACGCGAACATGGACGTCGACGATCCCGAGGCGAGCGAGCGGCGCCGGTCGCAGCGGGTTCGCGTCAACGAGGTCGTGCAGTTCCACGTCTCGGACAAGCGGGTGGTGGGACTGCTCACCGTCATCAACGAGGGTGGGTTCTTCGTCACCACGCGGCATTTCCTGACGCCCGGTGCAGTCACGCAATTCGATATCGACCTGCCCGCGGCGGGTCGGTTCTTGCCCGTCGAATGTGAGGTCGTGCTCGTGAACGGGCCGTCGCGTTACGACTGGCGGCTCCCCATCGGCATGGCCGTGCGCTTCGTATCGATGGACGAGGTCACCCGCCACATCATCGACGGCTTCCTCGCCAAGACCCGCGAGCGCTTCGCCGAGTGACGGCCGCGGGGCAGGTGGCGCGTGCAACTGCGCGCGGAAGGAGCCGTCACGAGCGCGGTGGGCAGGGCCCGTGAGCCCGTCTCAATCCTTCCAGATGGTCTCGTACCAGGGGCGATCGGCGGGCTTCGCGCCAGAGTCGCCGAGCTTCATCTTGGTGCGGATGGTCGCGAGGTCCCAGTCCGTGAGATCGGCGAGGGCGCGTGCTTCTGCTTCGTGTCGTGGCCCGAGCGAATCGCGATAGCGGCTGCCCGCGTCGCATTGCATCGCACCCGTGAAGGGATGCTGGAGCACGTAGCGTCCCTGGAAGTTCTGGCGGTCGCCGGTGGCTTGGAAGACCAAGTCCTCGGGGAAATGCGCGGCGTCGTAGCGCACGTGCAGTCGCGTGACGAAGGTGTCGACGGCGCCGCCCGGGCCGGGCGGTGACGGCATCGGCCGGAACGCAGGTGCGCGGGACTCCTGCGGCGCAGGCTCGCCCAGCCAGAACACGCCGAGCTCGCGCAGCTCCGCCGGCGAGAGCGGGTCGGCGGCGCACGGATCGCACCAGCTCATGTCCCACGCGTATTCGAGGAACACGGCGCGCATGTCGGCGTCGCGCACCTGCTTGGTGAACATCGCGCGATAGAAGTCGCCGAACTCGCCTTGAACGTACTCCGGAATCGTCATGCCGGTGGGGAGCCGCACGGTGCGGTAGTTGGTGCTCTCCACGCGCCCCGTGCGGGTGAGGGCGTAGATGAAGAGCTCCTGGGGGCCATCGGCGTTCACCGTGCCCAGACGGATCGGCAGCATGAATTTGGGGCTCGCGTACGCGACGGCGAGCGGGCGCAGGTAATGGAAGCCGAGCTTCGCTTGCTCGCTCAAGTTCACCTTGGCCACGAAGAAGCGCATGTTTTGCTTGAGGTAGCTCGAGAGGATCGCGCTCGCGCCATCGGGAATTCGGTAACCGTTCTCGCGCAGCCATTGCTCGAGGCCGTCACTCTGCTGGGCCGAGAGGATGAGGATGTCGTATTCGCCGACCGTGTACTGGGCCTCGATCTTGACCCCGAGGCTCTTGGCGCGGGCTTGGCTGTCGGCGCTCGCCGGCATCGGTACCTGCGCCGCGCCGAGGTTCATGCGCTCGTAGAGCACCTGCGCACATGGGTCGGGGTCGTGGTACTCGACGAGCCGCGGTGCCGTGTAGGCGTCGAGGTGCTCGATCACCGCACGGTCGCCGACGTGGATCTGCTCGCGTTGGATGAACGTCGGCACGGGCACCACCATCGCGAATTCCTTGGGGTCGCCCTGGAAGTCGTTGCTCATGGTGAGCACGGTGCGATCTTCGTCACGCACCAGCACCACCTGCGAGGCTTTGTTGAAGAGCTTGGTGTCGGCCTTGGCGACGTAGAAGCCGCAAAAGGCATGAACGGGCGCGGCGTTGCCGAGGGCAGCGAGGGCGAGCAGCGCGACGAGCAGCGTGGGACGGTTCATGGCTCGAATCCTTTCACGCGGGTTCAGGCACGGAGGGAGCCGGCAGGACGCCGATGGTTCGATCCGGTTGCCACTCGAAGCGCGGCCCGGCGAGCAGCCGGTCGAGGATGGGTGTCGCCAGCGAGCACAGCACCAGCGACCAGATGAGCCCGTTGGTCCGGAACAGTCGAAATTGCACGTACCAGGCGCCGAACGCGACCGCTGCGCCGAACAGCACGCGGCCGAGACGAGCGTCGGGAGTCGTGCGTGGATCGGAGATCATGAAGAACGCGAACAGCACCAAGGCGCCGCTTTCCAGTCGATGGATGGGAATCGCCAACGGCTCACCCAGCCACGCCGAACGCCCGAAGACGAGCGCCACGTAGCTCGCCAGAAAGGCCAGGGTCACGTCGGAGCGTGCAGAGCGCTGCACGACGACCAGCCCCGCGAGTGCCAGCGCCGCGGCGAAGATCGCCACGTTCCCCCACTGCCCCGACGAGATCCACACCCGATCGCTGGTGGCCAGGAGCATCGCCAGCGCGAAGTTCGTCGGGTTGAAGACGTGCTTGTCGCCGGTGCGGATCGCGAACTTGCTGCCGATCGCGATCACGCTTCCGAGCGCCGCCAGCGGCAGCCACGAGGTGCGCAGCAACAGGCAGAGCGAGAGGCTCGAGATCAGCGCACTCTTGAGCTCGAGCCGTTCGAGGCGCGCCGCCCGGCTCGCCACGATCTGCACGAGCAGCGCGGTGGTGATGGTGATCGCGACCTGCGCCGGAGGCAGATCGAAACGCAGGACCGTGAGGCCGTAGACCACCAGCGACGCGAGCACGCCGATCTGAAACCAGCGCGGGTCGGCGCGCCGCGCCCAGGCGAGGGGCGTCGCGAGCCGCGATGCGATCGAGACGGGTTTCGTTGCGGACCGTGGAAGCATCGAGTCTCTCTTCGCGCGGCAGCGGCGCACCCGCCGCTCGCCGCGATCAGCACGGGTAGTGCGCCAGGCGGCCGAAAGGTTCACTCGGCCGGCTTTGATCCCGCCCCACGGCGTATGAGAGCCTGGAGGGAGTCGCAATGGATCCTTCGGAGGCCCTCGTGCAAATCCTGTCACAGCGGAAAATCGCTCGTCCTCCGCGCTCGCGCTGGTTGTTGCCGCTGGTAGCCGCCGGGCTCGCTTGCGGCACCCTCGATTGGGCCGGCTCGTATCGGTACACCGCTGGTGGCGGCTCGCCGGTCACGGACCTCAGCTTGAGCGGCACCGAGCCCAGCCTCACCCTCGACCACTACGGCATCACCATCACGTCACCGGCGTGCGAGGCCCACGTGAGTGGCTGCCCGGCGACGGTGAACACGACCTTCGGCAGCTTCACGGCGACCGGCTGCGCGCTCGTGACCAGCCCGCCGGGATGCCTCGCAGGGGCGCCCGCCACGATCAACGTCTCGGGCACGTCCGTGACCAACTCGGCGGGGCTCGTGACGTCGATCCGCGTGAGCGATCCCAAGCTCAATCCGACACCGGTCGTGGTGAGCCGCTTGACCAGTTGCGGCATCGACACCGACGGCGATCGGCTCGAGGACTGCGTCGAGACGGGCACTGGCGTCTACGTGAGCCCTACGAATACCGGCACCAATCCGTTCGTGGCCGACACCGACGGCGATGGCCTGCTCGATGGTGACGAGGTCCTCGGCACCCTCGGCGGGCTCGATCTACCCGGGCTCGGCGTGAGCCCGGTCCACAAGAACATCCTCCTGGAATACGACTGGTTCGACGACAACGCGGAGCCGGGTGTGTGCGGTCCGCACAGCCATCGTCCCACCCAGGCGATCGCGGATCGTGTCGCGAGCGCCTTCGCGGCCAGTCCGGTGACGAACCCCGACGGCACCACCGGCGTGGCGCTGATTCAGGACTTCGGTCAGGGCGGCCTCCTGAACGGCGGCAACTTCGTGGCCGACGCCGACGGCGTCATCGACGGCGGAGTCAACGCACCCACGTTCCAGGCGATCAAATCGGCGAACTTCGCGGCCAATCGCCAGGATTACTTCCACTACGTGCTGATGCCGCACCGCTACGGCACGAATAGCGGCAGCTCGGGTCAGGCCGAGCTGCCCGGCAACGACCTGATCGTGTCGCTCTACTGCTACGGCAGCACGTCGAACGTGGCCAACACGATCATGCACGAGCTCGGACACAACCTGGGCCTGCACCACGGCGGCTTTCAGGACTGCAACTACAAACCCAACTACAACTCGGTGATGAACTACCTCTACCAGTTCGACGGCATCGACACGAACTGCACGCCGCCCGGAAATGGGCTCTTGAATTACTCGATCGGCGATCGCATCGATCTCGACGAGAACAACCTCGACGAGAGCCAGGGTACGTGCGGCGCGCCGCCGTGGGATTGGAACGGCAACAGTACGGTCGAGTCGGGCATCGCCCTCGACTTGAACCCGAGCGACACCACGCAGTTCGTGACCTGCCTGGGCACCATGAACGTGCTCAAGGACTGGGACGATTGGGCGAACCTGAACTTCGCTGGCCTGACCCAGGACACGGATCTCGTTGCGTCACCGCGCGAGATCGTGGACTGCGACAACCCGCCGCCCGAGGCGCGCGCGCACCGCTGACGGCAGAGGAGGGCGCTGCGGCTCACCAGCGGGCGCGCATTTCTTCGGCCCAGCCGAAAAGGTGTTCGATCGCGATGGTTTCGTCGCGATCGGTGCGGATGGTGCCGGTGAAGTGTCCGAAGCACACGTAGGCCTTGGCGGCGCCGAGGCCGAGCTGAATGTCGAGACGCTTTTCGTACGCCGGCGTGAAGCGCAGATCGACCAGCCCGGAGCGCGGCGTGCGAAGGGTCCACGGCCGCGTGTAGTCGCGGG
>CAYUSL010000179.1:0-11595 GCA_964447125.1 uncultured bacterium | reverse complement strand
CGCGGGCGGGCTCAGCCGGCTTCGGGAGTGGCGGGCTTCTTCCGGCGCGGGGGCGCGGGGGCGCGACGTGGTGCGCTGGGATCGAGGAGCGAGGTCTGCGGCTCGGCTGCGACGGCGCCGGCGCGGAACTTGAGGACGACGCTGCCCAGCACCAGCACGTCGCCGTCTTCGAGGACGCGATCGGTGATGCGCTCACCGTTCACGAACGTACCGTTGCGGCTCTCGAGATCGCGGATGCGGAAGCGGCCCGGCCCAGCGGGCTCGAGGATCGCGTGCAACGTGGAAACGTTGCGATCGGAGATGGCGAGGTCGTTGGCTTCACCGCGACCGATGCGCAGCGCGCCGTGAATCGCCCAGGTGTCGCCCTTCCCCGGCCCCTCGAGGACCCGCAGGAGAGCTGGCACGCCGTCCGGCACCACGATCTCGTCGGCGGTCTCGCCCATGGGGCGCACCGCGAGTCCGGGCAGAGTCTTTTCCTCGTCCATGTCGATCCGTGCCGCGCGCGAAGCGGCGGCCGGGCGGCATCCTAGCATCGAGGCTCGGCGGACCGCACGGGTGTAGCAGCGTCGAGCCTCAGTCGGGTCGGCTCGCGCGCAGCGGTCGAGCGCAACGACGGATCAATCCGTGTGCGCCGCTTCCAGCTCGACGAAGCGATCGATGAGCGTTTCCAGAAACACCCGATAGATCCGCGCCGCGAGCCGATCGTTGGCCCGCATCAGGTCCTCGAAGGTTGCGCGATCGAGCTCCATCGTCGTGACGGGCCCGTCGGCCACCACCGAAGCGCTCGCCGGACGCGCCCGCACGAGCGACAGCTCGCCGAAGAACGCGCCCTCGTCGAGGATGCGCAACAGTCGCTCCTCCGGCGTGCCGAAGCGCAGCATCACCCGCGCCGAGCCCTGCTTGATGACGAACACCCGCCGTCCCTCGTCCCCCTGACGCACGATCACGCTCGCCGGTGCGTACGTGCTGGTCTCCCAGTGCGGCAAGAGCTCGTGAAGCTCGGTGGCGCTCAGCTCCGCGAAGAGCGGCACGTGCCGCAGGAAGTCGACGTCGGCATCCACTGCGACGAGGCCGAGCGCGGTGAGGTCCTCGGCCACTTCCTCGCTCGCCACCGGCGTGCCGTGGACGACACCGAGCTCCTCGCCGACGAGCGTGCGCAGTTGCTGCTCGACGTCGCGGTAGCCAGGGCTCACGTCCGCGAGGTCGCGCAGCATCCGCACGGCTTCCTCGGAGCGGTCCGAATCGCGCAACAGCGCGGCGAGGCGGTATTGGATCTCGAGCGAATCCGAACGCAGCCCGTGCGTCTGGAGGGCGAGGCGATAGCACTGTGCCGCCATCACCGGCTGGCGCGCGGCGCTCAAGAGCTTGCCGAGGAGCAGCGTGGCCTTGAGGTAGTCGGGGTCGTGTCCCGCGACCCGCTGCAGCACCTCGGCTGCCTTCGACCACTTGGCGAGCCGCGCGTAGAGCTCGCCGGCGGTGAAGAAGTTGCCGGCACGCTCGTAGTTCTGCGCCGCCTTCAGGAAGCGCCGCGCGTCGAGATAGAGCTTCGCCGCCTGGGCGAAGTCGAGGTCGCGCTCGAGCACCATCGCCGCGCGCTCGAGCTGGCCCGCGCGCAAGAACGCCGCCGCCGCGCGATCGAGGTGACCGGCGCGCTCGAAGAGCTCGCCTGCGTGGGCGTGATCGCCGACGCGCTCGCAGCAGCGGGCCGCGCGCGCGAAGTCGCGCGCCTCGAGGAACGTGCGCACCAGATTTGCGCGCTGAATCGGCGGCGCGTCGGCGAGCTCGTCGATCAGCTCGTCGCCCACCTCGCCGGCGACCTGGCCGAGTCGACGCGCGGCGTCCTGCACCCGGCCGTCCCGCAGCAGCGCGCGCACTTCGTTGGCAACGCTCTGCCCAGCGACGAACTGCTCGGCGCTCTGCTCCTCGGGCGCGAGCTTGAGCCGATCGGTCCAGATCTCTTCGGGAAAGCGCGCCATGCCTCAGTCTCGGCTCGCGGCGGCGAGAGCTGCGAGCAGCTTCTTGTGAATGCCTCCGAACGAGCCGCTCGACAAGATGGTGACGACGTCGCCCGGCCGCGCCTCGCCGGCGATCTCGGCGACGATCGCGTCCACGCTCTCCGGCGCCGAGGCCTTCGTGCCGAGCGCAGCGACGTCACGCACCATGCGCTCCACGTCGAGACGCTGGCCGTCGGGAACCTTGTGCGGCTCCCAGAGCGGCGCCACCACCACGCGATCGGCGGCAGCGAAGGAGCGGGCGAAATCCTCCTGGAACACGGCGCGTCTGCTGGTGGCCGAACGCGGCTCGAACACCAGCCACAGTCGCGCGCCCGGATGACGTCCTCGCAACGCACCCAGCGTCGCGAGCACCGCCGTGGGATGGTGCGCGAAGTCGTCGATCACGGTCACGCCACTCGCCTCGCCCACCACTTCGAGGCGGCGCTTCACGCCACGAAAGCTCGCGAGACCCTCCACGAGCTGGCGCTCGGTGACGGAAAACGAATGGCATGCGGCGATGGCGAACGTGGCGTTCGTGACGTTGTGCGCACCCGCGAGCTCCGGCGCGAACGGGCCCAGCGACTGGCGTCCGCGAGCGCTCGGCGAGAGCACGCGAAAGCTCGTCCCCGCCGCGCCGGCGCCCTCGTCCACGATGCGCCAATCGGCAGCTTCGCTTCGGCCGACGGTCTCGACGCGAGCCCGCGCAGCCGCGGCCAAGCGCGGCGTCTGCGGGTCGACGTCGTGGAGCAGGAGCCGTCCGTCCTCGGGAACGAGCCGCGCGAACGATTCGAACGCACGCACCACCGCTTCGAGATCGGCGTAGATGTCGGCGTGATCGAACTCGACGTTGCCGACGATCGCCGTGCGGGGACGGTAGTGAAGGAACTTCGGCCCTTTGTCGAAGTACGCGGTGTCGTATTCGTCGCCCTCGATCACGAACGGCGCGCCGCTGCCGAGCCGCGCGCCGCTCGTGAAGTTCGCCGGGCTGCCGCCGATCAGAAATCCCGGCGCCTGGCCGCACGCTTCGAGCAGCCACGACGTCATCGACGTGGTGGTGGTCTTGCCGTGGGTACCGGCCACCACCACCGGATGGCGCGACGGCAAGAAGAGCGTTTCCAACGCCGACGGGAACGACTCCAAGCGCAGACCGCGTTCGGTGGCGGCGATCGCCTCGACGTTGGTCCGCGACACGGCGTTGCCGATGACCACCAAGTCCACGTCTGCGTCTATGTGGCTGGGATCGAAGCCTTCGCGCACGTCGATCCCCGCGGCGGCGAGGATGTCGCTCATGGGCGGATAGAGCGCGTGATCCGAACCGGTGACCACGTAGCCAGCCTCGCGAAAGAGACACGCGAGCGAGCCCATGCCAGTACCGCCGATGGCCACGAGATGGATCTTCCGAACGGTGCCGCTCTCGGTCACGCAGAGTCCCTTTCGACGACGGCCGCGCGAGCGGCTGGATTTCGGTGCGGGCGCAGACGCCGGGCGGTCACTCGACCACCGGCTCCAGCACCTCGAGGCTGCCAGCGTCGGCGTCGAGCCGCGAACGCGCGCCGAGCGGCAACGTCCTGCACGGCACACCATGACCCGTCTCGAGGCCGATGGCCACGGGAATCCCGAGGGGCGCCAAGCAATCGCGGAAGACCTCCTCGATCGTCGTGCCCTCGGGTGCGCGCACGTCCTGGAGGTGTCCGATCACCACGCCGGCCACGCCGTCGAGCGCGCCTGCCTGACGGAGATGGGTGAGCATGCGATCGATGCGGAACGCCGGCTCGGCGATGTCCTCGAGCAGCAAGATCGCGCCGCGCAAGCTCGGCTCCCAGGGCGTGCCGATCATCGTGACCAGCATCGAAAGGCAACCGCCCATGAGCCGGCCCTCGGCGATGCCCGGCACCAACGCCGCGAGCGGTTTCGATTGGAACGGCCCAGGAAAGCGCCGGCCGGCGAGCGTGTCGAGGAGATCGTCGAGTGAGTCCTCGAAGCCGTCTCGGGCCAGATCCACGGCCACTTGCGGGCCGTGAAACGACACGACGCCCGCGCCGCCGGTGATGGCGTTCAGAAGCACGGTGACGTCGCTGTACCCCACCACGATCTTCGGCGCAGGCATCGAGCCCACCGAGAGGCCCGCGGCCCGCTCCAGTGCGCGCGACGAACCGTACCCACCGCGCGCGCAGAAGAGCGCCCGGACCGACGCATCCGCGAGCGCGCCGGCGAGCTCGGCGGCACGGCGCTCGTCGCTCCCGGCGAGGTAGCGCATGCGCTCGGTGATGTCGGCGCGGTGCACCACGTCGAAGCCGCGGGCGCGAAGCCGCTCCACGCCACGCGCGAGCGCAGCGCCATCGAACGCACCCGCGGGCGCCACCACGGCGATGCGGTCGCCCTCGCGAAGTCGTGGCGGCCGCCGAATCTCGCATGACGGTGACGCCGCCATCGCTCGTGAGGCGAGCTCTCCGTCACACGGTTCGGACGGCTGGGACGGCTCGCCGAGGAGTTCGCTGCAGCGTTCGACGCATTCCTCGCAGATGGAGACCGTCGGTCCGGCAACCAGCTTGCGAACCTCATCCGCGCCCTTGCCGCAAAACGAGCACACGTGTTCCGGCATCGCCATGATCAAACCGCCTCGCGCGGGATCATGCGCGCTCGGCGCGGGCCGCGTCGACCCACTTGAGCGCCGCTTCGTGAATGCGCGGTCGAAACCCGCGAATCGCTTCGTTGGCACGCGTGGGATGGACCCGGTTGGTGAGCAGCACCACCACCGCGCCGCGGGTGGGGTCGATCCAGAGCGACGTCCCCGTGAAGCCGAGCCCGCCAATCGACTTCCGCCCGATGCTCGGCCCCGCGCTCGACTCGCCGTGGGACGGCGTGTCCCAACCCAGTGCCCAGGTGGTGCCGAGCGGTCGCGTGGCGCGCCGCGCGAACCGCCGCACCGTCTGCTCGGCGAGCAGCGTCGAGCGACCGCGCCACGCCGCGAGCACCTGCGAGCCGAACCGCGCCACCTCCGCAGCCGTGCCGAAGAGCCCAGCGTGAGGCGCCACGCCACCCAGCGCCCACGCGTTCTCGTCGTGGACCTCGCCCGCGAGCACGCGCCCGCGCCACGGGCAATCCTCGGTGGGAGCGATGAGCGGATCGGGTGCCGATTCGGGATAGAGCTCGATGGCGCTGACGCGACCGAGCGGCCGGAAATCCAGCTTCCCCAACCCGAACGGCTCGCGCACCTCGCGCTGGTAGAGCGTGCGCAGGTCGGCACCGAGCGCCGTCTCCAGCACCGCTCCGAGAAGCAGAAAGCCGAGATCGCTGTAACGCGCGCTGGCACCCGGTAGATCGAGCGGTCCGCTGGCCAGGATGCGATCGATCACGAACCCGCGCGCTTCCGCTCCGCCCAGCGGCACGCCAGCGTCGACGAGCATGCGAAAGAACGGCTCCCACGCAGTGAGCCCCGAGCCGTGCGAGAGCAGGTGGTGCACGGCGACGTCGCCGGTCCAGCTCGGCGCACCCGCCGGCAGGAACGCGGCGATGGGCGCGACGATGTCGAGCGCGCCCCGATCGAGTGCGCGCATCGCGACCGCCGTGGTGGCGATCAGCTTGGTGAGCGAGGCGAGGTCGTAGCGCGTGTCGTGGGCGACCCGTGCGGCTCCCGGCTCACGGCAGAGCTGGCCGGAGATCGCCTCCAGCACAGCACCGTCCTCGGTCTCCACCCGCAGTACGGCTCCCGGAAAGACCCCGGCGCGCACGGCCTCGGCCAGGAGCTCGCGGACCCGCCGCTCGAGATCGGGACGGGTAGGCATTCACGACCACGCTGCGTGATGCGACGGAACACCACCGCAACGCGTGCTCAGGCCGTGGCTACGGCGCGAGCCAGCGCGCAACGATTACGTCCCTCGCGCTTGGCGGTCTCCGTGGCGACGTCGACGCTTCGCACCAGCGCTCGCGCCGTCTCGTCCTGCGTTCCCGCGGCGCCCGCCACGCCGACGCTCACCGTCACCTGAATCGACCAGGGCGAGGACTCGAAACGCTGCGACTCGACGAGTCGTCGCGCGCGCTCGGCGGCGACCATCGCGGCGTCCGCCGTGGTCTCGGGCAGGATCGCCACGAACTCGTCGCCCTCGTAACGAAACACCGCATCACAGCTCCGTAGATTCCGCGCCAAGATCTCGCCGACGACGCGCAACACGTAACTGCCGAAGAGTCGGTGGGTCTGCTCGTTGATGCTGCGCAACCGGTCGATGTCGACCATCACCACCGACAGCGGTCGTCCGTAGCGCCGGACTCGATCCAGCTCATCCTCCAGGCGCGCGAAGAGCTGCGGCTCCGAAGGCAGACCGGTGACGTCGTCGATCATGACCGTGTCGCGCCTCCCTGACGTAAATGGCTGTGTCGCGATGGAAGGCGAACGACGCTCGTCGCGGTCTCCGCGGCGAGCCGCGCGCCGACGAGCGGTCGCCTTCGGCCGCTCACCGTCGAAGCGCCTCGAGCAAGGCTTGGTGGGCCTGTTGGATCGGCTGCACCTGCTGCGCCGTTTCACAGGCGCGTTGCAGGTCGTCGAGGGCCAAGCGGATGCGCCCGCGATGCTCGTCCTCGATGTCCTCGGCTTCGCGGATCATGCGCTCGGCTTGATAGATGGTTTGCATCGCAGCGTTGCGGCGGCTCGAGAGCGCGCGGAAAGCCTCGTCCCGGTCGCGCTCGCTCTCGGCCTGCGCCACCATCCGTTCCAGCTCGGCGGGCGACACACCACCGCGCGACGAGATCCGCACCGATCGTGCGCGCTGGGTGATCATGTCGCGCGCCTCGATGTGGAGAATGCCGTCGCTGTCCATCGAGAACGCGATCTCGATCTGCGCGCGGCCGCGCGGCGCGGGTGCGATTCCCACCAGATCGAGCACGCCGAGCAGCAGGTTGTCGCTCGCGCGCTGCCGCTCGCCCTGGTACACGTTCACGCGGATCATCATCTGATTGTCCGCGGTGGTGGTGAACACCTTGGTGGCGCGAGTGGGAATGGGCGTGTTGCGCGGGATGAGCGGCGTGAAGAGCCCGCCCGCGGTCTCGACTCCGAGCGAGAGCGGACAGACGTCCGCCACCACCCTGTCGACCATGTCGGTCTCGCTCAGGCTGCCCATGAGCGCGGCACCCATGGCGACGGCTTCGTCCGGTTCGACGCCACGGGTGGGCTCGCGACCGAAGAAGTTCGCGACGGCGCGCTTCACGACCGGCGCCCGCGTCTGCCCGCCGACCAGCAGCACCTCGTCCACCTGATGCGGCTCGATGCCCGCATCCGTGAGCACCGAGGTGCACACCTCCAGCGTGCGATCGACGAGCGGCCGCATGAGCTGCTCGAGCTCGGAGCGGAAGATCTCCGTCTCGAGGTGCACCGGGCCCTGGGGGCCGGTGCCGATGAACGGCAACGTGATGCGCGTGACTTCGACGTTGGAGAGCGCCTTCTTCGCTTCTTCCGCGGCGGTGATCACCCGCTGGCGCGTGGCCGGGCTCGCATCGAGAGCGAAGCCGTGGGTCTTCTCGAAACGCTCGTTGAGCAAGCCCGCCAGCAACAGGTCGACGTCGTCGCCGCCGAGGCGATGCGCGCCGCCGGTGGCGCGCACCTGAAACGCCAAGGCACCTTGCTGACTCGACAACACGCTGATGTCGAACGTGCCCGCACCGAGGTCGTAGACCGCGAACACTCCCGCCTTGCGGCGGCTGTATCCGTACGCGAGCGCCGCGGCGGTGGGCTCGTTGACGAGCCGCACGACCTCGAGCCCGGCGATCTGCGCCGCGGTGCGGGTGGCGGTCCGCTGGAGGTCGTTGTAGTTCGCGGGAACCGTGATGACGGCTTGCTCGATCGACTCGCCGAGCACCGACTCCGCGTCGCCGCGGAGCTTCTCGAGCACCATCGACAGAACCTGCTCGGGTGCCCACGCCTCCCCGGCGTCGCCGACGCGCACGTCTCCGCTCTCCGCACGAAGCGTGGGGAACGGCAGGATGGCGACCAAGTCCTGAACGTCCTGCTCGTCCCAGCGACGTCCGAGCAGACGTTTGACCGAATGGAAGGTCCGAGTGGGGTTGAGCACCGCCTGGCGCTTGGCGGTGATGCCGACGATGCGGCCACCCGACTTGGTGAAGGAGACGACCGAGGGAGTGAGGCGATCTCCTTCCGAATTGCTGATGACCTTGGCCTCGCCGTTCTCCATGACGGCAACGCACGAGTTGCTCGTGCCGAGGTCGATTCCGATGATGCGCCCCATCGCGGCGTCGGCTCTCCTTCGTTCGGTGGAATGCGGGGCGAGTTTTAGTACGGTTCGCCGGCAGGCACAATCGCACCTGGCGTGCGCTGGCGGACCTTGTTTCGCAGCCAATATCCGCAGGCCGCGAGCGCCGCCAGCACCGCCACCAGCGCGCCGAACGTCGCGACGCTCGGGTTCCGAGCCAGCTCGCCGATCCGGTCGCCGAACAGGCTCGACAGGATCACACTGGGCGTGAGCAGCACCACCGTGCCCCACCAATAGTCACGAAAGCGGATGTCGGAGGCGCCGGCGACCAGATTGACCAGGCCGAACGGTGCGACCGGGACCACCCGCACCGTGGCGATCGCGGCGAATCCGTGGGCGCTCAGGAAATGATTGAGCTGGCGAAGCCGCGGCGAGCGTACGCGGTGCACCAGCTCACGTCCGAGGGCTGCACCGATCGCGTAGTTGATGACCGCGCTCAACAGGCAACCCGAGAGCGCGAGCGCAGCACCGAGCGCCGGCCCGAACGCGAGCCCGGTGACCATCATCACGAACGACATCGGCACCAGCGCGAGACCCGCAGCCACGTAGATGCCGAGCGTCACCGGGACCGCGAGCGGGCTGGCGCGAAACTGGCTCAGCCACGCGACCAGCTCGGTGGCGCCAAGCTCGCCGCGCCCACGCGTCGCGACCCACGCCACACCTGCACCCGCGAGCACCAATGCCACCAGCGCCAGCCCCCACGCTCGGAACCGATCCCGTCCACTGGCGGCGGACGAGGAGTCCACGCGAAGCTCTGGTTTCGGCATGTTCATGCGTCGTCGGCGCACAGCCGGCCGTCGGTTGTGACGCGCGTCGACGCAATGTTATACACGCGCGATCGAGGCTGCCGCCACGCGACGCCTCGATCCACTCGCACATTGGAGGGAGCGACCATGACCAAACGAGGCATCGGCTATCTGCTCGTCGCGACGCTCGCGAGCGTGAGCTTCGCGTCGGGGGCTCAGGCGGCGCGGTTCTACGTGGGTGGCGATCTGGGATGGACTTTCTTGCTCGGCAACGACGAGTTCGACGACGACCTGGTCTACGGCGGTGCGATCGGTGTCGACTTCGATGGACCGGCCATCGAGTTCACGGCCAAGTACGCGAGCTTCGACGGCAACGAGGTGAGCCTGCCGATCGTGGGTTCCGCGGGCGGCGATCTCGACGTGCTCTCGCTCGGTCTTTCCGCCCGCTACAACATCGACTTGAACCCGGTGCGCCTCTACGTGCTGATCGGCGGTGCGTACCACGTCGTGGACTTCCAAGCCTTCGACTCCATCAACCAGGCCGAGAAGCTCGTCCAGAACGACCAAAACGAATTCGGTCTCATCCTCGGTGGCGGTCTGGAGATCGAGCTCGGCGACCACATCACCGTCGGGCCAGACGTCCGCTACAACCTGATCTTCTCGGACAGCTTCGACTCGATCCCGCAGATCAAGGACACCGATCTGACGGATTACCCCGACTTCTTGCAGATCACGGCGCGCGCGAACTTCTACTTCTGATCTTCCACGACGCCGCTACACGCGGCGCGCAACGGCCCGACGCCACCCAGCGTCGGGCCGTTCGCGTTTCAGCGCGCCGGATCCGCGGGCGGGGGCGGACCGGTGCGACCCTCGGCATCGGTGCGCACGAGCCAGGCGTCCCACCGCGCGGAACCGTCCGCGGATGGCGCTCGGCCGAAGGAGCCGGCGATGATGAGTCCGCCATCGGTGGTCGCCGCCACGGCCGAAAAGTAGTCGTCGTCGTCTCCGCCGTAGGTACGCGCCCATGACAGATTGCCGGCGAGGTCGAGCTTCGCGACGAACCCGTCGGATCCGTTCGTCGCATCGGTCACTGTGCCCACGACCGCGAGCGCGTCGTCGGCGCCAACCGCTGCGCCGCTGACGGAGATCGCGCCGGCGCCTGCGAGAACCCTCGTCCAAACCAGATCGCCGTTGGCATCGAGACGCGCAACGAAGCCATGCGGCGCAACGGTGTCGCCAGCCGGAGCGCTCGTCTGCCCAGCCACGATCGTGCCGCCGTCGGAAAGCGCAACGGCGGCGCTCGCACTGCCCACATCGCTGCCGCAAAAGCTGCGACGCGACGTCACGCTTCCGTCCTGGGCGACTTCCGAGAGGAAGAGACGCTGGCCGAACGCGTCGTGGCTGCCGCCTGCGAGGCGATACCCGGCGGTACCGAGCTCGACGATCGCGTCCGCGAATGCGGCGCGTCCGGCGTCATCCAAGCTCGTCGCGCTCGTGGAGGGCTCACCGCTGGAGTCGACCGCGATGATCACCGCCGCGCCCAGCGGCACCTCCCACGGAGGGAGGTGGTACGACTCGGGAACCGTCGCACCGACGAGCAGCAGGCCACCGGCAGGGGCTTCGAGGCCGGCATGAATGGAGTCGTAGCCCAACTGAAATGCCGGCCAAACGATGCGATGCAGCTCCGACCCATCCGAGTCGAACTCGACCAAGTACGCCTGCGTCAGCGCCACCACGTAAAGCCATGCACCGACTGCATACCCCGCGGCAAAATAGCCCTCGCCCTCGATCTTCCCGACGACGTTCGCGGAGCTTCCCGGGAAGTTCCCGATTGCCGCCGGATAGGTGTGATCCCAGACCACACGGCCCGTGGTGTCGATGCGTACGACACGCATCTCCTCGAACGATTCGTCTGTCGTTCCCTCACCTGCGATGAGGAGACCGCCGTCATCGAGCGCCGTCAGGGCGTTCGCCTTGCTGCGAACGCCGCTCGGAAGAACGCGCTGAAATCGCGTGTGCGACTCGGTCTCCGTGCTGCCCGGCTCGGCTCCGGCGAGGGAGAGCACCGCGGTGTCCGCCGCGACGGCGGGACGCGCATCGCACGTGTTTCGGCCGAGCGGGACCGCGACGGTGGCGGAGAAGTAGCCGCAGCTACAACGCTCGGGATTCGCGTCGACCGCGGTGTCGATCGTCGTCGACGCGAAGCCGGGAGCGGCGATCGTGAGGTGGTAGTTGCCAGCGCTCGCGTCGGCGGAGGTGCACACCGTCGCGCCCGGGACCTCGCTGCACGCGAAGTCGGCGCCCGAAACGGCGACCTCCTTCACCGCGCCGCTACCGTCGTTGGCGGTGATCTCGAGCGTGAGGGCCGGCGGACACGCCCCGATCTCGCACGGCGCCGCGCCATCGCTGCCACCGCCGCAGGTGGTGAGCGCGAGCGCGCCCACCACGACGAGAACCCTCGCACCGCGCACCGCGACGCGCGGCGCCGATCGCCTCACGAGCCAAGCAACCATGACGACCTCCGAAATACCGAGGTCCGCGCGAGGCGGGAGAGTCGAGGCGCGGACCCGATCGTGACGCCCCGGGTAGGCGTCG
>CAYUSL010000178.1:0-11596 GCA_964447125.1 uncultured bacterium | reverse complement strand
GGGCGTTCCGCCACACCGGCTGGTGCGCGTAGCCGAGCTTGTCGCAGCCGCGCGCCACGATCTCGCCCTGCGGCCCGATCGCTTTGGCGCTCGAAAAGCTCACGCCCAGCTCGTTCCAAACCGCGTCGAAGTGCGGCGCCATGCGCTCTGGCGCGAGATCGGGCAGGCCGAGATCTCCAGCCCAGTACTCCAAGATCCAATCCGGAGTGCGCCAGCAGGTCGCCGTGTTGACCGCCGTCGATCCGCCCACCAACCGGCCTGCGGGGATCTGGATCACACCGTTGCCGAGCGCCATCGTGAGGCCCGCGTGGCGGTAGAGCTTGGACTGCATGTCGAGGATCGAGCCTCGCGCGAAGTCTTGCCGCGTCAGGTAGTGGCCTTCCTCCAGGATCGCGACGGCGAGGCCGCGCTCGGCCAGCTCTTTGGAGACCACCGCGCCGCCCGCGCCGGTGCCCACCACCACGACGTCGCACTCCAGGGTCTCGTTCGCGGGCACGTCGGCGCCGGCGGTGACCTGGCGCATCCACGACTGCGGCGGCTCGGCGGGAGCGGACTTGTCGTAGCGCGTGGCGTAGAGGGAGTAGATCTCGGGATCGTCGAAGTGCGCGTACTTGAGGGGCGTGGTGACGGCGGCGACGAGCGAGCGTCGTACCAGCCCCGAACGCGACCAGCGGTCGAGCAGCGTCTCGCGCTCCGCGAGCGGTAGGCTCGCGAAGCGACGCCCGGTGGACACGAGCGACGCGGCGTCCAGGGCCTGGAGCAAGCCGGCATAGACGTTCATCGCCGCCGCGCCGCCTGGCGCGAGCACGCGACCGGCGAGCCGCTCGTACGTGGCGCGGCTCGCACCCGGAACGAGCTTGCCGCCGGGGATCGTCGCCGGGCCGAGCGCCTCGAGGATGCGCCGGCTGCCGGCACCGAAGGCACTCTCGAACGTGAATGCAGCGCTCACGCCGCGGCTCCCGCCGATGCGAGCCGAGGCGCCGGCGCGCCACGCGTGAGACGGAACGAGAACACCAGGGGGAAGAACTCCGAAGCCGGGAAGAGAGCCGTCCCCTCGCCCACCACGTTGCCCGCGTCGTCGGTCACGCGGCTCGGCAGCGTGGTCCACGTCGCGACCGGATTGGTGTGGCGGATCGTCTTGAGGCCGGACACGTGGTAGCGCTTGCCGTCGTCGCCCACGCAATCCAGCTCGTATTCGAGCCGCCGACGCAGCCACGGCGTGAACTTGAGGGTGCCGGTGGCGTGCACCTTTTCCGCGAGCCCGCCGAGGGTCAGCGTGCCCTCCAGGTAGAGGAGCTGATCACGTCCCAGCGAGCCGAAGCTCGGTGCCAGGGCCACCAGGTCGAAGCGGTACGGCTGCTCGCTCGAGGAGCCCACCTTCCGCCACGTCCCCATCATTCGTTCCTGGAATTTGTAGCCGACGCGATCCAAGAAGCTCATCGATTCATCCTCCTCGCCGCCGCAGGCGGGCTCAGCCACGACGCCGCGACTTCGTTCGATCGTTGGTCGCGAAGAGCGCCACCATCCGCTCACCGCTCCATTCGAGGTAACCGCGGAACGCGCGATCCGCGCGCTTCACATCCTTGGCCAGCACCGCGTTCAGTACCTCGCGGAGCTGCCGTTCGACCTCACGGGTATCCGCGAACGCCGCCTCGAAGATCGGTAGGTGCTCGCGGTAGGCACCCGAGAGCGAGTTGGCGAGGAACAGGAACGCGCGATTGCCGGTGGCGCGGGTCAGCGCGCGCACGAACGCGTTCTCGTGAAGCTGAACCGCCGCCGGCTCGGTGAGCCGCGCGGACAGCTCGGCGAGCGCGCGTTCGAGCGCAGCGACGTCTTCGCGCTTGGCGCGGCTCGCCGCCAGGCGCGCGATCTCGCCGCCCACGGCCGCACGCACCTCCAGCAGGTCTCCGAGAAGCTCGAGGTCGACGCCATCCCGGCGCACCAGCAGGAGCTTCAAGAGCTCCGCGCCGCCGCGCTCGGTGTAGTCGGCGATCAACGAGCCGATGCCGTGCAGGGTGTCGATGAGACCCAGGCTCTCGAGCTTGAGCAGCGCGTGGCGCACGCTGGTGCGATTCACGCCGTAGCGTTCCGCCAGCTCGCGCTCGGGCGGTAGCGCGGTTCCGGGCTTGCCGCGCTCACCCAGGAACTCTTCCTGGATGCGCAGCACGATCAGGTCGATCAGGCTGGGTCGCTTGAGCCGGTCGAGCCGTGCCACGTCCGCAGAGGGTGGATCCAACTCGGTCGCGCCGACCCCTTCGCGTCCTGCTCTCGCTCGCCGGCTGGTTCGCATGGAACGCGACTCCTTCACCGGGCTCGGGACGGAACGACCGTTCAGGCCGGCCCACTTGCCCAGTGGCTGAGCCACTATGCCATTCGTGTCGCAACGCGGCAATCGCGTGCACCCGATGACTGCCAACCTCCGTTGGCGGCGCAACGCCAACAGCAAGATGCAGTCCCGGCGAAGAACGAATTCGGTCTGCGACCGAGTGCGCGGGACACAGCGAAATGACTCGTTTTCGGCCGCAAGACGATTCGAGACGATTGGAATGGATCGTGCTCTCGAGAGGCGCTCGCCACGAGCGCCGCTCCGCACCTCGTCGGCGCCACGCAGCACTCGAGGAGCCCCATCCCATGATCGGAATCCCCCCACGGCCTTCGCACGCTCGCGCTCGCGGGTTACGCGTCAACCCGACTCACGTGGCGATGACCGCGGTGCTCATCGCCGCGGCGATCCTCGCGCCTGCACGGGCCGACGCCGCCAATCCACCGCCGACGCAATGGATCGCCAAGCAATACACCGAGCTCTTGGGGCGCGCGCCCACGGCGGCCGAATGGAACACCCAGATCGCCTACTACGCAGCCGCCTCGACCGCGTGCAACGTCACCACGCTGGCCACGCTCGGGAAGTCGCTGGCGCGCTCCACGGAGTTCAAGAACGACTACGCCGAAACCACGAATCTCGGCAAAGCCGCGCGCGTGACGGCGCTGGTGCGCGCGGTCTACAGCCACGACCCCAACACCAACGACTGGTCCGCGTACTACGTGCCGTACGCCAACGGCACCAAGACTTGGGACCAGATCGTCGACGACATCTACGGCAACGGCGTGTTCGCCGTGCTGGTGATGCCCGCGGTGTGCTCGACTTCCCAGGCGTCCTACGGATTCGGCTACTCGTCGCCGCTCGACCTGCGCGCGCTCACGGGCAGCGGCACCTCGCGCACGCAAGCGCAGCTTCAAGCGGCGCTCGATGCTGCGCCAGCCGGCGGCCGTGTGCAGCTTCAGCCCGGCGAGGTAGTGCGGATCGGCGGCGCCGCCAACGGTAACCAGGGCTTGCGCATCAAGGCGGGTGTGGAGCTCTCGACGGCCACATCGCCCTCGGCCACTCGCTACGCGTTGATGGGGCGCATCGTGCCCAACGGCCTCGTCTGCAACACGTACTTCTGCAACGACGTGGGGCTCGTGACACTGGAGGCGGGCGCCAAGCTCAAATTCGTGTGGGTCGACGGACAAGGCACCGACACAGCGACCAACTACAAGCTCGCCAACGTCGAGACCTCCGGGAGCGACGCCACCCACCCCACCGACGTGCTCGACAATCGTCTCTCGAGCCCGGGCCGTGACGGCACCGCGGTGCGTGCCCGCGGCTTCGGGACCAGCGGCGTCGCGTGCACCAACCAGCGGATCTTGCGCAACCTGATCACGGGATACCCGTCGCGCCACGAGCCCGATGGCCTCGCGCAAGCGCAATGGGTGGACGGGATCTCGGTGTTCTGCGAGCAGGCGACCGTACAGAGCAACTCGATCGTGGACGTGAGCGACGTGGGCATCGCGCTCTACGGCGCTTACAACCGTGCGCTCGCGGCCACCGCGATCCAGCGTTCCACCGTGTCGAGCAATACGGTCGTGAACGCCGGGCTCGACGCGCGCGCCGCATTCGCCGCCGATCCGATCGGCGAATGCCGATCGCACCGCGAGGGCTGGGTGGTGCCCTGTCTCGAGTTCCCGAACGAGCGCAGCTTCGCCGGCGCCTCGATCGCGTCGAACCGTTTCTGGACGAGCCCGCGCACCCACTTCGACGTGGGGTTGCTCATCGGCGGCTATCCCGCGTGGGGGAACCACCGCGTTCCCGGCCGCGGCGTCTCGATCACCAGCAACACCACCGGCGGCGTCACGAGCCGAGTCAACATGGGTGTGTCGGTGCTCGGCATGTTCGACGTGAAGCTGACGGGCAACACCGCGAGCTACACGCTCGTCGATGCACATCCCTCGATCGAGGACGGCAAGTGCCCGCGCGTGTCCGTGGGTGTGGGCAGCTCGGCGTTCGCCTCGGTGCTCGCGGGTGCGCAGGCTTCCACGCAGCACGACAGCGCCGACGGCTGCCTGATCCCGCCACCGCCCGTGGCGCTGGAGCGAATCGAGCGCAAGACGGACGGGACTTCGCTCGCCGGGGCGACCACCGGTCGCACGTTCACACCCTGGGGCATGAACTACGACCAGCGCCCCGAGGATTGGTGGGACACCGACTGGCCGCGGCTGGTGTCGGATTTCCGCGAGATGCGTCGCATGGGCGTGAACACCGTGCGCATCCTTCTCGAATTCGTGAAATTCGTGGACCCGCCGTCACCGGGGTATCCCGACGGTACGCCGAACACGGCAGCGCTCGCACAGCTCGCGCGCCTGGTGCGACTGGCGGAGCAAACCGGGCTCTATCTCGACGTCACCGGCCTCGGAATCGAGAACCCCGCTCAGCAGCAGGCGTGGTACGACGATCGCGACGAGAACGACCGCTGGGCGGCGCAAGAGGCGTTCTGGAGCGCGGTCGCGTCCGCCGTCGGCACGAGCCCGGCGGTGGCGTGGTTCGATCTCATGAACGAGCCGGCGGTCGCGGGCACGCCGGGCGGCTCGTGGTGTGCCGGCCTCTTCGGCGGCTATTGCTACGTCCAGTATCTGACGCTCGACGCCGCGGGACGCACCGGCGTCCAGATCGCACGCGCCTGGATGACGCGGATGCGTCACGCCATCCGCACCACCGCCGGCGACACGACCCACCTCATCTCCGTCGGGCTGCTGCCGTACGGCTACAGCGGCTTCCGCCCCGCCGACGTATCGGATCTCGAGGACTTCGGCACCGTTCACATGTATCCACGCGCGGACAACCCCAGCACACCCGCCTCCGAGCTGCAGGCCGACATCGACAGCGTGAAGTCGTTCAAGCCCACGGCCCAACCGCTGATCGTGGAAGAGACCCTCAACATGAACACCAGCGAGGTGGACCTCGAAACCTTCATCCTCGGCACACGGCCGGAAGCGGCGGGATGGCTTGGCCACTACATGACGCGGACACCGGCCGAGATCACGCCGCCGCCCACGATCACCGACGCGATCTTCCTCGACTACTACCGCATGTTCCTGCGCGACACGTTCCTCATCACCACCATCGGCACCGGCACCCTCGAGCCCTGATCCGCGGCGCGTAGACACCCGTTCTGGGGCGCACGTATATCGTGACGCACCATGTCGCTGGTGATGCGTGCCAATCCGCTGGAGCGGCGGTCGCGGGTCTTTCCGCCCGACGAGGTGACGAGCCTCGAGGGCTCGGTGGAAGTCGAGCCCGAGGCGGGCGGGCTCCGCCGCGCGGACGTCGAGGCGATCTGGGGCTCGGTGGTCTCGCTCTACGAGACCGGCATCATGCCGGCGATCGCGCTCTGCCTGCGTCGCCACGGGGCGGTGGTGATCGATCGCGCCATCGGCCACGCACGCGGCAACGAGCCGCGCGCTCGCAAGGGCGCGCTCAAGGTCCAGGCGAAGCCCACGACGCTCTTCAATCTGTTCTCGGCGTCGAAGGCCGTCACCGCGATGCTCATCCACCTCCTGGACGAGCGCGGCGACATCCACCTCGACGACGCGGTGGCCGAATACATCCCGGAGTTCGGCAAGCACGGGAAGCAGTGGGTGACCATCCGCCACGTGCTGACCCATCGCGCCGGCATCCCCACGGTGCCGGGATACCGGTTCGACGTGGACGTGCTGTCGCGCCCCGACGAGATCTTGCGGCTGCTCTGCGACACCAAGCCCACCTCAGCACCCGGGCGGCGCCTCGCCTATCACGCGCTCACCGGCGGCTTCGTTCTCGGCGAGATCGTGAAGCGCGTGACCGGGCGCGACATCCAGACCTTCCTGACTCGCGAGATCCGCAAGCCGCTCGGCTTC
Organism: uncultured bacterium; assembly: GCA_964447125.1. GTDB lineage: Bacteria > JADJOY01 > JADJOY01 > JADJOY01 > JADJOY01 > JADJOY01. The sequence goes on along the minus strand of CAYUSL010000178.1, from coordinate 5,386 downwards.
GAGAGCTTCCACTTCGGCATCCCCGAGGCGAAGCGCGGCGCAATGGCCGAAAACGTGCTCACCGGCCCGCCCACGCTGCCGCCAGCCTCGTGGCTGCTCACCCGGGCACTCGGCGTCTCCCACGAAGACGCGGTCGCGCTCTCGAACGATCCGCGTTTCCTCTCGGCGGTGGTGCCCTCGGGCAACATCTTCGCCACCGCCGACGAGGTCTGCCGCTTCTACGAGCTCCTGCTCCGTGGCGGCGAGCTCGACGGCAAGCGCATCTTCGATCGCCGCACCATCAAGCGCGCCGTCGCGGAGCAGACGTATCTCGAGATGGACCTCACCATCGGTCTACCCATCCGCTACGGCATGGGCTTCATGCTGGGCGGCCAGACCTTCAGCCTCTACGGCCCCGAAACACCCCACGCCTTCGGCCATCAGGGCTTCACCTTCGTCACCACCTACGCCGATCCCGATCGCGACATCTCGGCTTGCCTCATGACCACCGGCAAGCCCTTCCTGACCTGGAAGGCGGCGTATTGGTGGAACGTGGTTCGCACCATCGCGAACCGTTGCCCGCGTGACACCCAACCTCGAGCCAACGCATGAACGATCGCTCCTCCACCGCGACGGCGCATCCGCCGTCGCTCGCCACCCGCGGCTCGGTACCGATCGTGCTGCTGGTGATCTTCATCGATCTCCTGGGCTTCGGCGTGGTGCTGCCGATGCTGCCCTACATCGCGGCGCAGTACACGGTGCCGCCGTGGATGACGACGGCGTTCGAGACGCTCCACATGAATCGTGGTGCGAGCGCCGTGATCGTGGGGCTGCTCTCGTTCAACTTCAACTTCTTCAGCTTCCTCGCCTCGCCACTGTGGGGACGGCTTTCGGATCACGTGGGGCGCAAGCCCGTGCTCGCGGCCAGCCTCTTCGGCTACGCGTGCGCGTGGACGCTGTTCGCGTTCGCGCCGAGCCTGGGCTGGTTGCTCATGGCGCGCGTGTTCGCAGGCATGGCCGCCGCCAACGTGTCGACGGCGCACGCCTACATCTCCGACGTGTACCCGCCGGAAAAGCGGGCGAAGGGGATGGGGCTGGTGGGCGCAGCGTTCGGCCTCGGCTTCACCCTCGGGCCGGCAGTGGGCGCGGGATTGATGGCGCTCGGCGATCGGATCTCGCCCGCGACCGACGCCGTGCACCACAGCGCGCTCGGCCTGCACCTGCCCATCTACGTGACGATGGCCCTGAGCGCCACGGCGTGCGTGCTCGCCGCGCTGGTGCTGCCGGAGTCGCTGCCCAAAGAGCTGCGCGGCAGGAAGGAATCGAGCGACGTCGGTCTCGGCCTCGGCAAGCTCGTCGAAGCCATGCGTCGTCCGCTCTTGGGACCGCTCCTGGTGAGCTTCTTCACCGTGACGTTCGGCTTCGCGGTCCTGGAATCGATGTTCTCCGAGTTCAATCGCGCGGTGCTCGAGCTCCCTCCCAGCACCAACGCGCTGGTGTTCAGCATCATCGGCCTCACGATCGTGCTGGTGCAGGGCGGCATGATCCACCGTCTCACCAAGGCCTTCGGGCCGTGGAAGGTGCTCTTCACCGGCTTGCTCTGCGAAGGCCTGATGCTCGTGAACTACGGGCACGTGACCGGCATGCGCGTGCTGATCGCGTTCTCGGTGCTCGGCTCGTTCGGACACAGCCTCTGCAACCCGTCGATCCTGGCGCTCATCAGCCAGCAAGCGGCGGCCGACGAACGCGGCGGCACCATGGGGCTCGCGGGCGCGAGCTCGGCCCTCGGACGCATCTGCGGGCCGATCCTGGGTTCGTTGGCGTGGGCGTGGGGCGGTGCAGCGGCAGCCTTCGCCTCGGGCGGCGTGGTGGTGCTCTTGGCGCTGCCGTTGCTCATGGTCGCGCACAAGAACCACGTCGAGCTCACGGCGGCGCCTGCCGCGGCGTGATGCGGCGCTTTTCCGTCCGCTCCGGCGCCGCCCACATCGCCTGCGCGCGCTTCGGCGATGGCGCGCGGCGTCTGCTCTATCTCCACGCGCTCGGGTACTCGAAAGAGCACGCCGTCGCTGCCGCCGACGTACTCGGCGCGGCGTTCGACTGCATCGCTCTCGACCAGCGCGGTCACGGTGAGACGCGCGCGGGCGGGGGCGGCCCACTCGACATGGCGATCGACGAGCTGGTGGCGGACGCGTGCGCCGTGCTCGACGACGCGGGTTGGGAGTCGGCGATCGTCGGCGGCACGTCGATGGGCGCCGCCGTGGCGCTGCGCCTGGCGCTGCTCCATCCCGAGCGGGTGCGCGTGCTGGTGCAAGATCTGCCGGCGTTCGGTCCACGCACGCCGCGCGACGCCGAGCACGCCGCGAGCATCGCGGAAGCGCTCGACACCGGCGACCTCGCGGAGGCGGCGCGGCGCGCGACCGAGTCGCTCTCCGGCAAGCGCGCGGCGGCCCTCCAACAAGAGCTGCTCGCGCAATGGCGGCCATTCGACGAGTCCGAGCTCGGCCCCAAGCTCGCCGAGGCGTTCCGCGCCACGACCTGCTGGAGCGTGCTCGACGACTGGCCCGAGGGGCTCGGGCGCGTGAGCGCTCCCACTCACCTCATCGCGCTCCGCGGCGATCCCTCGCATCCGTACGAGGTCGCGGAAACCATGGCGCGCCACATTCCTGGAGCGCAGATCTACGCGCGCATCCCCGCCCTCGACCCGCGCAAGTCCTTCACCCAGTGGGTGTCGATCCTCACCCGCGACGCATCCACGCTGCGACGAATCTCGTAGAGGCGGGCGCGAGCCCGCCCGGCCGTCCTGGCGAGCCCGGGCAGCCTGTCGGCACCCCCTCCGCCAGCACACCGCGCCAGCTCGGCAGCGCCGTCATTCGAAATCCGTGCGCAGCTCCGTGAGCAGGCCAGCGTCCAGATCGGCCTGAGCTTCGGCGCCCGAGAGATACGCGTCGTACGCGCGGCGCCCGCGAACGAAGCGTTCCAGCCACGCGGTGGTGTACTTCCGCATCAGCTCGTCCTGACGATTCGGTTCGTCGAGAGTCCGCGGGTTGTCGAGCAACCCGCCCGCCACGTCGCAGATCGAACCGAGGGTGCAGAAGCCCGCGTGGTTCCCGCCTGCGATCGTGACGAGCTCCTTCGGCGCGTTCGTGAGCCGATCGTAGGCCGTCGCCGCGCCGTCGGCAGGGACGATCCCGTCTTCCGAGGCCGCGAGCAACAGCGTGGGTGTGGTGATCGCATCCAGATACGACGATGTGAGCGGGCCCGCTGCAAGCGGCACGGCAGCGCCCAGTTCCGGATGCGCGCTTGCAGCGATCAACACCGCAATCGCGCCCAGCGAGTGACCGACGATGGCGCGGCGCTCGCCGCCCACCTTCCCTCGTACGGGGCTTTCGGCGCGGCTGCTCTCCGCCACCAGGAAATCGAGCGCATCGATCAACCCATCCGCGACCGCGAACGGGCCACCGAAGCATGGCGCTGGCGGCGTGAACGTGAGCACCACGTAGCCGTAGCCAGCGAGCTGCTCGCCCACCCACGTGTACCACTCGCGAATCGAGCAGGTCCCCGGCGCCACGCTCACGATCGGATACGGGCCACCTTCGGGCGTGTCCGGGTACACAATCGTCGACTCAAACGTGCCGTGCGCATCGGTGAAGCTCGCCTCGTACGACGCGATCGCGTACGGCCCAGGCTCGTTCGGCGGCGGCAGCGCGGCCGAATCCGACCCCGACTCACACGCGCTCGCGCACAGCAGCGCCAACGCGAGCGCGAGACGAAAGCGCATCACGGCACGCACGTGGCCGCGCAGGCAGGATCGATGTCGGTGGCATTGCCGCTGAACACGTTCTCCCCCGGCGCGCAGTTCGCCACACCCGTGCTCGGGCAAGCGATCCCGAACTTACCGGAGGTCACGTGCCCGGAGATCGTGTTTCCGAGACCGGCACCGGCCCCAACGTCGCACGTGGCTCCGTTGCAGGTGATCCCGTTGCCACCGTTGTCGGCGATCGTGCTGTTGGTGACGACGACGTGACTGCCCGACGTCGTCAGGATGCCGTCCCCCGTGTTCTCGGAGATCGAGGCACCGTTGCGCACGATGAGCGTGAAATTCAGTCCCGACGAATTCAGCGGATCTGGCGCGATGCCAATGTCGTTCGCTCGCACGCTCGCGCCGTCCACCGTGATGCTGGTCAGGAACTGCTCCTGGACTCCCCGAACGTTGTTCTCGATCACGGTGCCGTCGCGGATCACGAGCGACGAATTCATCGGATACGTCGTGGCACCAACGACGCCGTCCGTCACGTGGCACCGCACCAGCTCCAGCGTGCCACCGTAGGTTGCATTCGCGCCGATCTCGTTGCCGACGAGATCGACGTCCGTGGCGATCACGGCGGTTCCTGCATCCTGCGCGGCGAGCGCTACACCCTCGGTGTCACGAATGATCGTTCGCGAAATCTCCGCCGTCGCGCCCGCGGCGATGATGACACTGAAGAACGTCGCTCCCGCGAACGACGAGGACTCGATCGTGACCTGGGTTCCAACCGAGCCCGCAACAACGCCGATGGTTCCGAACGATCCTTCGGGCGCCGGCGCGGCAAGAGCAAACCGGGAGTCGGCGATCACGAGCTGCGTACCACCGAAGACCCGGATACCGGTGCCCGTGCTCTCGAACAGCGACCCGTCGCTCACGCCCACGTAGCTGGCGGGACCGGTCACGTAGGCACCGCTTCCACCGCGCACGGTGGAGCGGCTCACCGCGATGCTCGAGCCGGCATCGCCCACGATCGCCCGCGTATTCGAGGGCACCGGTGATTCGACCGTCGTCCGCAGTAGCGTGACAGAGCTTCCACCGCCGACGCGAATTCCATCTTTCGCTGCGAGCAGGATCTTCACGTCGACGAGATCGAGCTGCGTCGTGCCGGAGAGCGTGATGACGGTCGACGTCGCGGACATGCCATCGATGACCGGCACCGGATCACGCCATTTCTTGAGCTGCATGCCCGGGCGATCGGCGAGCGCGAAGCCCGCGTACGTTCCCGGCGCCACCACGATCGAGGTCGGTCCGCTGGTGCGATCGATCGCCTTCTGGATCGTCGAGTACGGATGATCCACCGTCCCATCCTCGATCCCCGATCCATTGGCCGTGTCCACGTAGGCAATCACGCGGCAGGTTCCCGTGGCACCGATCGTCGCCAGCAAAGCCACGACGAATACCCAGCGCAGGCAACGCCTGATGAGCCCGCCCCGTGCAGGATTCGCCGCCGGAAACGCCATGTCCGCGATGAAGCTACTACCGATCCCTGCGACGACGCAGCGTGATTTCATGGTGGTGTCTCACGTTGGCCTCGCGCGCGAAGGATAGCGCGCGCTCCAGCCTGTCCAAGCAACGAGGGAAATCGGGCTTCTCGCAGATCTC
>CAYUSL010000177.1:1604-11598 GCA_964447125.1 uncultured bacterium | reverse complement strand
TAGCCCGATCTATTCGTGAACGCTGTGTCGAGACGCCAGAAGTCGCGACATTCTTACGCTCGCTCGTCGCGAGTGGCCGTGGCTTGTGCCCGCGACAGCGCGTCGGCGCCGACGGAGCGTCGCCCTCCATCGATTTGCGCGCGCAACAAGGATGATAGGGCCGCGCTCCGTCGCGGCCGCAGGTTCCCATTCAGGAATTCTTCGGGCTAGATCACCTGCCGGATCGGAAGCGACCCGTCGACGCGCTGAAACGATCCACTGCAAGCGCTTCGGCCAGCGCGACGACGAGCGGTCGAGGACGATGGCGGCGGCGATCACTCGACGCGCATCAGGTAGCGCTCGAGTCCCCATTTCACGACCGGTGCGAGGGGACGGACGATCAGACGAATCCAGCGGAAGCGATCGAAGCACTCGCGGCGGAAATCCGCGAGCGAACGCGTTTGATAGCGCAGCAGGCGCTGAGACTCGCGAGTGTCCGCCCAGTCCGCGTAGAGCTCCTCGGTCCCGAAGTCGGCGGCGGTGAACGTGAGCCCGAAAGCGCCCAGGACCACGTTCATGAGCTCGAGGTGCGTGACCTGGCAGCTCGGGCCACCGCCGATCAGGTGCACCTTGCGATGAGCGTCCGGGGTGGCGAGGGCATTCACGAACGCGACTGCGGCATCGCTCGGATGCAGGTATTCGATGCGATTGGTGGCCGCGAGCGCGAACGCGAGCCGCATCTGTTCCGGGTGGGATTGCCGCATGCGCGCATCCACCATCCCCGCGAGACGCAGAATGACCCAGCTCACCGCGCTCGCTTGGATCATGCGCTCGCAGGCGATCTTGTGCGCCGAATAGTGATCGGTGGCCACCACCTCGTCCGCGAGCGTTCGCGGCGGCGGATCCTTCTGCCGATGCCCGAGGACCGCGAAGGAAGAGGAGAAGACGAGCAAGGGTTTGCTCGCGGAGCGCTCCACGGCGCCCAGCACGTTCGCCGTTCCGTCCACGTTCACTTGCCGAGCGCGCTCCGGATTCGACTCGGAGAACGGGAAGATGATCGCGGCGAGATGGATCACGGCGCGTTGCCCGGCCACCGCCGCTTCGACGGTGGCGAGGTCGCGGATGTCGCCCCAGCGCACCGCGGCCCGTCCGCCGTAGCTCTTCGCCACCCGCTCGTTGGCCGGGGTGCGGATGTCGAGACACGTCACCGCGTGCCCCTCGGCCAAGAGCCGCTCGAGCACCAGCGTTCCGAGGTTGCCGAAGGCTCCGGTGAGCAGGACGTTCATCGCCGCGCGCTCACCGGGTGAGATCGGTGGCGAGCGCGCCGCCACGCTCGGCTGCCACGTGGCCGGCGACGATCAGCCAACGCAACGTGTCCCGCAGCGTCTCCTCGGGCGGCCGAAACCGAACTCCCGTCGCCTCCACCACCCGCGCCGAGCTCGCCGGCGGCCACAGGGTCGCGATCGCCATCGACTCGCGCGTCATCGGGAACTCGATCGGGCGAACGCGGCGTGCTCCGTCCATCGCCACACCCATCGCGCGACAGAGCCAGCCTGGCGCCCAGGGCGCGAAGATCCACGTGTCCGTCAGCCGTTCGAGAATCGTGTGGATCTCCGACCACGGCAGGAAGTGGCCACCGACGATGTAGCGCGCCGTCGTCGGATCGGGGTGCGGCGGAAGCTCGAGCAGCCGAAGGTGCGCTTGCGCGAGGTCGCGGCCATCCACGAACTGCATCCCGGACGTGGTCTGCGGCACGATCCGCAAGAACGCACGCAGCGCGCGATTCGCCTCGCTCAGCTTGGGATCGTCGGGCGCGAAGACGCCACCCGGATAGGTGATCACGATGGGCGCGCCCTCCGCTTGAAGGCGCCGGACGGCCAGCTCGCAATGTTGCTTCGAGCGCAGATACGCCTCGCTCGATTCACCGAGCGGCGACGACTCGTCGATCGCGTTCGCACCGGGCCGAAAGAAGGCGCCCAGGCTCGAGACGTAGAGGATGCGACGGATCCCGAGGCGCGCCGCCGTCCCGACCACGGCGTCGATGCCCGCTACGTTCGTTTCGTGAAGCTCGCCCGCTCGCGACGGATCCACGCTCACCATCGCCGCTGCGTGCACGACGGCATCGCAACCGGCGAGGCCGTCGCGGACCGCAGCCACGTCGCGCATGTCCGCTTCGACCACGTCCGCGACCTCGTGGCCGAATTCACGAAAGTAGCGCTCTGCACGGGCTTTTTCTCGCGCGAGAAGCCGCACCTCGTGCCCCGCCGCGAGCAGCGCACGGGTGGTGTGCGCACCGACCAGGCCGGTGCTTCCGGTCACGAAAACGCGCATGGTCGGAGACGGGATCACGCGGCTGGCGCGATCAGGCTGCGGCCCTCACCCGCCGATCGGCGTCTTCGAACGCGGTTCGCTCGGCGAGCGCCGCCTGCCTTCCCTCGGCGCGATGGAGGTGGCCGATCTCGAGGATCGCCGCGGGGATGCAGAAGATCGGCGCGACGAGCCAGGGCAGATTGAGGCCCACGAACTTGAGCCAGAAGCCCATCGCACCCTGCTGGATGTGCGCCCAGCCCACGTGCCACTCGGAGACGAAGAACGAGCCCGTCAGATACGTGAGGCCGACGCACACGCACAGCGCGATCCAACATCCCGCGATGCGATGCCGCGCCGTGGTCCCGAAACGGTAGAGGTACCAGCCGTAGAGCTCGAGCAGCCCCGAGAAACCCGCCATGAACTCGAGCCCGGCGATGGTCGGGTTCGACGTGATGTAGCGCGTGTCGGCGCCGCCGTAGGCCCACCAGAGCCACGCCCAGCGATCCGCGGCGGTCACGCCGTTCAGGTGGCCGGTGGTGTCCACGAAGAACCACGGCAGCTCCCAGGTGGTCTGCGTGACGCCCGAGATCAAGAGCCAGAGAAAGCCGAACTCGGAGAGTTTCTCCAGCCGGGTGCGGCTTTCACCGGGATTGTCCCAGAACGCGAAGAACGGGAAGAAGAGCACAGGCAGCACGACCGCAGACACGTAGACATCCGTCGGCGTCGGCGGCAGCACTCCCACCAGGATCAGCACCCAGCACACGGCGATCAGGCCGACCACACCCGCGCCGAGCTGGTAGATCGCGCGACGCCGGCCCCACGAGGGCCGCCCGAGGTTGGGGTGCAAGCGCTCCATCTCAACGCCTCCAGCGCGCAGTTCTCGCACCCGCGGCGCTCTGCGCACAAGCGCCCCGGGCCCGATGGGCGCTGATCGCTACGACGAGTTTCATCCGCTCTCCCGCCGTACCACCATCGACCCCGTCGGCGAGGATGGAGCGGTCGATCGCAGTCATGACCCGCACGCGTTCGGTGTCAACGATCGCGCCCGGATGCCTTCGCGAGCGCCGCGACCATCTCGTCGGGCACCCACCGGTGCTTGGCCTTCGCTCGATGGACTGCATCCCACGCCTGGTCGTACCGTCCCGCCTCGAAATAGGTGCTGGCCGCGGCACCGTACGGCTCACAGGCGCACGCGTCCGCGGGGGCGTCGAACGCAATCGCGCGCTCGTAATCCGCTGCGGCGAGGTCGTATTGCGTGGCCGTGGCGCGCTCTTGCCCGCGCCGGCAATGGAGATCGGCCAGACGCGATTTCCCGAGGCGTGCGTTCACGTCCATCAGTACCGTGTAGTCGCGGCTGGCGCCGTCGAAGTCTGGGGTCGCCTCGCGGATCATGCCGCGCCGGTCGAGCGCCACCTCGTTTCGAGCCTCGATGTCGATGGCCTTCGAGAAGTCCGCTGCGGCGAGCTGGCGAAGCTCACGGGCTTTGGCCTCGGGCTCGAGCGTATCGGGCGGCGCGGGGAACCCGCGATCGAACGCGGTCAGCGCACGTCCGACGTAGACAGCGGCACTCGATGGATCGAGCTTCTGAGCCGCATCGTGGTCTTGCATCGCACGGTCGAACAACGCGACGTACTCGGTCAGCGTGACCTGTTGGAAGGCCCGCAGGTATCGCGCCTGCTCCCCGTAGCCCCGCGCGCGCTGGGTGTATCCCTCGGCGCGTTCGTGGTCGGTCTTGGCCTTGGCGATGAGCGCAGTGCCCTTCTCGACCTGGGCCTGGTACTGACCGAGCCAATAGGATTTCCCGCAGCCACACGCGATCAGGACGAGCAGCGCCCACGGCGTCCACCCGCGCGGAACTTGAAGGAGCCGCCGCAGCGCAGCCTCGAAGCCACGACGGGCAGAGGGTCTCGACGCCACGCGCATGCTTACAGCCGAGCCATCGACGGTCCGGGATCCAGCGTCGCAGGCCGGCACTAGGACTTCGGCTTCTTGGCCGGTTTGGCCTTGGTATCCGGCTTGAAATTCCCGATCACCGTCTTCGCCGGGCAAACCTTCACGATCGGGCACTTCTTGCAACCCACCGCGAGCGCGACCGGACAGAGCGTCATGGCGGACCTCCACGAAGCGGGGGAACTCATCCTACCTCCGGTCGACACCTGGCTTCGGAGCGATTCACTCGGCGTCCGCCGGCTGGGCGAACGCGTGATCGTTCTTTCCCGGATCCGCTCTCGATCCCAGCCAGCGCTCGATCAGCGGGCATACGCGCTCCGGTTGGGTGAAGTGCACCATGTGCCCGCCGTCCACGATCTCGAAGCGGCTGGCCGGCTGCTGCTGCGCCACGCGCTGGTAGAGAGCACGCGCGTTCGCCGGCGGAACCAGATGGTCGTCGCGGCCGTGGACGAAAAGTACCGGCTGGCGCAGCTCCGATGCCTCGTTGGCGAGCGCCGCGCACGGATCGCCGAGGTTGGCAGCGAGTGACGTGGAAAGGATCCACGGTCGCGCCGCGATCAACCTGGCTTCCTCTTCCACGAAGCCCTCGGGAAAGGGCTCGGGGAGGAAGCTCGGGGCGGCGAACGGGCCGAGCGCACGCGGCACCCAACGGAGCGATCGGGCCACCGTGCGGGCCACGGCATCGGCGCCCGGGATTCGCGCCAGCCGCGCTCCGTCGCGAACGGATTGGTGGGCCGGATAACCGATCGAGCCGAGAAGCACCGCCGAACGCACCAGCGTCGGGTGACGCGCCATCACCGTCAACGCCACACCCGCACCGAAGCTCTGACCGACGAGATCGATCTCGCGCTCGGCACCGAACGCACGAGCGAGCGCCGCCGTCACGTCGGCGTGCCAAGCGAGCGACGGCGCCTGCGCTGGGGGAGGTGTGCGCCCGTATCCGGGCAGATCGAAGATCGCCACCTCGCCGAGCCGCGACAGACATGGCACCAGTGGCGCGAAGTGCTCGAGGTGCGAGGGGTTACCGTGAATGCAGACGATCCTGCGCGAGCCACCCTGCGAGGGGATACGCACCCACTCGACGCGCACCGGCTCGCCGTCGACGACGAGATCCACCGCCTCGCGATGGCCGCCGAGCGACTCCGCGTCGAAGAGAGTTGGTTCGGCCGCAGGCGCCCCGCTCGTGCCGCGCGCGTCCGGACGGCCGCAGCTCACCACAACGAGGTTGAGGATCGCGAGAGCGAACAGCATCGAGGGCCTGACGAAGCCACCCATCACGTCGCGTGTTCCTGGACCCGAGATGCGGCACGGGCAACCACAGCTCCCCGAGAGTCGCACTCGTCGACGACTCACCAATCGCTCGCGCTACGGGGCGTGCCCGGCGGCTTCGAGCGCGAGTTCGCTGGCGGTGTCGGCGCTGACCAGATGCACGTGCGACGGCAACAGCGGGATCAACGCGGAGATCGAGTTCGCGAGCGTGAGGCCGCCGTCGCTGGTCATGTAGACGTAGGCGACGGTGCCGCGCGGATAGCCGGCGAGCTCCTTCGCCATGTCCTCGGGGCGAAGATAGAAGGGTGCGACGATCCCGCTGCCGCTACCGTCCACACCCCGCCATTCACGCGGGCGGAAAAGCGCCACGGCCCCACCGCCCGCGTCGGCGAGCACCTTCACCGTCTGATTCGCATTCCAGCCGGTGAAGGTCGGGAACATGTACGGGACGTTCACGGGAAAGATGCCGCGAATGACTCCGTGCTGGGCATACCTCGGCAGGAAGGCGGACTCCGCCTCCTGCCAGGTGGTGAACCATTCCCAGTGAACGGTGCTCGCCGTGCCAAGGATCGTGGCCGCAGCCTCGGCGGCGTCGATGAACGATTGCTGGACGGCGGCGCTCAACGACGCGGGGTACGCGTACAGGTACCCGCTCGGCGGCAGCATGAAGTAGTCACGGCCGGTCTCGCGGCTCCGAGAGAAGTACCACTCGAGCACATCCGGGGCGAGGCGCGGGAGATGCGGCGACATCGACCACGTGATCGGCGCACAGAGGTGCGGGTCGCGCTCACACTCGGCGAGACGATCCCGGAGCCACTGGCTGCGCGCATCGAGGATGTACTGGACGTTGTCACCGTCCCCCACCACGAACGCCACGTAGGTGTCGTTGCGATCGTAAACGACCTCCTCCGCAGGATTGCGCTCGAGCTCGCGGGGATTCGTGATCGGACGACGCCGCGAAGAAAAGAACGACAGATTGTTCACGTTGGAGGGGATCGCGCCCATGTTGCGCGAAGACACGCACTGGGTCTGCGCCTCGAAGAGATAGCCACCGAAGACCAGCCAATAGTCCGCGTAACCGTAGACACCGATGGGTTTCGGCCACGGGTTCGTGCTGGCGATCTCCTCGAAGAGCTGATGCTCCTCGGTGGGCGCGATGCAGCCGTTGACGAGGAACGTGACGAAGAGCTTCTGGGAGAAGACGAAATCGACCAGCGCCGAGTTGATGTCGCGCGTGAGCGGCGGATCCCACACCTGCGAGCTCGCCGAGTCGTATCCCGGGTTGATCATGGCCAGCCCGGTGGTCTCGTCCACGAAGTTCTCGTAGACGTAGCGCGTGGCCGCTACGGGTGTGTTCCGATCCCGGAACTCCGCCCGCGCATCGAAGACCTCGTCCGCGCACGCCAGGTCCATTCCGTCGTCCAGCGGTACGGCTCCGAGAACGGCCGCCACGGTGAGCACGTTGGGAAGCAAGCGCTGCTGCTCGCCGTACGCGTAGCGCACGCAGCGCGGGAACTCGCTCAAGCAGGTATCGAGGAACGACGCGGGCTCGACGGTCGCTTCGGGGACGAGATGGAGGTCGTCGAGCCAGCGCGCGTCCTTGTCGCTCATCCGCGTGTACACCGAACCGCCGTGGCGGCGATTGTAGAGTCCGGCACAGGCCTGGACCGCGAGCTGCATGGGAGCGGGCGTGCTGGGATCGATGTCGACGACACGGAAGGACGTTGCGCGGCCCCCGCCTTCCCCCGACGAGCTGCAGCCGGACGCGACCATCGACAGGATGAGGCCAACGCCGCCGACCCAGGCCGCCATCGCGCACTGCCCGCGCGACGGCAGCCCAAGCCAGCGCGGTCGCGTGCGCCGGTACTCCTCGTATGCGTAACCCAATCGCTCGCGCAAGAATTCCTCCTCGGGAAGCACGAATCGCCAGTGCAGCCACACCGCGAGGATCGCCACCGGCACCAGGCTGACCCACGATCCCATTGCGATCGCCACACCTCCGGCGACCAGCACGATTCCCAGATACATCGGATTCCGTGTCACACGGTAGGGCCCCTGCGTGATCACGCGCGGCGCTTCGCTGAACGGACACACGCCCACACCGCCGCGCCGGAAGAGGCGCTCGGCCCAGACGTTTGCCACGACTCCCGCCAGCACCAGCGCGACACCGATCGCCACTTCCCAGCCAGCGGGACGGAGCGGCCACTCGAACGCCATCGCCGGCACCTGGGCGGCGAGCGCGAGCAGCAGGCCGCGCGGCGGCAGCACACGCGGCTTGGGCGCTGGCGAACGATCGTCATTCATCGAGATCCTCCTGCTTCTTGCCGCGTAGCGCCGCCCGCAAGCCACGCAACGCGCGGACGGCGACCTCGGTGTCCTCACGGACGAGCGCCTGCGCCAGGTGAGCGAAGAACACGGCATCGCGCGCCCGGATCCGCCGCCACAGGCGACGTCCCGCGGGGCTCAGGCGAACCCGAAGGCTGCGGCGGTCGTCGGGATCGGGGCGAGTCTCGATCCAACCGGCGTCCGGCAGCCTCCGCAGCGTCTGGTGGATGTGCTGGCGGCTCACCGATCGGCGCCGTGCCAGCTCCGCGAGCGAGACCGGCTCCGACTCCCGGGCCAAGAGCTCGAGCAGCGCCCGATCCGCAGCCTTGATTCCGAGTGGCGCCAAGGCCTCGTCGCCGGCGGCAGCGAGCTCGCGGAACGCCCGGCGGATCTCCCAGCACAGCGCTTCGGTCCGATCGGCATCCGGTTGCATATCGTCAACCTATATTGACGAATACGATTTCGTCAACCCCATTGACATTCGAGCGCTGAGACGCCGCTCGCCGCACGCAGCGCCACGTCGGCCGCTCCCGGCCGCACGCGCGCTGTAGACTCGAGGCGCGATGACGGCGTCGGCGGAACGACCCAAGCACTTCTCCATGATCCGCGAGTTCCACCTCGCGGATTTCTTCACCCTCGCCAACGGCGCGTGCGGCACCGGCTCGGTGCTCGCGGCGATGACGTATGCAGCGAGCGGCGAGCGGGCGAGCTTCTTTCTGGCGGCGCTCCTCACACCGATCGCACTCATCTTCGACTTCCTCGACGGTCGGGTGGCGCGCATGCGCCACCAGCACTCGCCGCTGGGCCGCGAGCTCGACTCGCTCGCCGACGTGATCTCGTTCGGCGTCGCGCCCGCCGCTCTCGCCTTCGCCGGCGGGCTTCGCGGCGGCTGGGACGTCGTCGTGCTGCTCTACTTCGTCGCCTGCGGAGTGAGCCGGCTCGCCCGTTTCAACGTCACGGCCGAGGCGCTTTCTACACCTGGCGGCAAGGTTCGCTACTTCGAGGGCACACCGATCCCGACCAGCGTCGTGCTGGTTGCGGTGCTCGCGCTCGCGGGCTGGCAGGAGCGGCTCGGCGCACGGGTCTGGTTCGGAGCGATCACGCTCGGGCCCTGGGAGCTACACCCCCTGGTGGCGATGTTCGCGATCTCTGGCAGCCTGATGATCAGCAAGACCCTGCGCATCCCCAAGATCTGACGTCGCCTCCGCCTCGATGCGGACGAACGCCGGCCCCCCCCCCCGCGACGTTCAGCGGATCTCGATCGAGCGCTCCACCGAAATCTCGAGACGAGAGCGCCCAACCTGTGGGAAGCGCGACCCAGCCCGCGGGCTTCGTGATGGCGAAGCCGAGCTCGTCGTTCGCGATCCGCTCGGCGCCGGCGCTCATCGCTCCGGCGCGCGCTCACCCGCTCCGCGTGGGCCCGCGGCGAGCAGGCCTTGGGCGCGTTCCAGCTCGTCGGGATCGACGATCCAGCCCCGGCACAGCGACGTGCCACACGAGCAACGTTCCGCGAACTCCGCCGGAAACGCATAGTCGTACGCGAGCTCGTCGCCGGCGCGGATCGCACGCAACGCGACCACGTGCGCCCACGGCTGGCCGTCCGCGCGCAGCCCGCCGTCGATCCAGACGTTGGGTTCGCAGGAATGATTGATCCAGCGCGTCTGGTCGAGCATGTCGACGTAGAGATCGTCCACCAGCCACAGCACGTAGCGATCGTCGAGCGGCCCGTCGCCGTGGATCAAGATCGCGTCGACGTCGGTGATCACCTCACCCTCGGAGAAGTCGCGCGTCGCGACGACACCGTAGCCGTGGATCGACGATCGAATGACGCGAAGGCCGGGCATGAGAGGCATGAGATCGCTCGTGGAAGAGATGCCTGCGAGAAAGCGCGCGACCCAGCGTCGCGCTGCGCACGATCGGTTCTTTACCAAGACCGGATCGCGCCGCCAACCGTGATCGAGTCCCGCTGGCCACGTGGCCGCGCGCCTCCGCGATCGTGCCAGGCGCGCTCCGCTTCGGCATCGTCGCTGGCTGGCAGGGCTGTCGCGAACGACGCTCGCAAGACGATGCAGCTACGCTCCGCCGTTTCGCGAGTCCCCCCGATGAGTCGTCGCGACAACCACCGCGCCCGCTGCGAGACGTGCCGCATGCACGCGACGCT
>CAYUSL010000177.1:0-1504 GCA_964447125.1 uncultured bacterium | reverse complement strand
TCACCCGATACGCGGCGAGCGACCAGCCGATCGCGCTCTTCGTGCCCGACGGCAACTGGCATCAAGCCAAGAAGATGCGGCGGCGCGGGCCGGGCTTGGCGGCGTTCCCGTGCGTGACGCTCCCCGAGCCCGGCCGAAGCGAGTACCGGCTGCGCGCCGAGCCCTGGCAGGGCGGCCTGGCGACGCTCGAAGCGATCGCACGTGCGCTCGCGATCCTCGAAGGCACTGACGGGCCCGCCGTCGAAGCAGCGCTGCTCGCGGTGTTTCGCGTCATGGTCGAGCGGACGCTGTGGTTCCGCGGCAGGCTGCGCGACGACGCCGTCACCGGGGGCATTCCGGCCGCCGCTCTCGCCGACGATCCACGGGGCCAGACCACGCGTCGCGCAGCCACGACTCTCGCGAGCCAGGGCCTCCCGGGCGAGGGTCCGATCTGAAGCTCGCTTTCGATGAGCGCCAGCGTGCCATCGGCGAGATACGCACAGCCCGTGTGCTTGTGCGGGCAACGGAGACCGGGGAAGCTCGTCGAAGCGTGAGGGGGACCCGAGCATGCTGACGAGTGACGAAGTCAGAGCGATCCCTCTCTTCGCGTCGCTCCCCGATCCCGACCTCGAACGCCTCGCTGGCATGGCCGCCGACGTGCGCCTCGTCGCCGGCGAGTTTGCCGTCCCCGAGGGCGGCGAACGCGCGCTCTACGCCGTGCTCTCCGGCAAGATCGAGGTCGTGAAGCTCGTCGACGGAGTCGAGCGCAGGCTGGGCTGGCGCATACCGGGAACGATCTTCGGCGAGGTTCCGCTCACGCTCGGCACACCGTTTCCCGGTGGTTATCGCGCAGCGGAACCGTCGCGTGTGCTGCGCCTCGACGCGCAGCAGTACTACGCGGTCATCGCATCGGCGCCCGACGTGGCGCTTGCGGTGAGCGCGCTCGCCCGCGAGCGGATCGGTGGGCTGCAAGGCATCGCCGCCGAGGCACCCAAGCCCCGACTGACCCTGGTGGGCGATCGCTGGGATGCCGCCTGCGGCGAGTTGCGCCGCTTCCTCGCCCGAAACGAAGTCACGTTCGAGTGGCTGACGCTCGGCTCTTCCGAGCTCGCGAACCGCTGGCCCGGACCGCCACCGTCCGAGGGCGAGTGCCCGTGGCTCCGAATGGCGGACGGCTCCTCGATGAGCCGCCCCAGCACGCGCGACGTGGCGGTGCGCCTCGGCCTGCAAACGCAGCCGGCCCTCGCGGAGTACGACACGGCGATCATCGGCGGCGGACCGGCGGGGCTGGCGGCTGCGGTCTACGGCGCATCGGAGGGGCTCCGCACCATCGTCATCGAACGCGAGGCGCCGGGCGGCCAGGCCGGCACATCCTCGCGAATCGAAAACTACCTCGGGTTCCCGAGTGGAGTCTCCGGGGACGAGCTCGCGAGCCGCGCGCTTCGCCAGGCCAAGCGGCTGGGCGCAGAGATCCTCGTGACCCGCTCCGTCGCTCGCTTCGAGCCCACGACCCGCGAGCTCTTCC
>CAYUSL010000176.1:0-11602 GCA_964447125.1 uncultured bacterium | reverse complement strand
CGCTGGTGCGGGTGCTCGAGTTCCTCGGTCATCGCGTGATCCGCCAGAACCACGTGGGCGACTGGGGCACGCAATTCGGGATGCTGATCGAGCACCTCATCGACTCCGGCGCCGCCGATGCCACCGACCTCGGCGTCAAAGACCTCGACGCCTTCTATCAAGCGGCGAAGCGCGAGTTCGACGCATCCGAGGACTTCAAGCAACGCGCCCGCACGCGGGTGGTGGCGCTGCAGAGCGGCGACCAGCGGTCCCTCACGCTCTGGCGGCGGCTGGTCGAGGAGTCGGAGCGCCATTTCCGCGCCGTCTACGCCCACCTCGGTGTGCGCCTCACCGACGACGACATCCGCCCCGAGAGCTTCTACAACCCACGCCTCGGCGAAGTCGTGCGCGACCTCGAAGCGTTGGGACTGGCGCGTGCGAGCGAGGGCGCCACGTGCGTCTTCCCCGAGGGCTTCAAGCGCAAGGACGGCGAGCCGCTGCCGATGATCGTGCGCAAGGCCGACGGCGGCTTTCTCTACGCCACCACCGACCTCGCTGCGCTGCGCTATCGCGTGAGCGAGCTTCACGCCGATCGCATCGCGTACGTGGTGGGCGAGCCCCAGGCGCAGCACTTCGCGATGCTCTTCGCCGTGGCGCGCGCCGCCGGCTGGCTTCCCCAGCACGTGCGCGCCGAGCACGTGGGTTTCGGCTCGGTGCTGGGCGCCGATCGCAAGCCCTTCAAGACCCGTGCAGGCGGCACGGTGAAGCTCGTCGACGTGCTCACCGAGGCCGTCGAGCGCGCCCGCGCCGCGCTCGACGATCGTCCGGGCGGGCGGGAGCTGGTCGACTTCGACGAGACGGAGAAGCGCACCATCGCGCGCGTCCTCGGGATCGGAGCGGTGAAGTACGCCGATCTCTCCACCGATCGCAGCAAGGACTACGTCTTCGACTGGGATCGGATGCTGGCGCTGAACGGCAACACCGCGCCCTACCTCATCAACGCGTACGTGCGGATCCAATCGATCCTGCGCAAGGCCGGTAGCGCGCCGAGCTCCGAGACGCCGATCGTGATCGGCGCGCCCGCGGAGCGCGACCTGGCGCTGGCGCTCACACGCTTTCCCGAGGCCGTGGACGCAGTAGCGGAGAAGCTGCTGCCGCACGTGCTCTGCACGTACCTCTACGATCTCGCGTCCCGCTATCACAAATTCTACGAGAACTGTCCGGTGCTCGTGGCCGAGGACGCCGCCACGCGGGCAAGCCGTCTCGCGCTCTGCGATGTGGTGGCACGGGTGCTGCGCCAGGGGCTCGAGCTGCTCGGCATCGGCACCGTCGAGCAGATGTGAGCGCCGCTGACCCGCGCGCTTCGCTCGCACACTGCGACATCCCGACGACGGCATGGACGATCGCATCACCCGGCTCGTGGTGTTCGACCTCGACGGCACGCTCGTCGATTCGCGTCACGACATCGCGGTAGCCGCGAATCGCACGCTTGCGGCGCTCGGGCTCCCGCGTTTGCCCGAACCCGCGGTGGTGGGATTCATCGGCGGCGGCGTGCGCAACCTCGCCTTGCGCTGCCTCGCCGCGGCGTCCGCGCCTGCGTCGCCCACCATCGTCCCCGAGGCGTTCGTCGAGCGCTTCATGCCGCTCTACGCCGAGAATTTGCTCGAACACACCCGGCCCTACCCCGGCGTCATCGAAACGCTCAGGACGCTGCGCGCGGCCGGGCTCGTCACTGCCGTGGTCACCAACAAGCCCAGCGCACCGGCGCGCGCCATCCTCGAAGGCCTGGCGCTCGGCCCATTTGCAGCGGTGGTGGGCGGCGATTCCACGCCCGTACGCAAGCCGGATCCCGAGCCGCTTCTCGGTGTGCTGCGACACGTGGGCGCCGCGACCCACGAAACCCTCTACGTCGGCGACATGGCCATCGACGTCGAGACCGCGGCGGCGGCCGGCACCCGTTTCGTGGGCGTCACGTGGGGGATCGGTGCACGCGCCGACCTCGAAGCAGCGGGGGCCACCACGTTCGTCGATCACATGAGCGAGTTGCTCGCACACGTCGGCTTGGGCGCGGGATTCACCGCCCCATCCTCGTCGGCATGATCGAGCGAGTCTCGTTCCGCAACGACCGCGGCGAGCTTCTCGCCGGCGACTTGAGCCTGCCTGCCGAGGGGCTGGTGCGCGGCATCGCGGTGGTGCTCTGCCACGGGATGGAATCGAGCCGCTCGGGGCTCAAGCACGTGCGCCTCGCCAACGAGCTGGCGGCGCGCGGGTTCCCCACGCTGCGCTTCGATTTCGCCGGATGTGGCTCATCCGAGGGCCGATTCGAGGACATGACCTATACGCGCGAGGTCGCGGACCTCGACGCCGCCGTGGGCTTCCTGGTGAACCGCGGCGTCGATCGACTCGCGCTCTTCGGCTCGAGCATGGGGGGCGCGGTGGCGTTCCTCTTCGCCGGATCCGATCGCCCAGCGGCCAAGCGCGTGGTGGGTGTGGCCACCCTCGCCGCCGTGGCTCGTCCCGACCGCGTACCCAGCCCCATGCTCTCCATCGCCACCGTCGAACGCTGGCAACGCGACGGCTACTTGCCCGTGAGCGAAGGCCGGCGCGTCGGCTTCACGCTCATGGAAGATGCGCGGCGCATCGACATCCCGGGCGCCGCCGCACGGGTGCGCGTGCCGGCCCTCCTCATTCACGGCTCGGCAGACGAGGTGGTGCCGGTGGCCGATGGGCGCGAGCTCTACGACGCGATCCCTCACGAGCACCGCGAGCTCGATGTCGTCGAGGGCGCAGATCACCGTTTCAGCAACTCCGCCCACCTCGACCACGCAATCGTGCGGCTCGTGAGCTGGCTCGCCGCGTCGTTCGGTCCGTGATCCCGCCGCTCCGCCTCGCCGCGAGCCGGACGGCGAGCCGCGAGCGAAGCGAGGCGCCTTGGGGTGGGACCCAGCGCGGCTTGGCCGCGACGGGCGGGGGTCGGGAACAGACCACGAACGCGCGCCGGGACGATCGAACGGCGCATGGGTCTCCACGCTCGTCGTCCATCCCGCCGCGAGCCGGACGGCGAGCCGCGAGCGATGCGAAGCGACTTGGGGGTGGGCCCCAGCGCGGCTTGGCCGCGATGGGCGGGGGTCAGGAACAGACCCCCGCGGCAACCTCAGCTATCTGGGAAGTGAGCGTTTCGCGCTCACTTCCCAGATAGCTCGCGCGCTTTGGGAATCAGCTTGCGCCAGGTGTCCATGTCGAGGGCGCCCATGATGCCGCGGCCATTCACGAAGATGGCCGGAGTCGAATCGATTCGGAGCTCGGCGATTCCCTCGCGCACTTCGCGCTTCACCTGCTCCATCGTCGCCGGCTCCGCGATGCAAGCATCGAGCGCCGCTGCGTCCAAGCCGATCCGGCCCGCGAAATCCTTCACCTTCGCCTCGACGTTCTTGTCGTCGATCTCGGCCTGATCGAGGAAGAGCCAGTCGTGCATTTCCCAGTAGTGCCCCTGCCGCCCCGCGCAGAGCGCCGCTGCGGCGGCGCGACAGGCGCCGGGATGGGGGTTCGCCCACGGATTGCACGCGCTGTCGAGAGGCACGTGCTTGACCACGAGCCGCACCTCGCCGGGAAACTCGCGCACCACCCGTTCCAGCACCTGCGCCGCCTTCCTGCAATGCGGACAAAGGAAGTCGAAGTAATCCACGATCACGATCGGCGCGTCGGCCGGACCGCGGCTCGGCTCGTCCCCGCGGAGCACGATGGGTGCGGCCTCGAGCGCCGCCCACTCCGTGACCAGCACCGCACGGCGCTGATCGCGAATCACGGCGGCGGCGCCCACCGCCCCCACCAGCACCACCAACGCGGCGGCGAGCGAGGCGAAGACCCAGCGTTTGGAGCGCACCGCGGCCCAATCGCTGCGCACGATGGCGAGCTGTTCAGCGATGGGGATGCCAGCCCCCACGGCCGCCGTGACGAGCAGTCCCACGTTGACCGCGTACAGACCGATACAGAAGAGGCACCAGTGGCGAATCACGAAGTGCGAAACGGCCGCCAAGAACACCGAGTACGCCACCGCACCGGTGGCCGCGAGGGTCAGATGGGAGAGCAGCGAAGAAACCAGCGTGGGCCGCGCAGCCAAAGACCAGGCCGCGAGCGCCAAGATCACCAGATAAAACGCCGCCCCCAGCGCCGAGATGGGAATACCCACCAGCTCGGCGTACTCGCTGGTGTTCACCACGTCGCAATTGAGCTTCAGATTGACCGAGCAGACGCTGCGTCCGCCGTGCGCCGCTGCGAAATGGCGGAACGTCAGGTAGCTCGCGAGGCCCAGCCCGATGGCTGCCAGCACGAATGCGGCGCGTACCGCTGCACGGCTGCGGGGCGTCATGGGTACATGCGGTCGAGCAGCCGCGGGAACGGGATGGTTTCACGCACGTGGGGCACTCCCGTGATCCAGGCCACCGTGCGCTCCACGCCGAGGCCGAAACCGGCGTGGGGCACGCTGCCGTAGCGGCGCAGATCGAGGAACCATTTGAACGTCTCGAGCGGCAAGCCGTGCTCGCGGACGCGCGCTTCGAGCGCCTCCAGGCTCTCCTCGCGGCAACCGCCACCCACGATCTCGCCGTAGCCTTCGGGCGCAATCATGTCGACGCACAGCGCCACTTCCGGACGCGCCGGATCACGTTTCATGTAGAAGGCCTTCACTTGCGCCGGGTAGCGGTGCACGAGCACCGGCTTGTCGAAGGCCTGGCTGAGCAGCGTCTCTTCGTCGGCACCGAAGTCGTCGCCCCAGGGGATTTGGCCGCCGGCGCCGCGGATGACCTCGATCGCTTCGTCGTAGCTGATCCGGGGAAAAGGCGCGCGCACGTTCTCGAGCTTGGTGACGTCACGCTCCAGGATCGCGAGGTCGGGGCGGCAGCGATCGAGGACGCGCTGGACGACGTGGGCCACCATGCCTTCGGCGAGCGCCATGTCACCGTCGAGATCGAGGAACGCGGCCTCGGGCTCGACCATCCAGAACTCCATCAAATGCCGACGCGTCTTCGACTTCTCGGCGCGAAACGTGGGGCCGAAGCAATACACCTTGCCGAACGCCATCGCCGCGGCCTCGTTGTAGAGCTGGCCGCTTTGCGAGAGGTAGGCCTTGCGCTCGAAATACTGAAGCTCGAAGAGGGTGGTGGTGCCCTCGCAAGCGTTGGGGGTCAGGATCGGCGCGTCGATGGGCAGATAGCCCTCGCCGTCGAGAAACTCGCGGATCCCACGCATCACTTCGGCGCGTACGCGCAGCATCGCGTGCTGGCGGCGTGAGCGCAGCCACAGATGGCGTTCGTCCATCAGGAAGCCGACGCCGTGCTCCTTGGGGCTGATGGGGTAGTCGACCGAGGTGCCGATCACCTCGAGGTCCTTCATCCCCAGCTCGAAGCCCCCGGGCGAACGAGGATCGGCGCGCACGCTGCCGGTCACGCACACCGACGCCTCGAGCGCGACCTGATCGAAGCGCGCGAAGACGTCCGGGCCCACGTCCGACTTGCCCATCACGCACTGCAGATAACCCGTGCCGTCACGCACCTCGAGGAAGCGAATCTTGCCGCTCGAGCGGTGGTGGACGACCCAGCCGCGCACCGTCACGTCGCGACCCACGTGCCCGGCGATGTCGGCGATTCGGATCGAAGTGGCGCTCACGATCTCCTCCGCGCGCCGACGAACGGATCGGTGACGGCGCTGGACGCGATAACGTAGCGACGCGCTGTGGACGGGGCAACGTGCGCGCGCAGCGCACGGGTTGCATGCGTTACGCCCCGCGGCGACGGCAGCAACGGACGCGCAAAGATCGCAGCCGGTCGCGATCGCATTGCCCGACTCGGCTCGATCGCCCACACTGCGCCGGCTCGTCCCTGCACCGATGCACGTCTCCCCTACTTTCTTCCCGAATCTTCCGCGTCGAGGACGGCGCCGCGCGGCACTCGGTGCTGCGCTCCTCGGCGCGCTCGCCTTCGCGGCGGGATGCTCGCCCGACTTCGTGGAGACTCGCGTCACCGGACGCCCGCGGCGCATGGTGGAGGCCGAGCTGGCAGCGCCCTCGTCCTACGCCGGCGCGCAGACCGTGATCGAGGTGGGGCTCGGCGAAGCCAACGACTGGGAGCTGAGCTGCCCCGGGTCGCTCGTCGTGCAGCTCGAAGACGAGCGCGGCCGCCGATTCGCGTTGCGCGAAGGGGTAGCGCTGCGCGCCTCGCTCACCGATCCCACCCCCGGCGTGACCGGTGTGTGTCCGGTTCTCGAGATCACCGCCCCGGTCGACGACATTCGCCCCGAGAGCGTCGCCGCCGCATTCGCGCAGGAAAGCGAGCTGCCGCGCGTCGAGGTGACGGGCTTCCGGGTGGAGGATGACCTCGCCGGCCCCGGCGAGGTCATCGACCACCGCCAGGCGCGCCTCGTCCTGGCACCGTGCCGGCCTCCCGACGACGTGGAGCAGCTCTGTAGGCGGCTCATCGACAGCCATCACGTGGCGTGCGCCGCCGAGTCGGGCGTTCAGAAATTGCCATCGGGAACGCTGACGCTCAGGACGTCGCGCGGCGTCGACATCGCCACCGGTCCCGGACCGGCGCGGGTCCGCTGCGACAGCGCGGACAGCGTCTATCTCACACGCGGGGATTGGCACGAGGTACGGCGCTATCGCGATTCGGTGGTGCTCACGGCAGGCGCGAACGGTCAGGTGCTCGCCATCAACGAGGTCGGGATCGAGAGTTACGTAAAGGGCGTCGTCGCCGCCCAGATCGCTGGCGACGCTCCGGATCAGGCGCTGGAAGCCCAGGCGCTGATCGCGCGCACACAGGCGTTCGCCAGCCTGGCGCGGCGACGCCATGCCGGCGACCCGTTCGACGTCTGCGACGACACCCACTGCCAGCGTTACCGAGGCCTCGGCGACGCCAGCGCCGCGTCGGATGCAGCGGTGGACGCCACGCGCGGCCTGGTGCTGCTGCGCGATGGCGAGCTCGCGGATGCCGCGTACCACCCCGACTGCGGCGGCATCCTGGAAGCGAACGAAGCGATCTGGCCCAAGCAGCGTCCCGACCCGGCGTTGCGCGCGCGCGCCGACGTCGAGCCCGCAGGCCTCGTGCTTCCGGACTTCGCGATCGAGGCGAACCTCTGGAGCTACCTGCTCAATCCACCCGACACGTTCTGCGCACGCGCCGCAGCGCCGAGCCAGCACCGCTGGACGCGCTCCTTCACCGCCGATGAGCTCGCGCGCCTCGTGAGCGGTGGCGCGAACCTCGGAAAGATCAAGGCGCTGCGCGTCGACGCACGCGGTGCCTCGGGACGCGTCACCGCGCTCACCATCGAAGCCACCGGTGGCAATCGCCGCATCGAGGGTGAGCAAGTGATCCGCAAGACGCTCGGCGATCTGCCTTCGTCCGCCTTCGCCGTCCAAGCGATCGCGATGGCCGGCACCGAGCCCGCGGTCTTCACGCTGGTCGGCGCAGGCGCCGGCCACGGCGTCGGCCTCTGCCAGGCTGGCGCGATCGGCATGGCTCGCGCAAAGGCGAGCATGACCGACATCCTCGCGCACTATTTTCCTGGCGCCCGCGGCTACCGCATCACGCCGTAGCTTCCCCGGGGACTGAGCCAGCCCCCCCGGCCCCCGAGCCACACGAATCACGCTCGTGGCGAGCCGCTGGCTCGCCCTCGGATCGAGGCTGCGGGCTGCGCCGAATCACACCGAGGATGGACGCCGCGTCGCAAACAGGCTGGCGATGGCGCGCCGCTTACCGCCGTCGTCGAGGATCACTTCGCGATAGCGGCGCAGATCGAAATCGGCGAAGCGGGCTCGAAGCTCGCCGGGACCGAGGAGGTGAGCCGGATTGCGCGGCGAGCCGATGGCAGCGTGGGCGCGGGTGAAGGTCTCCCACACGATGGCACCACCCGGTC
Organism: uncultured bacterium; assembly: GCA_964447125.1. Classification (GTDB taxonomy): domain Bacteria; phylum JADJOY01; class JADJOY01; order JADJOY01; family JADJOY01; genus JADJOY01. The sequence continues at coordinate 3,715 of CAYUSL010000176.1, read as the reverse complement.
GAACCGCGCGCGCCACGGGCTCGAAAAGCGCCCGTGCCAGGAAGTTCGCGACGCACACCAAGTCGTAGCGATCGACTGGCAGCGGGAAGTCGTCGAGGTCCGCGACCACGCTGTGAAGCGATCGGCCTTCGCTCTGCACCCGCGCCTTCGCCTTGCGGACCGCCGCGAACGAGATGTCGATGCCATCGACGACGTAGCCCGCGCTCGCGAGGAATGCGGCGTTCCGCCCCTCGCCCATCGCCAACACCAACGCGCGGCGGCGCGTGGGCGCCCTCGAATCCGCTAGCGTACGTACGGCCTCGACGAGAAACGGCGTCGGCTCGAGCCCGTGGACGCGCTCCGGTACGCCGTAGACCCGCTCCCACTTCTCGCGCTCGGCTCGGCTCATCGTTCGCGCACACCTCCCGCGCGGCTTGTGGCGCGCGCCCTCGCGCAGTCTACTGTGCGACTCGTTCCGCGCTCATGGCTGCCACCCTCGATCCCACACGTCGTCGCGCGCGTCGCCGATCGCGGCGCACGCGTTCTTGGGTCGTGGCGTTCGGGCTGTTGGCAACCGGTTGTGCGCTGGCGCTCGCCTTCCCCGAGCTCTGGCTCGCCGGGCCGTCGGCCCGCGACGAGCGCATCCCGCTCCGCGGCGGCGAGACACCGGCTTACGTGCGGCGCGACTCGTACGGCATCGCCCACGTCAGCGCCAGCGCAGCGCCGGACGTCTGGGCCGGTCTCGGCTTCGCAGAGGCCCACGATCGTGCTTGCCAGGTAGAGATGCTGGTGCGTGTCGCCGAAGGCACCCTCTCCGAGTGGCTCGGTGACCTGCCGCTCGGTGGCGGCCTGGATGCGGTGGGGCTCGACCACCTCGCGCGCGAGCTCGGCCTCGTGGAGCGCGCCGAGCGCTCGTGGCAGAGCGCCGATCCCGAGACGCGCCACCAGCTCGAACGATTCGCCGAGGGCGCCAACGCCCGACTCGATCATCTCGGCGGTCGCTTGCCGGCGTGCTTTCGCGTGCTGGCGGTGCGACCGCGGCGGTGGCAACCGCGCGATTCGCTGCTTCTGGTCGAGCTATTCGGTCTCGTCGGGCAGGTGCCCAGCCTGCGCGCGCAGGCCGTGGCCATCGATCTGATCGCAGCGCTGGGGCGCGAGCGAGCCTTGGCGCTCTTGCCTCCCGAAGTCGTGGTTGGGCTCGACGATCACGCCGCAGGCTCGCGAAGCACCACCCGTGAGGGCGACGCGTCGCGAGCGCGCGCGACGCTCGATCCGCTCGCGCCCCTCTCGGGGTCGCTGCTCGGCAGCAACGCGTGGGTGGTGGATGGTCGTCACTCGCGCTCCGGATCTCCCCTGCTCGCCTCCGACCCGCACGTGATCCTCGATCGCGCGCCCACGTTCTGGTACCTCGCCCACGCGACAGCGCCGGAATTCGACGCGGAAGGCCTCTTCCTCCCAGGAACGCCGCTTCTGGCCGTGGGCCATACACGGCGCTTGGCGTGGGGCTCGACCAGCACGCTGCTGCGTACCGGGGGCGTCGAGCTCGTGAGCGCCGCGGCGGGCACGGACGAGCCCGGTGCAGCGCCGCCGATCGTGCCGCGCTTCGGTGCGGCCGTCGAGGTGCGACGAAGGACACTACGTGGCGCACCGCTGCTCGGCGGCGAGGAGCTGGGATTCGAGGAAAGCAGCGCACTGCGCGTCGATCTGGGAACGACGGACGCGGCGCGCCAGCTCCGAGGATTCCGATCGTTGCTCACGGCACGCGGGGTGGCAGACACCGATTCGGCAACCGCGGATGCGAAGGCCGGACCACTCTCCTGGGCGCTCGTTCTCGCGGACGTCGACGGACACATCGCACGTCGTGCGGCAGCACCGCCTCCGAGCGAGGTCGACCCTTATGCGCTCGTCGATCCGGCAGCAGGACGAATCGTGTCGGCGAACACCGCGCCACCTGCGACCACCGATCGCCAGCCGCTCGCAGGCCACTTCGAGCTCGGCTATCGCGCAGCGCGGATCGATGCACTGCTCGCCGCCGAGCCGCGCTTCGGCGCCGAGGATTTCCGGCGACTCCAGAGGGACGCTGCAACGGGGCTCGCGAGCGATCTTCTCCCCGGGATCTTGGCCGACCTCGCGAATCGCCCCGACCTCGCAACCGCGCGCAACACGCTCGCGAGCTGGGATGGCCACTGCGATCGCGAATCGCCGGGCTGCGCCCTCTTCGAGCTGACGCAGGAAGCGCTGGCCCCGTGCGCGTTCGCCGACGAGCTGGGTGCGGCGCGTTGGCAGCGGCTCGCCTCGGTGAGCGACCTCGCCACCAAAGCCTTGCTCGGCATCTGGCGCGAGCCGACCTCGCCGTGGTGGGACGACGTCGCCACCCCTGGGCGCGAAGCGCGCGCGGAGTGTGTCGTGCGCGCCGTCACGGACGCACAAGGCGAGCTGGTCGCCGAGGGCGGCGACCAGCCCGACGGCTGGAACTGGGGCGCCTTCCACGTGGTGCGCATCGCCAACCCGCTGGCGTTGCTACCCATCCTCGGCCATCGGTTCGAGGTCGGCCCGTACGCGCATCCCGGCGATCGCTACACGGTCGACGCCGCCGGCTACGTACGGCGCAGCGACGGAACGCGTCTGGCCACGCTCGGTCCTTCCAGCCGATTCGTGATCGACCTCTCCGAGCCCACGCTCGGCTATTTCGCGTGCTCGACGGGCATGTCGGAGGATCCGTTCTCGGGCTACGCTTGGAACCTGACGGATCCCTGGTTGGCGGGCGAGCTTTTCGTCGAATCGCTCGACGGACCGCGCGAGGTGCGCGCCACCGTCACACTCGAGCCCGACCCGCGCACCTCGCCACTCACCAGCACGGCGGCCGCACCATGACGCGACGATCGACACGTATTCGCGCGACGCACGGCCTCGCGCTCGCTCTCGTGGTTTTGCTCGGCGCCGGCGCCAGCGGCTGCATGTAGACCCCCGTCACCGGACGCAGCGCCTTCGTGCTCTTCGACGACGGCGAGATGGGGCAGCTCGGCTCGCAGGCGTTCGCGGAGCTGCAGAAGGAGACCCGCGCGTCCCGAGACGCGCGCTCGAAGGCGATCATCGACAGGGTGGTGCAGCGCATCGTGGCCAGCGCTGGCCCCGAGACCCAAGGCATCACCTGGGAGGTCGAGCTCTTCGACAGCGACGAGGTGAACGCCTTCGCCCTGCCGGGCGGCAAGGTCGGCGTGTACGCCGGCATCCTGCCCGTGGTGCAGAACGAAGCCGGCCTCGCGGCCGTGTTGGGCCACGAGATCGGCCACGTGGTGGCCAAGCACAGCGCACAGCGGATGAGCACCGCCGCCCTCACCAACCTCGGGCTGGAAGTCGCGGGTGCCGCGCTCTCGAACAACAAGAACGCGGACCTCATCATGGCCGGACTGGGCCTCGGCGCAACGGTCGGCGTGACGCTGCCGTTCAGCCGTTCGAACGAAGCGGAGGCCGACGAGATCGGCCAGATCTACATGGCACGCGCTGGCTACGACCCGCGCGAAGCACCGCGCCTCTGGGTACGCATGGAACAGAGCGCCGCGCAGCAAGGCGGCGGCAAGCCACCCGAGCTGCTCTCGACCCACCCCGCCGACCAATCGCGAATCGCCGCCCTCGAGGGCTGGCTACCGCGCGCCCTCGCCGAGTATCAGCGGTCGCCCCAGTACGGCGTGGGCGAGACGCTCGCGCCGCTCGCGCCCACGCAGCGAAACAAAGG
>CAYUSL010000175.1:0-11699 GCA_964447125.1 uncultured bacterium | reverse complement strand
CTCGGCCACGTCTCGAAGCTGGTGAGCTCGGAAGGCGTCAACATCACCCGCGCCGACACCCGCTCGTTCCGCAATGGACGCGCCGAGCTTCAGTTCACCATCGAGGTGAAGAGCTTGAAGCAGCTCGACGGTCTGCTGCGCGCCCTGCGACGCGCGAGCGGTGTCCTGAGCGCCGAGCGCATCCGTCCGGGTACGTCACTCGCGACGCATTCGGGAGACGCTCAGCTCAGCGCGTGAGCGCGGCGTGGTCGGGCGGATCGCGATGGCGGCGACGATTCTGCTCGAGCTCGGGTGGCCCCTGATCCGGCGGGTTCCGGCACTCAGGCCGTACGTGGTTCCCGTCGTGGCGCGCGTTCTCATCGGGCGCAACAGCGCCGAGCGAAGCTGGGCGGCGAGCGCGCTCGCGTCTCTCGGTCCAGCGGCGCTGGCACCACTGAGGATGATGCTCGCGAGCCCACGCGCGCAGGACAGGCGTGCCGCGGCGCTGGCCTGCGAACGGCTCGGGGCGACCTCGCTGTCGCTCCTGCCCGAGCTGATCGTGACGCTCGGCGACCTCGATCCCGAGGTGCGCGCGGACGTGGCCGACGCGCTCTCGGCGTACGGCCCTGCCGGTGTCGCGGCGGTGTCGTGCCTGACGGAGGCGCTCGCCGACGCGTCCGACCGCGTACGCGATCGCGCGGCGATGGCGCTGGGCATGATCGGCGAGGGCTCGCAGCTCGCGATCCCGGCGCTGCGCGCCGCGCTCGTCGATCGCTCGCCCGAAGTGCGGACGCGTGCCGGTTGGGCGTTGGCGCGCATCGGGCACGCGGCGGTGCCGCGACTTCTCGACGCCCTCGGCGACGCCGATCCTGCGATCCGCGTAGGCGCCGCATTCGCGCTCGGCGAGATGAACAGCCTCGCACCGGAGACGGTTCCCGCGCTCATCGCCGTGCTCGACGACGGAGCGGCGGCGGTGCGCCAGGAGGCTGCGCGCGCTTTGGCCAAGATCGGACCGGACGCCGACGCAGCCGTGCCCGCGCTGATGCGCCGCCTCCACGACGAGAACCACGATGTTCGTCAGGAAGCCGCGGTGGCGGTGTGGAACACGGGCTCCGAGGGCGCGGCGCTGCAACCGCTCATGAACGCGATGTACGACCCGGCCACCGAGGTTCGGAAATGGGCGGCGGTGACGCTCGGAGCAATCCGCAAGGGCGTCGCGGCGGCGGTGCCGGTCTTGCGCCGCGCCCTCGCCGATGCCGACCGCGAGGTGCGCCAGGGTGCGGCTTGGTCCTTGGGAGAGATCTTCCGCGAGGAGCCACGGGCCGCGCTGCTGGGGTTGGTGGAAGCGCTGGCGAGCGGAGACCTGGTGGTGCGTCAGCGCGCGGTGTGGGCGCTGTGGCGCTACGCGGCGCCTGGCGTCGCGGACCTCGAGGCGCTCCGGCGGGCGCTCGACGACGCGGACCCGATGGTGCGCTACTTTGCGCGAGCGGCACTCGAGCGTCTCGGGGCGTGAGCGGATCGCTAGCGGTTGCGTCCGATGGAGCCATTCGAGCGCGGACGATGTGTATCGATTTTCTCGCAGAAAATGAAAAATGACCGCTGATTCCCCGTCCAATACCGAGGTGCCGACCTCGGATCGTGCAACGGCGCGTGCCGAGAACGCGGCGTCGCCACGCCGGCGCGCCGTTCGCCTGCTCGCGCTCTCGATGATGGCGGTGTTGTCGCTCGCGGTGGGAGAGCTGGTGGCACGAGTGGTTCACCCGCTCCCCGTCCGCGGCACGCGCCCGCCGCCGCGTGTAGCGCTCAACGCCATCGGCCAGCACGACGCCGAGCACGACATGCCCAAGCCACCAGGGACGTTCCGCGTGCTCTGCCTCGGCGACAGCTTCACGTTCGGCCGCGGCATCGAGATCAGCGATCTCTACTGCCACCGGTTGGAGCGCCTGCTGGAAAGCCACCTGCTGCGCAAGAACGACCATACGCAGGTCGAGGCGATCAATTTTTCGGCCGAAGGGTTCTCCACCGCTCGCGAGCTCCTCATGCTCGAACGTCGGGGTGGCCTCGAGTACCAGCCGGACGTGTTGGTGCTCGGCTACGTGCTCAACGACCCCGAGGACGAGAGTCACCCCGACGAGCTCAAGCACCTGCGTGAGCCGACGATGGTCTGGCATCCCAGCGGCTGGCTCGCGCGCCTCACGCAGACCAGCGCGCTGGCCGGCTGGGTGTACGAGCGTGTCGAGAACACCCGTCGCTACCGCGCATTCGAGCGTTACTACCGATTCATCCACAGTCCCGCGTACCCGGGTTGGCAGCGCTGTCAGGAGGCGTTCCAGCGAATCGCCGAGCTGACCCAGGCCTCGGGGACGAAGGTCCTGGTGGCGATATTTCCGTTCATCGACTTCCCGCTCGGCGAGAAGTACCCGTTCGGCGATCTGCACGAGAAGGTCGCCGAGCTGGCGCGGGCCAACGGTTTCGCAGTGCTCGATCTGCGGCCCACCCTTGCGGCGCACGAATCGCCGGCGCTGCAGCGCGTGTTCGGTCTCGACCCCCACCCCAGCGCAGGAGCGCACCACCTCGCGGCGCGCGCCATCGCCGACGAGATCGCGCGGCTGGGCTGGCTGCGAGATCGAATCCAAGCGCCCGACGCCCCGCCGGAGCCGGCTTCCTCGGCGGCTGCGGCACCTGCGGGAAATTCGGCTGCGTCCGCGGATGCTCCACTCCACTCCGGCGTGCACTGATCCGCGATTGCGAAGTTGGCGAGCCGCGACGGCCGTCTGCGGTCGGCTCGTGGCGCGCCTGCCGTTCCGTTATGTTCGCGCCCGCCTCGCAGCCACGCGCGCACAGCTCCGGGAGTGATCCATCGATGATCGACGTCCGCGTTGCCAGCCATCGTTGCCTTCGAAGCGGCACTTCGTTCGAATCGACTCGGGCGGCGTTGGCGATTGTTGGGCTCGTCGCGCTCGGTCTCGCTGCGGGCTGCGCGACGCGGGCACCCGGGCCGGCGAGCGGTGCCGCCACGTCCACGGCGATCGATGCGGACGAGGATGCGCCCGGCAAGCCGATCCTTCCGCCTGCGCCGCAACCGCCCGACGGCATCTGGCTGACGGATGAGCAGGGCCGCCAATACTTCGTCGAGAAGATCCCGCGTTCCCAAGCGCGGCGGCTCGACGCACACAACGTGCGCACGCTGTGGTCGATCCCCCTCGACGTGGTGCGGGAGGACGACGAGTACTTCTACTTCAAGCTCTATCGCGTTCCCGACGAGCCGGTTCCCGCGGCACCCACGGGTCCGAGCGCTGCCGAGCTCGCGCAGATCGAAGCCTCGTACCGCGTGGAGATTCCCACCGGGCCGCCACTCGCGTTCCGCAACTTCGGCGAAGGGCTGCCGACGAGCGGGCAATGGCGCGAGGGTTTCGCCATCGCCGACGTGAACGGCGACGGTCACCTCGACATCGTCCACGGCCCGGCGCGCAAATCGTTCGGCACGCCGGCGATCTTCCTCGGTGACGGCGCTGGCCACTGGAAGCGCTGGCAGGGCATCGAGTGGCCGAAGCTCGCCTACGACTACGGCGACGTTCAGGTGGGCGACTTCGACGGCGATGGTCACGCCGACCTGGCGCTGGCAGTGCACCTGAGCGGCCTGATGGTGCTGCTCGGTGACGACGCAGGTCATTTTCGCGACGGCGGCGCGGGGCTCGACTTCGCGGTGCCGGGGCAAGCGGTCCCGCCCGGTTTCTCGTCGCGGCGCTTGCGCGTCGTGGACTGGGATCGCGACGGCCACACCGACATCCTGGCGCTGGGCGAGGGCCCGCGCCTGCTTCCCGCGATGCGCACGAAGGACGCGCGCCAGGCTGCGAGCGGCGCCCATGGCCTGGTGCTCTACCGGCGCGGTGCCGATGGACGTTGGCAGCGTACCGATCAAGGCACCGATACCCAGCAGAACTTCGGGCCAGCGATGGCCCTCGCCGATTTCGACGGCGACGGGCGAATCGACGTCGCCGCCGGCACCGGCTTCTTCGGCAGGCGGGACCTGGTGAGCCTTCACCAGCCGGATGGATCCTGGCGGGCGGAAGACGTGTCGGCATTGCGCGCCAACGCGTACGTGAAGGCGGTCGCGGCGGCGGACATCGACGGTTCGGGACGAGCGGTGCTCGCGGTCGGATACCTGAGCTTCGAGGGCGAGGTCTGGCGCACCGGCGTGGACGTGCTGCGGCGCGCGGGTACCGGCCAGTGGACGCGCACGGCGCTGGCCGTCGCGACCGAGACCCCACCGGTGCACGCGCTCGCGTTCGGTGACGTCGACGGCGACGGAATGCGCGAGCTCGTGGCCGTCACCGAGGACGGCTCGACCTGGCTCTTTCACGGCAGCGCAGGCGGCGCGTTCGAACGCGTGCCGAGCGCGATCCCGGCGCATTCCGAGCGTTGCAGCGCCGCACACGTCGAGGTGGCGGATCTGGACGGCGACGGGCGCGGCGAGGTGGTCGAATCATTTGCCGACGAGGTCGATCCCGGACCCGCCGGGGACCGCCGCGACTGTCCCAGCCAAGGAGGCATTCAGGCGTGGAAGCTCGCGGGCCGCGCCGATTGAGGAGGGATGCCCCCGCCGTGGTGCACGTCGCACACGGCCGCGCACATGCTCGCGAACGCGGCGATTCACCGATTCTCGCTCGGTGTTGGTGGTGTTGCGTGGCGTCGTTACGTTCACTCGAAGAGGGGAGCGCCGACGCAAACGTGCGTTGACCGCTGCTCGATCCCGTCGTAAGAATCTCGCCGCAGGATTCGTTGGACCGACTCGCACACGAGGGAAACGACATGACGCGAAAGAGTTGGACGTTCGGCCTGTGTCTGATGGCGTTGCTCGGCGCCTTGGCCGGCACGGCACGGGCGCAGCAGTACCCGGCCGCGAACGTGGTGGGGCGTGAACCGGCGGGAACGCTGCTCTTGCCTTATTTCGAGGTGAATCTCGCCAAAGCCGATGGGCTCACCACGGTGTTCTCGGTCAGCAACGCCAGCGCCACGGCGGTGCTCGCCCACGTGAACGTGATGACGGATCTCGGCGTGCTGGCGGCCGGGTTCAACATCTACCTCACGGGCTACGACGTGCAGTCGATCAACCTGCGCGACATCATCAACGGCATCCTGCCGCGCACCGCTTCGGCGGGTCAGGATCCGCGCGACGACATCAGCCCGCACGGCCAATTCTCGCAGGACATCAACTTCGCGAGCTGTACCGGCCAATTGCCGGTGGGCACGTTGCCTGCCGACTTCGTCACCCACATGAAGAACTCGCTGACCGGCAAGGCTTCGGCCTATTACGGCGGCAAGTGCGTGGGCCGTACTCAGGCCGACGGCATTGCGCGGGGCTACGTCACGGTGGACACGGTCAATTGGTGCACGCTCGAGGATCCAGCGTCGCCTGCCTACTATGTGAACAGCGTCACCTGGACTCAGGACGTGTTGTGGGGTGACGCGTACTACCTCGACGTGAAGAACGGTGTGGCGCGCGCGGCACCCATCGTGAGCGTGGCAGCGAATCCGAGCGATCCCGAGACCACGGTGCCGGGCCAGTACACGTTCTACGGGCGCTACAACGCCTACACGGCATCCGATCGACGCCAGCCGCTCGCGACCACGTTCGTGGCGCGCTACCAGAAAGGCGGAGCCTTCGGGAAGTCGTCGTCGGTGATCGTGTGGCGCGATCCGAAGGTCGCAGGCGCGCCGTTCACGTGCGGCACGGCGCCGGCCTTCTACCCGATCCCGCAAGAGCAGATCGTGGCCTTCGACGAGCAAGAGAACCCGAGTGTGATCGCCGGTACTCCATTCGGCGCCATGACCCAGCGTGTGACGGTGGGCGGGTCCACGTTGCCGGTCCCGGGGACGAGCGGGTTCCTGTACCTCAACCTGAACCACTACTCGCCGGCGACGGCTGGCAGCAATCCGCCCGAAGATCCGGCGGTGGCGCAGGCCTGGGCCGCGAGCGTGATCGAAGGATCGAGCGCGAAGGGCGGCTACCAGGTAGGGGTGACGGCCACGGCGCTGGACAGCGCAACCGACATCGACCACTCCCAGCTTCCGGTAGGACCGTGAGGAGCGTGGTCATGACGAAGACATCCAGCGCAATCGCGGGAACCAACAACGAGGGACGGACGATGACGACGAAATGGATGGCGCTGCTCGGCGTTGGACTGCTCGCGATGGTCGTGGCGAGCGCGCCGGCGAGCGCCGAGGAGTTCGATGCCGCGACGATCTCGAATCAGCCGGCTTCGACGTTGCTGTTGCCTTACTTCGACGTGACGCTCAAGAACCCCGATCCGGGCACGCCCGCCGGCCCGAACACCTACATGACGGTCGTGAACACGTCGGCGAGCGCCGCGCTCGCCCACGTGACGGTGTGGAGCGATCTGGGAGTGCCGGTCTTCGGCTTCGACCTCTATCTCACCGGCTACGACGCGCAGGAGATCGACCTCGGCGATGTGATCCGGAACGGCAACATCCCCGTGACGGCGAGCGTCGGTCAGGATCCTCAGGACACGATCAGCCCGCAGGGCGACATTTCGCAAGACATCAACTACGCGAGCTGCACGGGCATCCTGCCACCCGCGCCGCTTTCGGCGAGTGAGCGGGCGCACGTGCAAGCCGCACTGAGCGGCCAGTATTCGAGCGTGCTCGGTGGTTGCGCCGGCCGAAGCTACGGGGACGGCTTGGCGCGCGGCTTCGTGACCGTGGACGCGACGAACCAATGCACGTCGCTTTCGCCTGCCGACGTCGGGTATTTCGTCGCCGGCGGCAACGGCATGGCGGCGAATCGCAACATCCTGACCGGCGATTACGCCTACGTGAATGGGACGAAGGGCTACTCGGAAGGCGACTCTCTCGTGGCGATCCAGACGAGCTCCACGGATCCCGAGACATCGGTGGCCGGCCAGTACACGTTCTATGGCAAGCACGTGAATTTCGACGCGAGTGACAACCGTCAGCCGCTGGCCACCCAGTTCGGCTCGCGCTTCCGGCGGGATGCGACGGTCTTCACCAAGGGTACCAACCTGGTGGCGTGGCGGGATCCGAAGCTTGCGACGTCGGCGTTCACGTGCGGCACCACACCGAGCTGGTATCCCCTCGGGCAAGAGCAGATCGTGATCTTCGACGAACAGGAGCACCCAGTGGTTCCGGTGGTGTACCCGGTGTCGCCGCCGCCGCCGGTGCCGACGCTGCTGCCGTTCCCGGCCGTGGCGAACAAGGTGAAGGTGGGCGGCGCGGCGTTCCCCGTGCCGTACGAGAACGGTTGGGTGTTCACGAATCTGAACACCACCGTCACCCCGGCGGGCAGTGTGCCACCCGAGGATTCCGCCGCGGCGCAGGCGTGGGTGTCGACGGTGTTCGCGGGTAAGTCGATCCACGCCGGCAGCCCGTCGGCACCGTTGGACAGCGCCACCCACGCGTCGCACATCCACATCGGTTTCTGATCGTCCCGTGCGGTGACTCCTCGAGCCCCCCGGCCCGTGTGGTCGGGGGGCTCGCTTCACTCCGGATCCCCGTGTCAGCAGGCTGATGAAAATGGGCACGCGCCGGGGCACGCCGCGAGCGCAGCGAGATGACTTGGGGGTGGGGCCCCACGAAGTCCGCGCTTTCCGTGGGGCGGGGGGCTTGAAAAGCCCCCCGAGACAACGTCAGCTAACCCTGAAGTGAGCGCGTCGCGCTTGCTTCAGGGCTAGCTCGTTCGCATCGTGCACGTTCTCTTCGTCTCGCCACGCCTGCCGGAGCCGGCCCGGGTCGGATACCAGGTTCGCGCCGTCGAGCAGCTCCGGCGTCTGGGTGCTCGTCACGCGGTGACCTTCGTGGCTGCCGAGCCGATGCGCTCGGTGCCGCGCGAGACGCCGAGCCTACCCGTCGAGCGGTGGATCTCGGTCGAGTGCGGGCTTGCTGCGCGCGGCCTCGGTGCTGCACGAGCCTTCGGTCGCGGCGAGCCGGTTCAGTGCGGGATCTTCGATACCGCGGCTCTCGGGCGCACGCTGCGTGAGCGGATTGCCGAGTCGCGTTTCGATCTGGTGCACGTCCAGCTCGCGCGGCTCGCGCCAGCCGTCGCGCGGGCGCTGCCGCCTTCGTTGCCGCGGGTGATCGATCTGGTGGATGCGCTGTCGCTCAACATGCGACGGCGCGCCGAGCGCGATGGTTCTGTCCTGAGCGCGATCGCGCGCTGGGAGGCGGATCGGATGGCGGGGCTCGAGCGCCGGTTGCTCGATGGTTGGGATCACGCAACCGTGGTCAGCGAGCACGATCGCGACGCGATCGGTGCGCACCCGCGCCTATCGGTCAATCGCAACGGCGTCGAGCTCGACCGCGCGCCGGGGCCGAACGAGGGTCGCGATCCGTGCGAGGTGGTGTTCACGGGAAACCTGGGCTACTTCCCGAACGAGGACGCCATTCGCTGGTTGCTCGCCCACGTGTGGCCGCGCGTGCGTGGTGAGCGGTCCGATCTCAGGCTGGCGCTCGTGGGGGCGCGACCGAGTGCTGCGCTCGGCCGCGTGGCCGCTGCCATGCCCGGCGTCGAGGTGGTAGGCCCGGTGGACGATCTGGCGGCACGGCTCGCCCGTGCGGCGATCGCCGTGGCGCCGCTTCAGGCGGGATCGGGTCAGCCGCTCAAGGTGCTGGAAGCGTTCGCCGCCGGTACGCCGGTGGTCGCGACCCCGACGGCGGTGGCAGGACTCGCCGAGGCGACAAGCGAGCACCTGCGGATCGCCAGCACGCCCACGGAGTTCGCGGATGCGATCGTGGAGCTGGCGGCGAGTGCGGAGCTTCGGGCGCGGCTTGCACGTGTGGCGCGCACGCTGGTGGAGTCGTCCTACGGTTGGGACGCGCCGGTTGCGGCGCTGGAGTCGATTTGGGAGCACGCGGCCGATCGCGGGAGAGCTGCGCGGCGAGGTGCCGCGTGAGGATTCTGTGGGTGACGACCAAAGCGCCGTGGCCTCCACGCGACGGTGGCCGGCTGCTGGTGGCGGAGACCGTGCAGGCGCTCGTCACGCGTGGGCATGCGATTCGCGTGTTGGCGCCACTCGCGGCAGGCACGGCCATCGGCGCTGCGCACGCGGGCGCCGCAGGCGCGGGCGTCGCGCTGGATGTCGTGGATGCCCCGCCGCGTGCCTGGTCGCGAGCGGCGATCACGGCGCTTGTGATGCGCCGCTCGATCACGTTCGTGCGCCATGCTCGTCGCCCGCTCGGGACGTTGCTCGACGCACGGCTGCGGGTCGACTCGTGTGACGCGGTGGTGGTCGAGCAACCCCAGCTCGTGCCGACGTGTCGCGCGGCGGTTGCCGGGCGCGCCCCGCTCGTGTTGCGGGCGCAGAACGTCGAGGCCGATCTGTGGGCAGGACTTGCTGCCGCGACCTCGGCCAGCGCGCTCGCGTCGCTCGTGGCTCGCGAAGCACGGCGCGTGGCGCGTGACGAGCGGCGCGCGCTCGGGCTCGTGGATCGGGTGGTGGCGCTCACCACGGAGGATCGCGCACGCTTGGCACGCGACGCTCCACGCGGCCTGTGCATCGAGGTGGTACCGCCGGTGTTTCCGGCGAACCTCCCCGCTGCGCGAGGCGCATGGCCGGGCTCGCCGGCGCTGATTCTGCTGGGGAGCGCAGTGTGGCCGCCGAACCGCGATGGTGCGCGTTGGTTCGTCCGCGAAGTGTGGCCGGTGATCGCGGGCGCTACGCCGACGGCGGTGTTGCATCGTTTCGACGGAGACGTGGCGACGACGGCGATGGGTGCGGAGCGAGTCGTCGACCATCCGAGCCCAGCGGAGAGCGCGGACGCATTCGCCCCCGGTTCGGTGCTGGTGGTGCCGCTACGCATCGCGTCCGGCATTCGCATGAAGGTGCTGGAAGCGTGGGCGCGTGGCGTGCCGGTCATCGCCACCACCGCGGCGCTGCGCGGGCTCGGCGTCGAAGCGGGACGCCACGCGCTCCTGGCGGATACACCGCGGCAGTTCGCCGACGCCGTGCGCGCGCTGGCCGCCGATCCCTCGCTGGCGGCGTCGCTGCGAGCGGCCGGCCGTGATCGCCTGACGGCTCGTTACGACCCCGCTGCCGTCGCGCGTCAGTGGGAAGTGGTGCTGGAGCCGTTGCTCGCGCGCTGAGCGCGTGTGGCCGCCGCTGCGGGTATTGGCGCGATCGCCGCGAGGGCGGCTGTGATCGCGAGGCGATCGCGATCGGCAGACGCGTGCGCTCCGGCCGCTTCCGCGCGAAGGATCCGGTCGAGCACGAGCCGCAAGGAACCGCCTGCGCGCAGGGCTGCGCGGGCCTTTCGCGCGAGCTCGGGACCATGTGCGACCTCGGCCCAGCGCACGAGATCGGCCCAAAGGTAGGCCAAGTGTGTTCGCTCGGCGCTGGCTTCCGCCTGCGCGCCGATGGTGGCGCCGAGATGATGAGTCACGCGGGCACGCGGCTCGAGCGCCACCTTCCAGCCGGCGCGCCGCATGCGTCCGCACAGGTCGAGGTCTTGCGCGTAGAGGGCGTAACGCGTGTCGAATCCGCCGAGGGCGAGCCACACCTCGCGGCGCACCGCCATCGCGGTGGCGGGAAGCCAATCGACGAGCACCGGTGCCGCGTCGCTTCGGTGGCGGCCCCCTGCTGGACGCACGCGCCGCAAGCCCGGGATGCGGGCGTAGTGGCGGGCAACGCCCGACGCCATCACGAAGAGCCAGAGCAGCGACGGATCGCGTCCGGACGACCATTGGATCTCACCCGAGGGATGGAAGAGCTGGGCACCCACGGCGCCCAAGGCGGGAGTCTCGTCGAGAGTGCGTGAGAGCCGCGTGAGCGCATCGGCGGCGACCACGGTGTCGCTGTTGAGGAGCACGAGGTGCTCGCCGCGCGCCCGGCCGGCGCCCTCGTTCACGGCCCTCGTGAAGCCGCGATTGGAGTCGAGGGCGACGATCGTGATCGAAGGGAATGCCGCCTTCACCGCTGTTGCGGTGCCGTCCTGGCTCGCGTCGTCGACGAGGACGATCTCTTGTTCGTCGGCGCCGCAGCTCGCTACGACGGCGGCGAGGCAGGCGAGCGTGAGCTCGCGAGTGTCGTGGGTGGGGACGAGGATCGAGCGACGTGGGCACGCACGAGCCGATGGCTCGCTCACGGCTTGGCTTGTGCCGCTCATCGCGCGCCGGCGGTGAACGCCGTGAGGGTGCGCAGCACGATGCCGAGATCCAACATCCAGGAACGGTGACGGATGTAGTAGAGGTCGAGCTCGAGCTTGTGCCGCGCTTCGTCGAGCGACGCTGCGTAAGGGTGCTTGAGCTGAGCCCAACCGGTGATACCGGGCCTTACCTGATGGCGCCAGGCGTAAAACGGGATCGAGCGCACCAGCTCGTCGACGATCGTCGCCTGCTCAGGACGCGGGCCGACCCACGACATCTCGCCTCGCAGCACGTTCCAGAGCTGCGGCAGCTCGTCGATGCGAAGCTTCCGCAACGCACGTCCCACGCGGGTGAGGCGCGGGTCGCGATCGAGCGTGAAGCGTGCGCTGCCGATCTCGCTCTCCGACTTCATGGTGCGCAGCTTCCACATTCGAAACGGCTTGCCGAAGCGTCCCACGCGCGTCTGTGGAAAGAGCACGGGGCCGCCATCGTCGAGGCGGATCGCCAGCGCCGCGACGGCGAGCACGGGTAGCGCCACCGGCAATGCGGCGAGCACGCCGACGACGTCGGTGCAGCGCTTGGCCGCCTCGCGCCAGGGGTC
>CAYUSL010000174.1:0-11750 GCA_964447125.1 uncultured bacterium | reverse complement strand
TGAGCCGTTCGATTGGAATCGTGCAGACGACGCGGCGCTCTGCGCTGCGCTCGGCAGTGGTGCCGGCCCGCTCGTCGTGGGGGCGGACGTTTCGGACGGCGCGAGCCCAAGCACCACGCTCGATGCGCTCGTGAGCGACATCCGGCGCGCGCTCGGCGACGGGGTGCGCGTCGCGGGGCGGAACGACCGGCTCGCTACGCTCAGGCTCGACGTGGATGTGTGCGCGGACGTCGCGACCCTTCGCGCGCTCCCGGCGGTCGCGTTCGTCGAGGTCGAGTACGCGCCCGCGCCTGCAATGTCGACCACCGCATCGACTCTTGCGGCGTCGCCCGCCGAGAGCACGTTCAATCCCGGCGTTTACGATCCCGCGACTAGCGAGGGCGCGTCTTACGTCGACTACATGGAGCAGGTCGATCCCGACGCCACCGCGCGCATACGTCGTCAGCACGCGGACGCCGTCTACGACGAGCTGGGCTATTTCGGTGGCCCGGATGTGGGCGTCGCCGTCCTCGACAACGGCGTCCTCGCCGACTGGATCCCGTTTCTCGCGACCGGTCACGGCACGTATCGGACGGCTGGCTACCACCCGCCCGACGTCGGTGAGATCCATCCACAGGAAGACGACTTCTTCGGGCTCTCGCTCCTCATTCCCTCCGCGTTCGATCACGGGACGCGGCAATCGCGGCACGTGCAGAGCTTCTCACCCCAGTCGAATCGCGCGACGGTGCGGTCGAGCTCGCTGCCGTTCGTGTTCCTACCCAACGACTTCACTGGAATCACCAACGCGATCCTGGCGATGGCCGACGACGACGGCGTCCAAGTCGTCAGCATGTCGATGGGGACGATCGTGCGCTCGCACGAGATGGAAAGGGCCATCGACGCGCTCTATGCCCGCGGCAAGATCCTGATCGCCGCCGCGGGGACCACGCTGCCGGGGATCAAGGACCTGATCGGCGTGGTCTTCCCGGCGACCTTGCCGACGGTGATCAGCGCCACGGGCCTCGCCGACACCGACGAGACCGGCGGCGCTTTCGAGCTGGGCTTCAACTCGCACGGCGGTCCCGAGAACGACTTCGTGATCGAGCCGTCGCCGGCTTCGTCCGAAGCCGTCTCGAGCCTCGCAGGTTTGATCACCACGCTCTGGTCGATCGATCCCCACGAGACGCGCGAGAGCATTCTCGATGCGCTGATTCGCTCGTCGAACTTCTATCGCGAGCGTGGCGCCAAGGATCCCCTCTTCGGTTGGGGCCGCGTCGATGCCTACGACGCCGCGCTCACGATTCGGCAAGGCGGTTGCGTGGTCGCGAATCGCTGAAGCGCCCGCGACGTCGCCTTCGGTCAGCCGGAGCCGTTCACCTCGGCCGTGATGGCGCGGATGAAATCGGTCTCTGCCGCGTCGTACGGCGTGCCGTCGGCGCGAAAGACGTCGTGGAACCAAAGCGGCGGTTCGGTGGCGTCGGGGTTGGGCAGCGAGCCCCACGGCCAGATGGTCTGCGTCTTTCCCGAAACCACGCCCCAGTGGATCGCGCCCACGCGTTGGTCGCGCAAGAGCGGCAGGTGAGTCTGAAAGGTGCTGCCCACGGTGCGCGCCATGTATTCGGTGCAGATGAGCGGACGATCGGTGTAGCGGCGCAGCCGCTCGATCACCGCTGCGGTGTCGGGCTCGGTGTCGTAGTTGTGGAAGGTAGCGACGTCCGAGAGGTCGAGCGAGGTCTTCGATACCTGCGCCCAGGTTTGCAGGAACCACGATCCTGCGGTGAGGGGCTGGCTCGGCGCCACCTCGCGCGCCCATCGAAAGCTCGCTTCCAGGAGCGGCAGGCAACCGGTGTGGATGTTCGAGTTGCCGGGCTCGTTGAGCAGGTCCCACGCGAGCACCCGACGATCGTTCGCGAAGGCGCCGATCACACCTTTCACGTAGCGCTCCAGGCGGGCCTGAAGCGCGGGATCGTTGGCGAACGCGAGCGTCTCTTGCTTGGCAGGGCTTTGCACCCACCCCGAGTTGTGGACGCCGGGTATGGGCTCGGGCTGCGGACCGAGGTGTGCTTCCGGATCCCACACGTTGTCGAAGAGGACCAGCATCGTGCGGATGCCCTGGCGATCGGCGATGGCGAGGTAGCGATCGATCCGCTTCACGAGCCCGCGCGAGTCCGAGTCCCAGAGCAGGTCGTGGAGGAAGACCCGCATCACGTTCATGCCGGTCGCGGCGGCCCAGCCCAGCTCACGGTCGATGGTCTCCGGATCGAACGTCTCCGGCTGCCACATCTCGAGCTGATTGATCGCGGTCGATGGGATGAAGTTGGCACCCACCAGCCATGGCTGAGCGTCGTACCAGGCGCTCGCGCTGGCGGCGGTCCAGCGGCCGTCGGCGTCGCGCTCGATCGGTGTGCGCGTGCCATCGCTGGAGCTGCTGCCGCCGCACGCGACGACCAGCATGAACGCGCCGAAAACTGCCCGGTATGCGCGGTGGTCCGCCCCTGAGAATCGGATCGACATGCCGAGTGTTCTCCGCGCCGCGGCAGCTTTGGCCGATGCGGGCGCGAGACTATCATCGCGCGGGTGAGCCCCCGCGACGTGTGGCGCCGCTTGGCGACGCTCGCTTGCCTGACGCTCGCCGCGCTCGTGGTCGGCTGCGGCGAGCCGACGACAACGGCCGTCGGTGGCGAGCTGCTCACGGGTGTCGTCGATTGGCCCGCGACGCTCGAGCGCGCCGATCCCACGTGGGAGGCACTGCCGCGCGCCTGGGGCGAATCGCTCTTCACGGGCAACGGCTTTCTCGGGGCTGCGTTCTACGAAGAATCGCCAGGAAAGCTCGTATTCGAGCTGGGTGACAATCAGGCCGACGGTTCGTTTCCACTTTCGCCCAGCATCTCGTACCTGCCGCGAGTGCCGATCGGGCGATTGGTGCTGCATCCGGTCGGGCGCGTGACGGGATTTCACGGCCGCATCGACCTCTGGAACGCGGAAGCGCGGGCCACGATCACCACCGATGGCGGCGAGATCGAGCTCAGGCACTTCACTCACGCGGCCGAGCGCACGCTGGTAGTGGACGTCGAAGCGAGCGGCGCCGAGACGGATGCCGCGTTCGAGCTCGAGCCCGCCGCGCCGATCCCGTCGCCGTATGCCATCTCGGGAGATCCGCTGCCCGCGTTCCTGGTGCCGGTCGAGCCTTCGGTGTCGCGGGTCGACGGCATCGAGCGCATCTCGCAGTCGCTTCCCCTCGACCGTGGCGAGCACGGCACGGCGTGGCAGGTCGTCGATCTCACGGAGGGGCACCGCGTGGTAGTGCTGGCTTTCGAGCCGCTGCGCGACGCAACCGGCGCGGCCGACATCGCCGTCGAGCGGGTGCGCGCGGCCGCCGCGCGCGGTGTCGAGCAGCTCGTCGCCGAGCATCGAGCGTGGTGGCACGACTACTGGCCCGCGGGTTGGATCTCGTTACCCGATCGGCACGTGGAATCGTTCTATTGGTTGCAGATGTACAAGCACGCCTCGGCCACGCGTTCGGGTGGCGTGGTGCTCGACAACCAGGGGCCGTGGCTCGCGCCGTCGGGCTGGCCCGGCACCTGGTGGAACTTGAACGTCGAGCTCAGCTATTCGCCGGTGGCGACGGCGGGACGGCTCGACCAGCTCGACTCGCTCTGCGACTCGCTCTGGAATTACCGGGAGAATCTCGAGACCAACGTCGGTCCGTTCATCCCGCGTCGCTACACGCCCATGTACCACGTGGGTCGCACCTCCAGTCACGACCTCGTGAGCCTCGTCGGCATGCAACCCTTCATCACCTTCGAGCTCGGCAATCTGCCGTGGGCGCTCAGCCGCTGCTGGCAGGGCTACGGCGTCACGCGCGACGACGGCTATCTCCGCGAGAGGCTCGTGCCACTGCTGCGCGGTGCGGTGAACACGTATCTCTCGGCGATGGCACGGCATGCCGACGGCACCGTGTTCTTTCCCACGACGTACTCGCCCGAGTATCCGACGTCGCGGCCGTTCTCGATGCCGAACGCCAACTATGCGCTGCATACGTTGGCGTGGGCGCTCGATGTGTTGCTGTCGGCGAACGATCGCTTGGCGCTCGAAGATCCGCTCGCGGCGACGTGGCGCGAGGTGCGCGGCTCCATCCGTTTTCCCGAAGGCGCCGACGACGGCTTCTGGATCGCCGAGGGATTGCCGCAGACCGTGGGTCATCGTCACTACTCGCACCTGCTCGGGATCGACGAGCTGCCGCTCCTCGATCCCACCGACGAAAGCGATCGCGCGCGCATCGCACGCTCCCTCGACCACTGGCTGACGCTCGGTGACGCGAGCACGGATTTCCTCGGCTATGCACGCGCGTACGCGGCCAAGGTGAAGGCGTCGCTGGGCGAGGGGGCTGCTGCGCTCGACCAGCTCGAACGCGCGTTCGCGTTCTTCCGGCCGAACAGCTTCTACGCCGAGTCGTGGAGCGACACGGCGATCAACCCGGTGATCGAGACGCCGTTCTCGGCCGCCGATGCCGTGCATCGCCTGGTGTTCCAGTCGCGCCCAGCCCTGGTGCGGCTTTTCGTGGGCACGCCACCCGAATGGCCGGACGCCGCGTTCCGGGAGCTGCGCGCGGAAGGTGGTTTCGTGGTTTCGGGCTTGCGTCGCGGCGGCGAGGCCCAGCTCGTCGCCGTTCGCAGCCTCGCCGGCGAGTCGCTTCGGATCGAGAGTGATCTGGCCGATGGCTTTCACGTGCGCTGGTCGGGCGGGCGCGGCACGGTCACGCGTGAATCGCCTCGCGTGCTGGCGCTCACGATGCCGGCGGGAGCCGAGGTCGTGTTGTGGCGCGGCGCCGAGCCGCCAGCGATCGAGCCCGTGGACTGGACCCGTGGCGCAGGCTGGGGCCTGCCCCGCGCAGCGGGGGAGTCGTGAAGGGCGCCGCTTTCAGCATCGCGTGCAGAGAACGCGCGGCTCCGGAGCGTCGCAACACCGACCCAAAGCCGAGCTTGCTGCGAATGCGAGCGCGTCACTTCGTCGCGATGACGGTCGCCGGAATCGCGGGCACCGCGTGCGGCGACTCGCATTCGGTGCCTCCGTCGATCGCCGCAGAAGTCTGTCCGCTCGGACCCTCGCCGGCGTTCGAGGAGACCACCGTCTTCCAAGGCGGCCTCTTCGGCGCGAGCATCGACGGCTATCCGGTGTTTCGCATTCCCGCCGTGGTCACGACCCCCGGCGGCACGGTGCTGGCGTTCGCCGAGGCGCGCCAGAGCTTGCAGGATCCGGGAGCGGGGCGGATCGACCTGGTGACGAAGCGCAGCACCGACTGCGGACGAAGTTGGTCCCCCACTTCGGTGCTCGCCGAGAACGGTACCGGCGATGCGCACAATCCCGCGGTGCTGGTGGTGCCGCACGTCGGTGGCGATTCCACCGTGTGGCTCTTCTTCAATCGCCGTCCCGCGAGCCCCCGCGGCGAATTCGATCTGCCGCCAGGTTTCGGGCCGGATGCTGCGTCGATCTGGGTGACGACCAGCGACGACGAGGGTGTGACGTGGAGCGCGCCCCGCGAGCTGACGCGCGAGGTGAAGGACGCGAGTTGGCGAGTCGCGTCGATGGGCCCGGGGCGAGCGATCGTCACGAGGTGGGGGAGTGCGGCGGCGCCCCGCAATCGCATGATCGTGCCGGGCTGGTACACCAGC
Organism: uncultured bacterium; assembly: GCA_964447125.1. Lineage (GTDB taxonomy): Bacteria > JADJOY01 > JADJOY01 > JADJOY01 > JADJOY01 > JADJOY01. The sequence goes on along the minus strand of CAYUSL010000174.1, from coordinate 6,099 downwards.
GACGCGGGCGAGGGAAGTTGGGTCATGCTGAGCGACGACGGCGGTGCGAGCTGGCGGCGTGGAGGCGTCCCTGAGGCCGGCACCGACGAGTCGCAAGTCGTCGAGCTCGTCGACGGCACGGTGGTGCTCGACGCTCGTCGTGCGGGCACGCGCCGCGTTCAGCAGAGCGCCGACGGCGGCCAGACCTGGGGCGCCCCCCGCGACGGCCTGGCGATGCCGCCGGTTATGGCGAGTGTGCTGCGCTACGCGGCGCGCCGCGACGGCGACGCCCACGACCTGCTGCTCCACAGCGGCATTCTCAGCGACCAGCCGCTCGGCCTGCGTCATGGCGTCCGGGTCTGGCTGAGTAGCGATGAGGGCGAGACCTGGAACTACGAAACACCCATCGAGCCCGGCTTCTCTCAGTACTCGGTGCTCACCACTTTCGACGATGCGAGCATCGGCCTGCTCTACGAGAGTGTCGGTGGTTCGGGTGGCTCGGTGGGCTTCGACATCCGCTTCGTCCGTTTCGACCTGGCGTTTCTGAGCGCCGCCGAGCTGTCGCAGCGATCCGTCGCGCGCTGACCCGCGCGGCGCGACGGATCAGCCGCCCGGCGCGCCCTCGTGCGCAGCCTCGTCGGGACTGGCGGGGGCGGGTGGGGCGCCGCGCGCCGTTTCGGCGAGGACGACGGGCACGAGGTTCTCGGCAACGCGCGCGAGTCCCAAGTCCGAGAGATGCATCACGTCGACGAAGTGATCGCACGCGTCGGATCTCGCTGCGATCACCGCATGTAGATCCACGACCGGCACTTCGTACGTGCGCCCCAGTTCCGTCCACGCCCTGCCCACCGCGTGCTCGACGTACGCACTCAGGTCGGCCGCCTGAAGCGGATACGTGGAACAGGCGAACTCGCTGACCGAAACGCAACGGGCACCCCAGGGATCGTGAACCAAGATCGGCCGGACACCGCGAGCGAGCGCGGCCTCCAGCATCCGCCGAACGTTGCGTCCCAGCGCGCCCTTCAGCAGCACGCTGGGCGGCATGGTCGCGAGGAAGCTCGAGTCGACCTCGGGCTGGGTGACGCGGTGCTGGAACTGGCCACGCAAGCGGCCCGTCCCGGCAGAGTTGCGATCGAAGACCTGTTGATGCACCACGGTGAACGTCTGCGGATCGGCCAGTCGGGATTCGTCGAGACCGATCCGCCGTGCGTGCTCGCGCAAGTCGTGCCAGAGACGCTCACGGACGGCGAGCCAATCGTTCTGGTGCGCCCCGAACCAGGGGTCGAGTCCGTCCAGGACCCGCGGATCTCCCTGAAACATCAAGTTCCGGAGCGCGTCCTCGGAGGCATCGTCGAAGTAGCTGCATTGGAACGTGTCGTTGACGGCGCTGTAGATGATGACGACGTCGAGATCGCGGGGCAGCCCTTCGTGAACCAGCCGGGCGAGCTGGGGGGTGGACGAGGAACCGGCCAGCCCGAAGTTCACGACGCGCCACTGAGTCGCCGGATCGCTCACGCGCAGCCGGGCCTCGAGCTTGGCGGGCCAGCTCGTGGGTTCGAGCGCGTCGGGGTACCCTTCGACCGTGCTCCCGCCGAAACAGCCGATTCTGCGTTCACCCGCCGCTTTGCGCACGGGAAACGCACCGCCCCAGATGCCGTCGTGAATCGGGAGTCGGGGGTCGTCGAGCGTCTGCGGCAGGCACCACCGGGGAGGCGGGTCTGGCGCGTACCGAGGCGCGAGCCACTCGCAACCGCCGTCACTCGCACGCCAGCGCGGAAGGGGGTCCGCGACGGCATGGCGAACGACGCCGTGGCTGGGGCGAAGCGTCGCGTGTGCCGAGTCGAGCGCTCGCCAGCGGCGCTCCCCTGTGAAGCGCACGGCCGCGAGCAACAGCGGTGCGGCGACCACGGCGGCGAAAAGCGCCTTTTTTCTACGGGCAAGGCGCATGCGCGCGTGGAGTCGGTCGATGGTCATTCACGATTCGCCGAGAGTCGGCGCCAGCGTTGGCTTCACGGACACTCGCCAACACGGCGTGAGCCGGCGGCAGTCGGGTGCGTCCCCTCCACGCTTCCACGGCGGTCGTTCCGGATCGTGAATCGTCGTGCGGGAGCCCGTGCTTGCCGAGGGTGGCGCCAGGAGCCTGTCGGAAAATGTGCTTCGCACGCCGACAGGCTCCTCGCTTGATGTTCCCCCGGGGGTCTGTTCCAGACCCCCGCCCCGAAAAAGGCGTGACTTTTTCGGGGCCCCACCCCCAAGTCGGCTCGGCTTCGCTCGCCGATCCTCGCCTTCGGCGAGGCTAGGAGCGTGTCGGGAACGACTTTCCCGACACACTCCTAGCCGGCTCATCGCATCCGCCGCCTGGGTCGGCACCGCAATCGCCGTGCTGCGCTCAGCGACGTGGGGCGGTGGTTGTGGCAATGGACACCGTGTAGCCGTAGTCGAGTCCCCAGTTGGGCTCGTTGAGGAGGTCGTAGCCCGCCACCGTGGGATCGTCGCGGAAGGTGCGCGCGAGCCAGGCCCAGACTCCGATCAGCTCGGTCTGGATGCCTTCGCGGTCGTCCCAGAAGCTCTCCCATGCCGTCATCACCGCGGGGGAGAGCTCGCGGGCCATGAAGCGGCAGCGCCATTTTCCGTCGGTGATCGTCGCCCATTCGGGCGCGCCGTCCCAGCCGGGCTTGGTCGAGAAGGGGGCGGGGCAGTCTTGATCGGGCGCGGTGGCCACGTATTTGCCCCAGGCCTCTTGGTGCATGTCGAGGATCACGTAGAGGCCGCGTGCCCGCGCCCAATCGACGACTTGCCGGGCGCGCGCGAGGTAAGCGTCGTCGAAGACGCCACGGGCAGGCTCGAGAGCGCTCCAGTGGACGAGGAGCCGGATCACGTTCATGCCGAGTGCGGCGATCTGATCGAGATCGCGCTCGGTCACGCCGGCGGACGACGGGACTTCGGGGTTGCCCTGGAAATAGTCGCCGAGGCCGATGACGGCCACTCCGCGCAGCAGCACGGTGCGGTCCTGCACGTCGACGATGCGACCGTCGGCGACGCGGAGCGCGGGTGGCGCGCCGGCCGTGGGGCTCGAGCCGGCTTCGCCACAGCCGAGCACGCAGAGCAGCAGTGACGCGAGCGAGCGTCGCGCGGAGCGCGCTCGCGTGCCGCCTCGACGAGACGGGGAGTGAGCGAGCTGAATCACACGATGTCAGCCGCCGCTCACGCCGCGTCGGCGGCAGGGGCGATGACGGGGTCCGGCTCGTTCAGGTCGCCGAGTGGTGTCGCCCACTTGTCGTGGAGCTCCTTCCGCAAGAGCCCGTTCACCGCGAAGTGAAGCCAGCCTGCACCCGGTCCGAGCACGTTCGCGCGCACGTTCCGGGCGCGGGCGAGGATGTTGCGCGCGCTGTAGAACTCGCGCCGCGTCTTCATCAGCTCGTCGTAGAGCGCTTCCGGTGAGAGGTGCCGCGGGCGATACGCGAGCTGGCCGAAGCGGTAGCCCGACTCGAGCCACCATTTGGGATGGAGCAGCCGGCCCTCGCGCTCGAAGCGCTGATAGAGCGGCGTTCCCGGAAAAGGCTGCAAGTGGTTGAACGCCGCCACGAAGAAGCGTTCTTCCAGCGCGAAATCCAGGGTGCGGCGGAAGATGTCCGGTGGATCGGTGTCGTAGCCGAAGACGAAGGTGGCGTAGATCTTGATGCCGTGGTCGGCGAGGCCCGCGAGCGAGTCGCGGTAGTGGCTCGGACCCTTGTTGAAGGTCTTGTTCATCGCCTTCAGGTTGTGCTCGTCGATCGACTCGAATCCCACCAGGATGCCGGCGCAGCCGCTCTTCTCGAGGAGCCTGAGCAGCTCGGGATCGGCACCCGTGTTGATCGTGGCCTGGCTGAACCAGCGCACGCCCAGCGGGATCAGCTCGCGACAGAGCTCCTTGGTTCGCTCCACGTCCATCGACACGTTGTCGTCCACCAGGAAGATCCACTTGCGTCCCGTGGCCTCGATCTCGGCGGCGACTTCCTTGGCGGGGCGAGGCTCGAAGGTCTTCTGGTAGAAGGCCGAGATCGAGCAGAAGTCGCAGGCGTATATGCAGCCGCGACCCGATTCGACCAACGTCAGCGGCAGGTAGTGCTTCCCCGCGAAGATGCGGCGATCCGGCTTGCGGTGCGCCAGCGATGGGCGGCCCGTCGCGCGATAGCGCGGGGCCAGCTCTCTGCGTGATGCGTCGGCGACGATGGTGCTCCACACCTCCTCGGCCTCGCCCACCAGCACCGCGTCGGCATGCCGGCTCGCTTCGTCGGGAAGGAAGGTCGCGTGATAACCGCCCAGCACCACCGGCACGCCGCGCGCTCGAAAGCGCGCCGCGATCTGGTAGGCCCGGCGCGCGGTGTAGGCCTCGAGCGTGATCGCCGCGAGGTCCACGGGCTCGTCGTAGGGGATGGGCTCGACGCGATCGTCCCAGAACACCACCTCGTGCTCGGGTGGAGTGAGCGCGGCGAGAGTCGCCATGCTGAGCGGCTCCATCTTCCACGACGTGACGAAGCGCGAGCCTTCGCGGCCCATCGCCGGCTGAATCAGCGCGATCCGCATCGTCCTCTCCTGCGCTCGATCGTGAATCGAGCCACCGCGATCAGCTTGCTCGGGCGACGGGCAGCTCGGAGCGCTCGCGCGCGAGCCGCATGCCCGAATCCAGGTCCGCAGGATGCGTTGGCGCTGCAGTGAGCAGCGGCATCTCGAAGCCGCGCGCCCGCATCAGCCGTTTCACGTAGAGCCGGTAGGTGAGATTGCCGGAGAACGCGATCGGGAAATTCTTCCCCACCGAAGCCGTGCGCTCCAGGATCGAGCTGAGCTTGAAGGTCTCGCGGTACGTCCAGCGAAAGCCTTCGTAGAGCTCGGCGGGCGACAGGAGCTTGGGGCGAAACACCACGTGCATGGTGTCGTAGTCCGCCCAGTCGTAGCTCAAGATGCGCCCTTCTTTTTCGAGGCGTGCGAAGAGCTGCGTGCCCGGATAGGGCGTGTAGAGCGAGAAGCGCGGGATGTCGATCTTGAGCCGCTGTACCTCGTCGACGGTGCGCCGGAAGCAATCTGGCCCGTCGTTGTCGAAGCCGAGCACGAAGCAGCCCTGCACCACGATGCCCGCCGCGTGCAGTCGGCGCATCACCTCGTCGTAGCCGGCGCCGCGATTGAAACCTTTGTGGATGGTGTTGAGGGTGCGCTGCTGGCTGGACTCGAAGCCGATCAACAGGAATCGGCAGCCGCTCTTCTCGAGCAGCTCCATGATCTCGGGATCGTCGACGATGCGCGTGGTCGCGAGCCCGCCCCAGATCTTGCGCAGCGGGATCATCGCCGTGAGCAGCTCCTTCGTGTAATCGAGGTCCTCGAAGGGGCTGACGTCGTTGAGCGCGAAGCGGCGCCGCGGAACCGCGCGGATGTCGCGGATGACGTCGGCCACGGGGCGCTTCTGGTAGCGCTTCCACACGCCGCTCACCGAGCAGAAATCACACGTGTGCACGCAGCCACGGGTGGCGTGCACCGTGTACGGCATCATGTAGCCGCTCTCGCGCATGAGCTCCCAGCGCGGCGTGGGGATGTCGGTGGCCCACAGGCGTTCCTCGTCGGTGGCCGGCGGTGGCTCGTGATAGGCGGGCTCGAGGGCGCCGGCGCGAAAGTCGCGGATCAGCTTCGGCCAGGTGCGCTCGGCCATGCCTACGACGATGGCGTCGGCGAATCGCGCTGCCTCGTCCGGCAGGATGGTGACGTGGGCGCCGCCCAGCACTACCGGGATGCCGCGGCTGCGGAAGTGGTCGGCAATGGCGTAGCAGCGCCGTGCAGTGCCGGTGAGCACGCTGATGCCCACCAGATCCGCCGGAAAATCGAGCGGCACGCTGTCGACGCTCTCGTCGATGCACGTGTACTCGACGTCGGGTTGATCGCGCGTGAGCGCCGCGAGCACCGAGAGCGAGAGCGGCGCCTCGCGCGACGAACGCACCCGTCCCCCGAGATGGAACTTGTGCATCTGGGCGTCCGCCATGATCAGCAGCACGCGCATGCAAACCTCCACGGCGAGCGCGGCGGCGCGCAGGTGACGCGCGACGTCCGGCCATCTCCATCGTAGTCCACGCCGCGTATGGCGGCGCGGGTCTT
>CAYUSL010000173.1:0-11755 GCA_964447125.1 uncultured bacterium | reverse complement strand
GGTCCGTACGCGCTCTTTCGCCACACGCGGATCTACGGCCACGCGCTCGCCGGTCTGTTACCGCTCTTGGCGTGGTGCCGTCGATTCCGGCTTTCCGCGAGAGGCGTGTTCACGGGCGGCGGTCCGGGGGATGGGCGCGAAACGTATCTGGTGCTCCGCACCGGCGATCCTTTCTTGCCCGCGGACCCGCCACGCCCTTTCGACAGCAAGCTGGAGGAGCGGTTCGCCCGCGATTTCGGAAAGCTGGCGCCCGAATGGGAGCTGATTCGCGAGCCCGAGCCAGTGGCCGCCGGGCGCCACCTCGTCTTCCCGGACTTCGCGCTCGTGCATCGCGCCGATCCCAGGCAACGCTGGTTGCTCGAGATCGCGGGATTCTGGACCGCGGATTACGTGCGCTCAAAGCTCGAGCGCTACCGCGAGGTGCGTGTGCCCAACCTCATCCTCTGTCTCGACGCGAGCCGGCGGTGCGACGAGCGCGAGCTGCCGCCCCACGCGGCGGTGCTCTCGTTCCGCGGCCGCGTGGACGCCCGCGCCGTGCTGGCGCTGGTGAGCGCCGCCGGCGATTCGCGCAATTCGGCCAGCGGCTGACAAGCGCGCGCGCTGCGCCTCTTGACCGCTCGTTCAGCCGAGACGCTTGGCTGCCGGGCTTCGACGGCGTGCAGGCTTGGCGACGACGGATCGTGCACGCGAGACGCTCGTCTTCTTCGTGGCCGTCTTTCGCTGCGTCGCCTTCGGCTTGCGCTTCGGTTCTGCGCCCGATCTGGCAGTGGGCTTGCGCGGGGGGATGGTCTCCGTTTCGGCCTCTTCGACGTCGATCCCGAACACCGCGCCGAGGTCGTCCTGGCGCAAATGACGTTCGCCGGTATCGACGGCAGTCCGCGTGACCGCGCCGGTGGCGGCCTTCGCGATCAGCTCGGACGGATCGACGTTGCGCAGAACGAACAAGAGCTCCGGGCTCCGGTCGAGCCGCGCGCCGACGCCGTAGAGCACCGCGGCGACGTGCTTGCACATCGTGGCCCAATCTGGGCACGTGCAGCTCATGGAGATCTCGGGCGGGGTGGGAAAGAGTCCGTCGCCGCGACGGACCATCACCTGCATCACCGCATCCGAAAGGCGACCTTGGAGCAGCTCGACCACCGAGCCGATTCCGCCGGCGCATTCCCGCACGATCCGGTTCCAGTTCGGCCGGTTCGCGGGCGCGATGGCGACCTTTACCTCGTAGAGGTCGGAGCCCTGCACCAGGGCCGCGATCTGCCCCGTGCTCACCACCAGATCGATCACCGAGCCGTTGCGAACGTAGGTTCGGCCGCGCGGTAGCCGGTTCGAGAAGTCACTGTAGGACTCGAGGTTGGTGCACCAGGCGCTGCCCCAGAAGGTCCGCGCGACCGTGCGCCCTTCGATCACGACTGGATCGAGCATCCGGCCATCGCGCGACATCTGCTTCGCGGTGCGCGCCGCGCGCGCACGCCGGGCGGCCACCGGGACGTACTCGCGGAAGCGCGGGGAGTCCCCGTACCAGCCGGATCGGTAAGAGCGTCTTCGTGCCATCGGCGTTTCCTCGGCGCAAGCTTCCGCCAACTCGGTTTCAGGTCGCGTCCATTGCCGTATGAATGTCGAGCGCCACGAGCTTCATCAACTCCTCGTTCGACATCTCGGTGAACGAAACCTCTCCCGAGCCGTCGAGGATGTCGTCGGCCAGCCCTTGCTTCGAGGCGATCAACGCATCGACGTGCTCTTCGACCGTGCCGCGGCATACCAGCTTGTGCACCAGCACGTTCTTGCGCTGGCCGATGCGAAACGCGCGGTCCGTCGCTTGATTCTCGACGGCCGGGTTCCACCACCGGTCGAAATGAATCACGTGCGATGCCGCGGTCAGATTGAGCCCCGTTCCTCCGGCCTTGAGCGAGAGCACGAAGAAGGGCGGGCCTTCGTCTTCTTGAAACGCCGCCACGCGATCGCGCCGCGCGCGCACCGACGTGCCCCCGTGGAGCACGGCTCCAGGGCGGCCGAAGATCGCCGCGAGGAACGTCGCAAGCGGTTCGGTCATCTCGCGGAACTGTGTGAAGACCAACGCCTTCTCCTGGCGTGCCGCGATCTCGTCGGCGAGCTCGCGGAGTCGCGCCAGCTTGCCGCTCGCTTCCGGCGCCCATGCGCCATCACCGAGCCATTGCGACGGGTGATTGCAGATCTGCTTGAAGCGCGTGAGGAAAGCGAGCACCAGCCCGCGGCGTTCGATTCCCTCCACCTCGCGGAGGCGCTTCGCCAGCTCGTCGACGGCTTGCTGGTAGAGCACCGCCTGCACCTTCGTGAGCGTGCAGAAGGTCTTCATCTCGACTTTCTCGGGCAGGTCCGAGATCACGCGAGGATCGGTCTTGAGCCGGCGCAGCACGTACGGGCGCACCAGGTTCCTGAGTGGCGCATAGCCGCGTGTGGGATCGGCGGCGAGCTGCTTCGCGAATGCACCAAACGCTTTCGCCGAGCCCAAGAGCCCTGGGCACAGAAAGTCGAAGAGCGACCATAGATCGCCCGAGCGGTTCTCGATCGGCGTTCCGGTGAGCGCGATGCGAGCGCGGCTGGTGAGCGCTTTCACCGCACGCGCCTGGCGCGTGCCCGGATTCTTGATGGCCTGCGCCTCGTCCACCACCACGAGATTCCAGGACGTCGCTTCGATCCAAGGCAGGCGCGTGATCGAACCGTACGTGGTGATCACCAGATCGACCGCGGCGAGACGCTGCGCGGTGACGGCCGCCAGCTCGGCCGGTGCGGTTGCCGACGCATGCGCGACGAACGTCCTGAGCGAAGGCGCGAATCGCTCGATCTCGCTCTGCCAATTCGGCAGCAACGACGCAGGTGCGACCAGCAAGCTGGGCCGGTGAGGTGACTCGTGCTCACCCGCAGCCGCGCCCGCGGTGCGCTCCGCCGCGAGCAGCGCCAGCACTTGAATCGTCTTGCCGAGCCCCATGTCGTCGGCGAGACATGCGCCCAGACCGAGGCGTGTGAGGAGCGAGAGCCAGCGCACGCCGACGTCCTGGTACGCGCGGAGCGTGCCGCGGAAGCCTGGACCCGGATCGACCACGGGCAGCGAGCCAGGCTCGCGCAACGCCGCCAGCGTCTTGGCGAGCCAGGGACCCGCGACGACATCCGACCAGGAGCGATCCGCTGCAGCATCGAGGGTGTCGCCGCGTTCGCCGAGGCGAGCACCGGCGAGCAGGCGCATCCCTTCGATGAACGAGAGACCGTCGCCCGCTGCGTGGCGTTCGACTCGCTTCCACTGCGCGAGCGCCTCGGCGAGTTTCTCACGATCAACCTCCACCCATTGGCCGCGCACCAGCGCCAACCCGTCGGTGGTGGAAGCGAGCGAGCGCCATTCCGCCTCGCTGAGCGTGACGCCGTCCAAACTGAGCTCCACGTGGAAGTCGAGGAGCGAATCCACCCCGAGCCCGCCGGCCGCACTGGCGCCGACCGTCACGCGCACCTTCGGCCGAGGAGGTCGTCGCGCCTTCCACCAATCGGGCACGCGCACCACCACACCGGCCGCTTCGAAGGTCGGGAGGTCGACGAGAAAACGGTAGGCGTCGCGAGGCGTCCAGCGCAGCGGGTGGAAGACGTCGCCACCATCCACGAGCTGTTTCAGAAACGCGCTCGTCTCCGCGGCGCGCTGCAGCGGCTCGAGGAGCGCCAGCAGTCCCTGACGATTTCGTGCGCCCGCGAACTCCTCCAGCGCCTTGCCGAGCGGCCGGTGCTGTAGGCGCGCCGCGTTGCTGACTCGTGTGGTGTAGGTCGCGAGGAACGCGAAGGGTGCGTCCGGATCCGCTTTGTTCTCCGCGAGGTGAAAGTGCACCCGGCCCACCCCGTGCCAAAGCGGCGCGTGCGCGGCGAGGTAGTCCCTGGCGGTGCCTCCCTGACGCTCGACCGCCTGCCAGAACTGCTCGTCGATCTCCGACCAAAGCAGAGCGAGGACGTCCTCGCTCAAGTACTCGGCGCCGCGCATGAGCGGCGCGGCGACGACCAGCGCCGCGAGCTCGTCCGCGCTCGGTGCCGGGAGCGCTAGCTTCGCTGCGCTCGCGAGCCGCTCGGGTGAGCTGCAGAGCGCCGCGAGATAGCGATGGGCGAGCTCGCGGCCGAAACTCAGCGTAGGCGGTAGCGAGGTCTCGAGCTCGGCGGCGGCGAGGTGCAGCAGTCCCGCGGCGGCACCGGCCTCGAATGCGCGCACGATGCGTGCAGTGACGGGCGCGGGAAGCGACGAATCGACGTCGACATCGGCGTCATCGAGGTGAACCACTCCCCGCGGCGAGATCGAGAGCGTCGGCGCGTGTGTGATCGAGTGCCCGGTCGGCTCGTGTGATGCCTGGCGACGCTGACGCTCGGGAGCGGGTTCGCGCTTGGAAGTCACGGCGCGGTCGGTCTGCCCGTGCTTTCGGATTTGCGTCAAGCAAGCGGGGCACGTCGTTCGCTGGCGATGGGATGCCGTTCATCCACATCGGCATTCACTGCGCGCGGAAGCGGCGGCGGCCGTCGAAGGTACGTGTTCGTGCGCTGCGCTGTCGTCGTGGAGGGCACCGACTTGTGGTTCGCGAGAGGCGCGGGCAGCCTTGCGCGCGTGATGGGGGGCAGTGCGGCGCGAGCGATCGAGAAGGTGCGCGAATCGATCCGCGTCTCCGGACTCTCGTGGACGGCGTCGCTGGTGCTGGAGCGCTTGCTCCCCTGGCCGGTGCTGGGGCTTTGGCCGGATCGGACGGTGGCCGCCGACCTCCTGCGCACGCAGGTTGGGGCGATCCTTGCGGCGTGGGGCATGTCGCCCGAGCACGTGGCCATCACGCTCGAGCACGTGCTTTACGCCGATCTCTCCGGAATCGACTCGCACGGCTGCAGCATGATGCGCCACTATCATCGGGGCCGCGCGGAGGGTTGGCTCACCATGGATCCGGTGATCGCGACGGTGCGCGAAAGCCCAACCACCGCGCTGCTCGACGGAGGCGGTGGTCTCGGGCACGTGATCGCCGATCGCGCCATGAAGCTCGCCATCGCGAAGTGCGGCGAAGCCGGGATCGCTACGGTTGCGGTGCGAAACTCCGGGCATTTCGGAGCGGCGGGGAGCTATGCGTTGCTGGCCGCGCGCGCGGGCTTCATCGGCCTCGCGACCACCAACACGCGGACGCCGGCGGTGGTGCCGACTCACGCTCGCGACGCGGTGCTCGGAACTAATCCGATCGCCTTCGCGGCGCCGGCCGGACGCAATCCACCATTCCTCCTCGACATGGCCACCAGCACGGCATCGGTCGGCAAGCTCAGCGTGGCGCGTCGCCGCGGTCGCGCGATCCCGCGTGGCTGGGCACTCAACGCCGCCGGAAAACCGCTGCGGAACGCGCGGCTCGCCGCGGCGGCGCGCCGGCTGACGCCACTCGGCAGCACACGCGAGATGGGCAGCCACAAGGGCTATGGGCTCGCGGCCATGGTCGAGATCCTTTCGGCGCTCGTCCCTGGACTGCGCGAAGGGCGCGCCTTCGCCGATTCCGACGCCGGCGTGGGGCATTTCTTCTTGGCGCTCGATCCTGGCCGCTTCCGGGAGCGCAGCGGATTCGAGGCCGATCTCGACGCCATGATCGACACCCTTCGCGCCGCCGCTCCGGCGGACCCGCGCGAACGAGTGCAGGTCGCCGGAGATCCCGAGCGGGCGGCGTGGGCCGAGCGCTCGCGCGATGGCATCCCGCTTTCTCGCAGCGTCATCGAGGATCTTCGTTACGTCGCCCACTGCGCCAGAGTTCCGTTTCAACTCGATCCGTGCCGCTGAGCACCACCTCCAGGCTGCACGCGAACATGTGGAACCGGATCTACGGCAGCGCGCTGGTCGCCGCTCATCTGCCGGGCCAGCGCCGTGTGCCCTACTGGCCGCGGGAACGAATCGAGGCGCTGCGCGATCGACGGATTCGCGAGATCGTCGGTTACGCCGCGCGCACCGTTCCCTACTACCGGGATCTTTTCGCGCGTGAGCGGATCGACCCGCGCGACGTCCGCGGTGCCGCCGATCTCGATCACCTGCCGCTCGTCGATCGCAATCTGGTGAGGACCCGCCCCGAGCTCTTCCGCGCTGAATCGGCGGCTTCGCGCGAGGCACTCGCGTTTCTGACCAGCGGCTCGTCCGGGACGCCGATCCAAATCCATCACGATCGCCGCTCGCTTCTGCTCAACCTCGCATTCGGCGAGCGCGAGCGCGATCCCGTCATCCGCGGTGCAGGCGGCAACTTCCGGCCGAAGGAGCTCTACGTCGGCTACGAGACCTCGACCTTCAAGAAGGTGATCGCGTTCTGCGAGGCGAGCACGCTGATGCCGGTGCGCCCGCGGCGCCGCTTCGTGTCGTTGCTCGAACCGGTGGAGGAGGTCGCGGCCATCGCGAATCACGAGCGCCCCGACGTGCTGGTGGGCTACGGCGGCTGGATCGATCTCTTCTTCAAGACGGTGAACGCGCGCGGCATCGCGCTTCATCCGCCACGCATGGTGATGTACATGGGAGAGGCACTTCCGCACGGCGCACGCGAGCTCATCGAAGGCCGCTTCGGCATTCCGGTGCTCTCCCGCTACAACGCCGTCGAGTCCTTCAAGATCGGCTTCCTCTGCGAGCAGCGCAGCGGCTTCCACGTGCATGAGGATCTCTGTCACGTGCGCATCGCTGCCGCCGATGGTGCGCCGGTGCCCGCGGGAACCGCTGGTGAAGTCGTGATCAGCAATCTCATCAACCGCGGCTCGGTGTTGCTCAATTACCCGATCGGCGACCTCGCCTCCATGACGCCGGAGCGCTGCGGCTGTGGACGGACGTTCCGGTTGCTCTCGGAGCTCGAGGGGCGCGTCGAGGACGTGCTGCCCCTCGACGGAGGTCGCTTCGTGCACCCGCGCGCCGTCTGGGAGGTGCTGAAGATCGCGTCCGGAGTGCTCCAGTACCGCCTCATCCAGCACGACCCCGAGCGTTTCACGCTCGAGCTCGTGACCATCGATGAGGCTGCTTACCGCGCGGCGCTCGACGCAGCGCGTCCCGCGCTCGCGCGACTGCTTGGTGAGGGTGCTCGGATCGAGGCGAGTCGCAAGGACGCGATCGAGCGTGCGCCCGGTGGAAAGCTGCGCGCCGTCGAATCGAAGTGCAGAGCCGCGCGAGTCGCAGGCTCGCCTTCAGCTTCCTCGCACACGTAGCGGGCGAGTCACGCGGGCTCGCAACGCCGATGCCACCGCGGCACCGCTCCGCGCCCACTGCACAGCGAAGGGCTTCGGATCGCGGGCGCTCCACACGGCGTACGTGGTCGGACGGGCATACGGTGCAAGGAAGTCGCGCACGCTGAGTGATGGATCGCGTCGCAGCATCGAGTGGAGGACGTCGGCATGCAGGTTGATCCACACCCCCCGCCACTCGTTCGTCCGCGCCGCCGGCCGTGCTCCCTGCACCTGGTCCGACCACGCGAGCCAGCCCAGATCGAGCCCCGCTCGCCGCAGCAGGCCGTTGAAAATCACCGAGCGGCCGTTGATCTCCAGCAACCGATAGGTGCCGTCGCGAGGATCGAGCTTGAACTCCGCGGCGGCGATCCCGTGGAAACCGACGCGTCTCAGCATCTCGATGGTGGCCTCGCGCAGCCCAGGTTGGGGCTCGGCGATCTCCGCCACCCGCGCCACTCCGAAGAAGGGTGGGCTCTGTCGGATCTTGCGTACGGTGAGGCCCTCGCTCGGCTCGCCGCGGCGGTCGATGTAGACGCAGTGGACGTGGATCTGCTCGTCGCCGCCCGGGATCCAATCGATCACCCGGCCTGAGAGACCCGCTTCGGCGATGCGCGCGATCGCGTGCCCGAGCTCTTTGCGATCGCGCGCCACGAAGAGCTTGACGCCGAAGCGCTCGCGGAACCGGTGGCTGAGGTCGGGTTTCACGAGCAGCGGAAAGCGCAGGTCGGAGCGTTCCGCCGTCGTCGCGTCGGCGGTTCCGTAGTCGTGCGGCAGCGCAACGCCCACGGCGCGTGCCAGCGTGTTCGAACGGCTCTTGTCGAGCAGCTCGCGCGCCACCTCCCAGCGCGGTGCCAGCACTGGATGCGCGGACGAAAGCCGATCGTGCTGAAGCGCGAGCGCCGTGAGTGCCTCGTCGTTGGCCGGGATCAGCGCCCAGCCCGCCCATTCCGCTCGGTGCCGCGCGAGCACCTCCAGGAGCTGCTCGGGGTTTTCGCCGAGATCGGGCGCCGCGTCGTGTCCGGCGACGCAGCGCGAGTGGTGCGCGAGGTCGTACGAGTGCGTTGTGATGACTGCTGTCGGAATGCCGCGCGCGGCGAGCGCCCGGACCAGTCCCACCCCGTTCACGTAGCCGCCGACGACGACCGCACCCTGGGTCGACATGGTCATCCGCTACGACGAGCCGGCTGAGAAGCTGGCCGTCATCGCTTGATCGCCACCACACCGATGAAATGGCCCGACACGAACCGGGTGGGCCAAGCGGCGAGCCGCTCGAAGCGCATGGCCGCCGCGAGGAACCGCGCCTGCGAGCGCGCCGAACCGTACCGCTCCAGGATCCGCGCGAGCGCCACGGCGAGCACACGCGGACAGTGGAGGAGCGCGCCCACCTCGGCCACCTCGAACGCCGCGCTCGACACGAGACCTCTGAGGCGTCGTGGGCCGCACGTCGCGCCCATCGGGTAGGGAACGAGCCCGAGAGCATCGAGAAGCCGATAGGGCAGCGCGTTCCGAAGACCGATCACCGGATTCGCGAGGTTGTCGAGGGTGAGTAGCAGCACGCCGTTCGATCGCAGGATCCGGTGAAGTTCACGCAGGCTGGCGCTGATCTCGGCCGTGGACGAGAAGTGATCGAGCGTCGAGTTGGACACGATCGCATCGAAAGACCCGTCGCCGAACGGCAACGCCCGCACGTCGCCGACCGCGCTTTGCAGGCGGGGATGGCGCGCGCGCGCGGCGCCGAGCACGCACGCGGAGACATCGACACCGATCACCTGGTGGGACCGGTCGGAAAGCAGCGGCACCAAGCCCGGAGCGAGCGCCTCGTCGAAGAGATCCGTCTTGAGCAGCCGTCGAGGTTGGTGCGCCGGCAATCGCGCCGCGAGCCAGGCGGAGTTGGCCGCATCGCTGTGACGTCGCCACAAGCTCTGCGGAGGTCCAACATCGGCGAGCGTGCGCGCGCTGCGCCAGTGGACGTCGAGCGCCGATGAGCTCATCGATGGCCCTGCAATCCGGAAACGAGGCGCGCGAGCTTACATCGCTACGAGGACGTCGTCGTTGACCGGTATTCGGACATCCGGGTAAGGATTCGACCGAATCGGAAAGCGAATGCGATGACACCTCGCCGTCAGTTGCTGATCGGGATCGATTCCGCCGAGTGGACGCTCGTCGAGCGGATGGTGAGTGAAGGGCGCTTGCCGAGCTTGCAGCGTTGTCTGGAGACGGGCACGCGCGCCCAGCTATCGACGCCCGCCGCGCAGTTTCCGGATGCGGCGTGGACCGCGGTTCACGCCAGCGCGAATCCGGCGCAAAGCGGCAAGTACTTCGATCTGCAGTTCGATCCCGCCACGCAGGAGTTGAAGCCCACCGATGACGATGCGATTCGAAGCCGTCCGTTCTGGGAGCTCTTGAGCGCAAGCGGGCTGCGCGCGGGCGTTCTCGATGCACCGAAGTTTCCGACCAGCCGGGAGCTCAACGGCTTCCAGGTTGGAAACTGGGGTGCCTGTTCGACGAAGACGAGTCGCGCGTCGACACCGGCAACGGTGCTCGCCGACATCGACGCGCGGTTTCCGCCTCACCCAGTGCCCTCGTGCGAGTCGTTCGCCGACTCCTCCGCGGGCCACCGTGCGCTCTACGCCGCACTGCTCGAGGGCGTTCGTCTGCGCGGACGCGTGGCAAGCTGGCTCATGCAGAGCCAGCCGTGGGACGTCTTCTTCGTGAGCTTCTCCGAGAGCCATTGCGCGGGTCACCACTTCTGGCACTACATGGATCCGGCCCACCCGCGCCATCCCGGTGGCGATCGGTGCGGCCTCGGCGACGCCATCGAGCGCGTTTACGAAGCGATCGATCGTGAGATCGGCGAGCTGCTCGCATTGGCTGGCGACGATGCGTTCCACATGGTCTTCTCGGGTCACGGCATGGGGCCGCTTCGGCACACGTCGGTCTGCCTCGCTCGCCTCGTCGAGCTGCTTGGATTCGGCGAGGGAAACGGTGGCCACCACGGACGGCATGCCGTCGGGAGGAATCTCGTTCAGCGCGTGAAGAGCCAGATCCCGATCCCGCTCCAGCTTCGGATCAAGGCCGCGCTCCCGGAATCGTTGGCGGAGCGCATTCGCGTCTTCGGCTTCACGGGCCGCCGCCGCTGGCGGAATGCGCGGGCCTTCGCCGTCCCCAACACGATGTCGGTCGGTGCGATACGGATCAACCTGAAAGGGCGGGATCGGTTCGGAACTGTTGAGCCCGGTGCTGCTTACGACGATCTGTGCCGCGAGATTGCGGGCTCGCTGGGCGAGCTGCGGGATGCCGACTCGGGGCGCCCGATCGTGCGCGAAGTGACCCTCTCGCGCGAGCGATTTGCTGGCCCGCATCTCGAAGGTCTGCCCGACATCACCGTGGCGTTCGACCAATCGTTCCCCTGGACAGAGGTGCGATCGCCCCGGTTCGGCACCGTGGCGGTCGAGCCGCCTGCGGGACGCAGCGGCTCGCACACGCCCTATGGCTTTCTCGTTCTCGACGGACCCGGAATACCCGCCGGTCGTGTGCTCGCTGGGCACTCGACCTTCGACATCGCGCCGACGGTACTGTCGCTGGCTGGCGTGGCGCCGGGGGCCGAGATGCAGGGCCGGCCGATCGACACGGGCATCGATTCGGTGCCGCGTTGATGGCGCGGCGGACAACCGAGGCTCAGGTGGGCTTGGGCGGACGTAGGTAGCGCCGCCACAGCTTCACGAACCCGTACTTCACGTAGGTCCAGCGAAGCTCGCGGTGGCGCTCGCGGGTGAGTGACTCGAGCTCGGCGCGAGCCGCTTCGTCCTTTAGGCCCAAGCCGCGGTCGCCGCCGGCCATCCACTTCACGAGATCATCCGACGGGAGGTAGTCGGCAATCACGCTCGTTCGCGCGCGTGCTCCCGCGTTGACGATCCCGTGCGGTCGCACGTTGTCGATCACCCAGACCTCGCCGGGCGCCATCGAATACCAGAGCCCGTTGGCGAAGAAGCGCTGCGGACCGTCGGCATCGACCTGGATGGAGAGGCGGATGGTGCCGCGAAAGTCGCGCAGCGAATCGGTGTGGATGGGGATCAGCGCCCGTGGGGGCTGACGGGCGATTCTGGCGCGGACTGGTGAGGCCGGGATCTGCTGGCGCAGCAGATCTCGGAGGCTCGGCAGCGCGGCCAGCGCGGTGCGATCGACGGGAGGACAGGGCCGCGTGGCGCTTTGATAGCCGATCACATAGAGCGAGCCGACCGTGGCGAGGACCACCGGCCCGGGACCGCCCTGCCGCCACACGTCTGCGGGCAGGCGCTCGATCTCTGCCGTCAGTCGAGCCACGTCGACCCGGATCGGCAGCCGGATGCACCCGTCCAACCCGAGATAACGAAGCACGCCCTCCGCCGGCGGCGGATCGAGCGGCAACGGCAAGCGCGCTGCGAACGGCGTGGTCACGCCGCGCAAGATACCGCCATCGCCGTCGTGCGACCGCGGGTCGTTCGCCCAAGAACGGCGATCCGTCCGCGCCGCGAAGACTCTGGTGGAGGCGGCGGGAATCGAACGCGAGCCCCCG
>CAYUSL010000172.1:0-11806 GCA_964447125.1 uncultured bacterium | reverse complement strand
AGGCGCTCCTGCTCCATCTTGTCGTTCAGCATCGACACGGTCTGGAGCATGATCGCGGTCTTGGCGCGGAAGACGTGCAGTCGTTCCGCATCCAGCGCGCTCAACGAGCGGAGGTAGCGCTCCACCGGCGCGCCCTGGGGCCGTCCGCCGAGCGTCTGGCGCAGCTTGTCGAACTTGTCGGAGCCGAGCGCCGACTTGAAGCCGGCGACGTCGGCGAGCAGGAGCAGCAAGCGTCCGCAGGCCGGATCCTCGGAGGCACGAGCCCCGATGGTTGCCATCAGGAGCGCCTGATCGTCGGGGGGGAAGTCGAGGATCTGCTTGCCCAGCAGCGCCAGCTTCTGCGTCGAATCGCCTGCGCGGTGGGCGGCCGACGCGATCTTGCTGATCGTGAACTCGGCTTCTTCTGCTTTCACGAAGGGGCCTCGGACGGAAGCATCGCGAGGTGGAGCGCGCGTGGGGTTCGTGACGGAACGCGCGCGAGCCGACGGATCGTAGCCCAGTCGGCATCAGCCAAGCAACGCACCGGCGCCCGCACTCGCTCCACGCTGGCGACCGTCCATGCGACGCCCGATCCGATTCGCCGTTGCTGCGGCGCGCGTCGCTTTGTTAGGCTCCAGCCGCCATGCAGGTCGAGGCACCGCTTTGTCGATCCGACCGCTCCTGGGGGCGCGCGTCGCGTCCGCGCGCGAGCTTGCTGGTGGTGGCCGGGCTGCTTGCGGTGCTCGGTGCGAATCGTGCCTCCGCGCAGCTCGTCACCGACGACAACGGCACGCCGCTCACCGGTACCGTGTCGACCGAAAGGATTCGTGAGCTTCTCGACCAGCGCGAGGCGCGTGGCGACGACGTCGGCCGCGCGCGCGAGGCCTGGTCACAGATCGAGTCACAGGGTTACGTCCAAGTCGAGAATCTGGACCCCGTCGACATGATCCTGCCCCGCGAGATTCGTCAGGACACCTTCCGTCGGCACGAGCAGCGGGGCGTGGCGAAGGTGCTTCTCGAGGCGGAGTACCACTACGCCGTCGACCAGAGCTTGCTCGACATCGCGCGCGTCGCAGGCGTGGACGAGAAGTTCCTGCAGCGCTTCTTCTACGACAACGAACCGCTGCCGCCGAAAGTCGTGCGCCAGATGGAGAACGCCGGATACTTCGTCGAGGATCTTCAAGGCCTGCGCGATCCGGCGCATGCCGAGAGTCTGACGCAGCAACTTCGCTCCGGCGGCGCGCCCGAGGCGTACGTCAACGCGCTGCGTGGACCCTGAGCGCGTCTTCTCCGCGTGTCCGGCTGCCGAACCGCGAGGCGTCTCGCACCTGCCGATCGGGGCGAGCGGCGGCTGACTGCTCGCGAGAAGCGAGCCGCAGGCTGCTCGAACGCCTGGCGCAGCAGGAAATCCCACGCGGCGCGACTCGCGTGCGTCGCGCTCACCTCCGCCCTAGCGCTGTTCGGCGTGCCTGCGCCAGCCGGCGCGCACGCGTGGTTTGCCTACGGCCTGGGCGGGCGATCCATCGCCATGGGCAGCGCCAGTGCGGCGCTCGTGGACGAGCCGGCGGCCGCCTATCTCAACCCGGCCGGGCTCGTCGTGCCGCGGCAGCCGAACGTCACCCTGGGCTACGACGCGCTGGTTTACGACCTCGACATCGATGGCGCGAGCGCGGATCTCCCGAGCGTGTCGAGCGTGGTGTTCGGCACGACGTTTCCGATTCCCCTGGAGCGGGTGATCGGGGTGCGCGCCGCGTTCGGGATCGCAATCCAGATGTCGGGCGACGTGCTCCTCGAGCAGACGGTGCCATTCCCCACCGTGCCGCAGTTCATCCTTCACCAGAACACGGCACGACTGCTCCACCTGTTGCCGGCACTGGCGTTCGAGCCGTGGCCGGGTGTGGAGGTCGGCGCGGGGTTCTTGCTCTTCGACAATACCGTGGGCGCGCTCGAGCTGGGATTGGGCGCGCGTGGAGATGCGACGTTCGACGTCGACCAAGAGCTCAAGACCATCTTGAGCCCGCTGGTCGGCATCCAGCTCGACGGCCACGCCCTCGCCGCCGCGCTCGACGGTTGGCGCGCCGGGTTGGTCTTTCGCGATTCGTTCGACGTGCCGTACCGCATTCCCGTGAACGCGTTCTTGGGCGGCTTGCCGCTGGTGGTGGACTTCAGCGCGACGGCGCTATACACGCCGCAGCAGGTGGAGGCGGGGCTCGCGTGGTCGCCCTCGGCGGATCTCACGTTCGCGGGGGAAGTGCTGTGGAATCGCTGGTCGCAGTTTCCCGATCCAGCGCTCGACATCGACCTCGACCTCACGATTCCGGTGTTGCCGATCGTGTTCACCGATTCGTTGGTGCGCGATCCCGGATTCCACGACACCTGGAGCGGTCGGTTGGGCGTCGAAGCGTGGATCGAGCGGAACGAGACGCTCGGCGTGGCGCTGCGCGCGGGCTACGCGTTCGAGCCCACGCCGGTACCCGAGCAGACCGACGTGACCAATCTGCTCGACTCCGATCGCCACGTGGTCAGCGCCGGTGTAGGCCTTCGATGCCACGCGCTCTTCGGTGAAGTGCTGCCGCATCCGCTGCGCGTCGACGGCTATTTCCAGGCGCAGATCCTGCCTTCCCGCACGCACGTGAAGGCCGCCGACGTTCCCGCCGACAATGCCGGATATCCCGAGGTGCGTGGCGGCGGCACGATCTATCACGCCGGGCTCGCGCTCTCGATCGAGCTCGAGGTGCTGAACCGATGAGCCGACGTTCGGCAGCGTGGGTCGCGTTCGCGTGTTGGGCGGCGATCGCCTGGATGCCCACCGCGGCAGGGGCCAATCCGTTCGACCTCTTCGGTTTCGGCGCGCGGGTGCGGGCGATGGGCGGTGCGGGAACGGCCATCGCCGACGGCGCGAGCGCCGCTTGGTACAACCCCGCGGCGATGGCCGCAGCGCCAGGTATCGTCGGCGAGATGGGCTGGATGCGGGCCGATCCGACTCTCGAGATCGATGGCAGAGACGTGGGAGTCGAGACCACCGAAGGCCTCGAGTTCGGGTTCGTGCTGCCGGGCACGGTGGCAGGCGCGCGCATCGCCTTCGGCGGCGCGTTCCACGTACCCGACGCGCGCGTGGTGCGGTTCCTGGTGCAGTCGCGCGAGCGCGTGCAGTTCGCGCTCTACTCGAACGCGAGCCAGCGGCTGGTGGCGTTGCTGCCGGTGGCGGTGCGGATCACCGACTGGCTCGACGTGGGGGTGGGCGCGAACTTGATCGGTGACAACGCGGGCGGAGTCGACTTCGTGATTCGTCAGGAGGGGCAGGGAGTGAGTGAGGGCTCCCTACAGGCTGCGCAACTCGCCGTCGCGGCGCCGATCGCAGGACTGATGCTTCATCCGTTCGAAGGGCTGGAGTTGGGCCTCGCGTATCGCGGCGAGTTGTCGATCGAGCTCGACACGCCCGTGACGATCCATTTCGAGCCGCTCGTCATCCCGCCGAATCCGATTCCGATCATCGAGGCGAGCGTCCTCGATGTGAGCGCGCTCACCGTCACTCATTTCCAGCCGCAGCAGGCGTCGGCGGCCGCGGCGTGGCGGCCGCTGGATCCGCTGCTCGTCACGGCTCAGCTCACCTGGCGCGGATGGTCGTCGTACATCCCGCCGATTCCCAGCACCCGGACGGTGCTCACGGGGGGGCTCGCGGGGCTGCTTCCGTCGCTACCCGAGTTCCCGGTGCCCAACCCGAACTTTCACGACACGTTCGAGCCGGCGCTGGGTATCGAATGGAGGGCGATCCAGTCGACTCTCGTCGACGTCGAGGGGAGAGCCGGCTACTTCTATCGGTCCAGCCCCGCGCCCAACCAGGGCGGCAACACGAATCTCGTCGACAACCCGGCACACGGCGTTAGCGTCGGAATCGGCTTCCACGTGCACGCCCTCGAGGACGTGCTGCGCGCGCCACCGCGCATCGACGTGGCGGGGCAAGCGCTCGTCCTCGCCGATCGCACCACGCGCAAGACCGATCCCGCGGACCCCATCGGCAACTACCGGTCTGGCGGCGACGTGCTCGGCATCGGCATCACGGCGAGCGTGGTGTACTGATGGAACGACGAGCATCGGTCGGGATCTTGCTGGTCGCCTGGTTGGCTGCCGGCTGTGGGACCCTCGCGGACGCCGGTAACGAATCGCGCGGGGACGACGAGTTGCCGTCGGCGGGAGTTGCGCCGTGGGACAAGGTCGACCTCGACGGCGACTCGACGAACCTGATTCAGCCGTGGCTGATCGAGAGCTCCGACTCCCATGCGGCGCTCGCCGAGCCGGCACTGATTCGCGATGCCGCGGGCGTGGTCCTCTTCTACACCCGCGGCGGCGACGCGCGGTCGCAAGGGATCTGGCGTACCGAGGCGAGCGATCCCGAGGCGCTCTACCACGCGGGTGCCGGCGGACGCGTGCTCGAGGCGACGCTCGATTGGGAGCGAGGACGCGTCGGCGGTGCGAGCGTCGTGGAGACGAACGTCGCCACGGCTTCTGCGCGCTTTCGGCTTTGGTACGCCGGTGGCAACGGCGCCGGCATTGGACTTGCGGAGAGCGAGGATGGAGTGCGTTGGTCGAAGCACGGGCCACCCGTGCTGGTCGCCGACCAGCCGTGGGAACAGGGGCGGGTTGCGTCTCCCAGCGTGGCGCGCGTGCGCGACGAGTGGTGGCTCTGGTACGAGGGCGGCGACGGGGCAGGGATCGGGTTCGCGCGTTCCGCCGACGGCGTGAGCTGGCGCAAGGCCGATGTGGCGCATCCGGACGGTGGGTCGACATCGGATGTCGTCGGGCCGGTCTTCACACCTGCGCTCGCGTGGGAGGGAAGCAGCACCAACGGAGTTGCTCCCGGCCACGTCGGTGCGCCAGGTGTGCTCGTGTTGGATCCGCTCGGAGGGACTCGCTTCGGGCTCTACTACACCGGCTACGTGCCGATCGCGTCCAACCCGCTCACGGGCGAGGAATCGAGCGATGCGACGCCTGGAACGCGCAACCGCTCCATCGGTTACGCCGCCAGCGCGGACGGATTGCGCTGGACCCGCGCCGATCCGTCGATCAATCCCGTCGTCGCGGAGCGCACACCGGTGGAACTGGGCGAGGTGCCGTTTCCCCCCGAGCTCGCCGCCGCGCTGCCCGACGTGATTCTCGCGTTGCTGCGTTCGGTGCTCGGCAGCGACGACCAGGGCAACCCGCGGATTCCTGCCATCGAGCTGGTGATCGACGAGGGAGACGCGGCGGTGATCGCAGACGGGCCCAACCGGTTCACCATGGTGTTCACCCAGTCGAACTCGCTTTTCGTCCCGCTGGCCCTCGATCTGCCGGCCAGCCCCGTGACCGTTCCCCTGGGTGTGCTGGTGGCCGATTCGCGAAACGGGATCGCATTGGCGCGGAGCCGTCTCTGATTCACAAGCGCGGCAGGATCGTCTCCGGCCGAAGGTCGGCGAGCACCTCGGCCGAGTGCAGCAGCGTCGTCGCTGGACCATTCACGCAGACGTCGCGCATCCAAATCCGTTCCGGATCCGGGTTGTGCCATTCGAGCGCAATGCGAAGCGCGCCCGGGTCGAGAAGCTCGTCGAATTGCAACCTCGCGTCGTTCCAGCGAAGGAACCGGGTGGCCGCAGCATCGATTCGGATCGCGTCGGCGGGGCAGCGTTCGACGGGACGCGCGCTTCGGCTACCGCCGATCCAGCTCACCTCGCGGAGCAGCGATCCACGATCGTGCGCGAGCGCCAGCACCACGGCGTCGATCGCCCCGCGATCGAGCTTCTCCTCGCCGAGCACGACGATCGTCCATTCCCGGGGAGTGGTGTCCAGGGCCGTCGCCAGGGAGCGTCGCGCAGCCTCCACGCGTTCGCCGTGGACACGCATCGCGGCGTGCAAGAGCTGGAGGTGCGCGACCATCGCCACGGCGAGCGCGCAACCGAGAATCGCACGCACGCGCGGCAGCCGTTCGGTGGCGCCGCCGAGAAGCTCGCCCCAGAACAACGCTGCACCCAGCGTCGCCAGATAGAGCTCGCCGGTCTTCTCGAACGAGTGGACATCGAGCTGAAAGCCGACCGGGAGGTACCCCAACACCAGGAGCAGGGCGGCTCGCGAGAGGCGTAGCCCGGCGGGATGCGGTTCGCGCCACCGAGCGAATGCCGCGATCCCGAAGGTTCCGGCGGCGAGCGCCAGATTCCACGGCCAGGCTGCCCGAGCCAGCCCCTCCGCGGCGAAAGGCACGACCATCCAACGTCCCAAATCTCCCAAGAACTTGGGCACGAGCGTGGCGGGATGCAGGTAGGAGATCAGATCGCGAAGCATCGCTGCGTCGGCCGGCGACGTGGCGCGCTCGGGAGCCGCGAGCGCGACCCAGAACGGTCGGATCAGAAACGGCAGCGCGAGTACGCTCGCCACCGCAAAGCCGATCCAATTGCGACGCCGAGCTCGCCAGTCGCAGTCCGCGCGTCGCGTCGCAGCGATGGCCTCGAAGAACAGCATCACCGGTAGCGCGAACGCGAGCTCCTTGGTGCCGAGGGCGAGCACGAAGAGCAGCGCGGCAGCGAAACCGGGGAGCGCCGCGGCGGTTCGCCGCCAGCGGTCGCCGAGCGCCAACGCGCCGAGGAAGAGCACCCCGAAGAGCGGGTACTGCGAATGCGCCTCCACCGCTACCACGTCCTGGTTGAGCGGCGACAGCAGGAACCAGGCAGCGGCCCATGCCGCCGCGCGCACGCTCGCACCGTGACGGCGTGCAAACCCGAAGAGAAGGGCACCCGCCGCGCAATGCAACATCAACCCGGCGACGTGGAAGACCCACAGGCTCGGTCCCGCGACCGCGTACAGCGCAAACCACGAAGCCAGGATGAAAAAATCACTCCATCCTTTTGGGTTATCAAGTATGAAGCGGATCCCGCTGAGGGACTCGGTCCACGAGCTCGAGTGCAGCGCACGCTGCGCCAACAGGTGGATGACCCAGGTATCCGTCTCCCAAGCGGGGATCCGTAGGCAGGGCAGGTAGGCAGCGAAGCCGAGCGCCGTCAGCGCCAGCACGAGGAGTCCCGGTGGGATCGAGCGGCGCTGTGCCGACAGCGCGGCCTCGGTCAAACCCGCTGACCACCTCACCCGAGCTCGACCCAGACGTCGTCGCCGTCGATCGTCACCGGCCACCGTCGTACGTCGCGATCGGGGTGGCTGATGCAGCGACCGGAGGTCACGTCGAACGTCCAGCGGTGCCACGGGCAGGTGACGATGCTGCCGCGTAACGTCCCTTCTCCGAGAGGGCCACCGCGATGCGGGCAGCGGCCGTCGAGTGCGTGGCAAACGCCGCCCACCAAGAAGGTGGCCACGACGTCCGTCCCGACTTCGACCTGCACGATCTCGCGGGTATCCAGCTCGGCGCGCGTGCCGATTCGGACTCGCCGCGTGGCGCCGAGGTCAGCGCTTGCCACGCCGTTCTGGCGCGACGTACGAGTCGCGCAAGCATCGACGGGCGAGCGTGGAGGGTCGCTCCACTCGTCTGGTTGCAGGCGACAAGCCGTTCACGAGGAACGCTTGCGAGGCGAATCAGCCTCGTTCGCGATAGACGATGCGGCCGCGCGTCAGGTCGTAGGGCGTGATCTGGATCTTCACGCGGTCGCCGGGCAGGATCTTGATGTAGTACTTGCGCATCTTGCCGGAGACGTGAGCCAGAACACGATGTCCGTTGTCCAGCTCCACCGTGAACATCGCGTTGGGGAGCGACTCGACGATCGTGCCTTCGGCGTCGATGAGGTCGGTTTTTGCCATGAGCTCGCAGTCCAAGAACAGTCGCGGGACTATGACGCAGCGCCCCGTAGAGTGTCAAGGATCGACCTTGCCGTTTGTCAGATCCAGTCGAGTGGGATCGGGGATTTCCCGGTGGTACCATCGCCGCCCCATGAGCGCCGACACGATCTTGGTGGTCGACGACGACGCTACACAGCGCCGTGAGCTGGTGGCGCTGCTTTCGCGCCAAGGGTTCCGAACCCTTGAGGCGGAGGATGCCAGCGCCGCGCTGGCGCGGATGCGGGCGGACTCGCCGACGGGCGCCATCCTAGACGTCGTCTTGCCGGGGCCGGACGGAGTCACGTTGCTGGCGTGGCTCAAAGCCGTCGACCCCGACATCGCCGCGGTGATGCTCACGGGGCAGGGTGACCTCAAGACCGCCGTCGCCAGCATGAGCAAGGGGGCAGACGGCTTCCTGGTGAAGCCCGTCGGCGAGACCGAGGTGCTGGCGGTGCTGCGGCGTGCGCTCGAACGACGTCGACTGGTGCTCGACAATCGAGTGCAACAACGCGATCTGGAGCGGCTCGTGGAGGAGCGCACGCAGGAGCTGCGTCACGCGACGGAGCGGCTGCGCGAGCTGGATCAGCTCAAGAGCGAGTTCGTGTCTCGCGTCAGTCACGAGCTGCGCAGTCCCCTCACCGTCATGCAGACCAATCTCGCGGTGATGCTCGAGCGCATGGTTGGCCCGCTCACGGACGAACAGGTGCAGCTGTTGCGCTCCTGTCAGTCCAACATCGATCGACTGTCGCGGATGGTGGACAACGTCTTGGATCTGGCACGCATCGAATCGGGACGGACGGAGCTGACGCCCGAGAGTGTCGATGCGCACCAACTCGTGGGTTCGGTGGTCGGCTACTACCAACCGATCGCCCGCGAGCGCGAGATCCGGCTCAGCGCCGAGGTGGAGAGTGCGCCGATCGAACCGCTCTGGGCGGATGCAGACAAGCTGCATCAAGTGCTGATGAATCTCGTCGACAATGCGCTCAAGTTCACGTCGAAGGGTGGAGCCGTGCAGGTGTGCGTCCGGTCGCGGAATGACGGCGTCGAGTTCGCAGTCCGTGATGACGGCATCGGCATCCCGCCCGAGGATCACGAGCGCATCTTCCAGCGCTTCGTCCAGGGCCGGCCGCCGATCTCGAGTCGCCGACGCGGTGCCGGTTTGGGGCTCACGATCGCACGTACGCTGGTCGAGCAGCACGGTGGCAGGCTCGAGCTCACGAGTGGCGAGGGGCGAGGCACGACGTTCAGGTTCTCGATTCCGCGCGTGCCCCGAATCGAGTGAGCCCGCTGGGTACCCGGCGGATCGGATGGTCGCCGCGATGCTTCGTGCAACGCGCGGAATTCGTTGACTCGTCGCCACGAGCGTGTGTACAAGGACTCGTTTCTGCCGGTGCGCACGATCGTTCGTGCGAGCAGGCAGCGTCGCGCCACACGAGAGGCGTGGCGCGTTCCGGAGGAGCGCATACCGATGACTCGATGGACCCGTACTTGGCTCGTCTGCATGAGCGTGGCGGTGTGGTCGTGTGGGTGCTCGACGCAGCAGCTCGCCGTACGAGCGATGGCGCCCACCATGAACGACCTGCTGATGCGTGTGAACGATCAGCACGATCCGGAGCTGGTTCGAGAGGGCGTGCCGTCGAACCTGCTCCTGCTCGACGGCTTGGCGTCGATCGATCCCGGCAACGCCGAGATGGCCGTTCTCACCGCGCAGGCCTACTGCAGCTATGCGTTGATCTTCGTGATGGACGACGACAAGGACCGCGCGCGCGTGCTTTTCGAGCAGGGACGCGAGCACGCGTTACGCGCACTGGAAGAGGAGCACTCCGGTTTCGCGAGGGCCGCCGACGGGGGTGACATCCCTTCGTTCGCTGCCGCAGTCGGCAAAGTCGAGCGCGACGAAATCGCGCCGCTCTTCTGGCTCGGCAACTGCTGGGCCGGCGCGATCAACAGCGCCAAGGGATCGGCCAGGGCGCTGGTTGCATTGCCCAAGGTCGAGGCGTTGATGGCGCGAGCGATCGAGCTCGACGAAACCTATTACTTCGCGGGGCCGCGTCTCTTCATGGGCATCTATCACGCGGGGCGTCCGAAGGCGCTCGGCGGAGATCCCAAGCGTTCCAAGGAGAACTTCGACCGCGCGGTCGAGCTCACGTCCGGGAAGTTCCTGCTCACCAAGGTGTTTTACGCTCAGTACTACGCAGTGCAGACGCAAGACCGCGAGCTCTTCGAGGCATTGCTGAACGAAGTCGTCGCAGCACCGGACGACGTTCTCGCCGGCCAGACGCTCGCAACCCGTGTCGCGAAGCAGAAGGCGAAGCGGCTGCTCGACGATGCAGACTCGTTCTTCTGACGGGGGTGGGTGATGCGGGTGCTCCGACGTCTGGAAGACTGGCTGACGGACGCCGAACGGTTTCTGACCGTGGCGATCTTGGTGTTCATGGTGGGAATGGCTTTCCTGCAGGTAGTGCTGCGCAACGTGTTCTCGTCGGCGCACTTGGGGTGGCTTCAGGCGGTGTTGCGGTTCGTAGGCTTCTCGGGAGGGATCTTGTGGGCCGAGAGCCTCCTCAAGTTCCTGGTGCTCTGGATCGGCCTGCTCGGCGCGATGCTGGCCGCGTCCAGTGATCGTCAATTCGCGATGGACGTGGCCCAGCGTCTACTCCACGGCCGAGTGCGGCACGCGGTGGCGGGGCTCTGTCACACCTTCACCGCAGCCGTCAGCGCGGTGCTGGCCTGGGCCGCGCTCGAGTTCTGGCGCGAAGAGTTTGCAGACGGTACCGCGCTCTTCTCCATCGGAACGTTCAAGATGCCGGCCTGGGTGTTCGAGGTGATCCTGCCGGGAGGCTTCTTCCTGTTGACGGTGCACTACCTCATCAAGATCTGTGAGCCGTGGATGCCGCCGAGCACGCGTCACGAGGGTGGGCACGAATAGCGATCGACGGGTCGGTCGCACGGGTGCTGCGCTGCGAAGGGGAAGCTCGGCACGACGCCGCGATCTGGCCACGACAGGACGGGACGATGACGGCACTCTTGATCACGCTGCTGATCCTCGTACTTTCGGCGCTCGGCGCGCCGGTGTACGCGCTGCTCGGTTTCTTGGCGCTCTTTTTGTTTCATGCCGCGGAGCTGCCGCTCAGCGCCGTGATCGTGGAGATGCAGCGGCTCACGACGATGCCCTCGTTGATCGCCGTGCCATTGTTCACGTTCGCGGGGTACCTGCTCGCTGAATCGGGAGCACCGCGGCGCCTGGTGAACTTGGCGCAGGCCATCTTCGGTTGGTTGCCGGGGTCGATGGCGGTCGTGGGCTTGGTCACGTGTGCCCTCTTCACCGCATTCACGGGTGCTTCCGGCGTCACCATCATCGCCCTCGGTGGATTGCTCTACCCGATGCTCCGGGATCAGGGTTACCCCGAGAAGTTCACGCTCGGGTTGCTGACCACGACGGGAAGCCTGGGACTGCTCTTTCCGCCGAGCTTGCCGATCATCCTCTACGGGATCGTCGGCAAGGTGGAGATCGACAAGCTCTTCGCAGCGTGTGCTCTGCCTGGATTGCTGCTGATGATC
The DNA here is from genome assembly GCA_964447125.1 of uncultured bacterium. Classification (GTDB taxonomy): domain Bacteria; phylum JADJOY01; class JADJOY01; order JADJOY01; family JADJOY01; genus JADJOY01. Next base: position 478 of record CAYUSL010000172.1, on the reverse strand, counting down.
CTGCTGGGCTTCTACACGCTGATCGTCGGTTGGCGAGCCGGGGTGCCGCGCATCCCGTTCTCGGGCAAGGCACTGGCGACGGCGACGCGCGAAGCGATCTGGGAGGTGCCGCTGCCGTTCCTCGTGATCGGCGGCATTTACGGAGGCTGGTTCACGGCCGGTGAGGCGTCGGCGGTGATGGCGATGTACGTGCTGATCGTCGAGGTGTTGATCTATCGCGACATCAAGCCTGCAGCGCTGGTCGGCGTGGTGATTCGCAGCATGACCCTGGTGGGGTCGATCCTGGTGGTGCTCGGGACAGCACTCGGGCTCATGAACTACGTGATCGATGCCGAGATTCCTTCGCGTCTGTTCGAGTGGCTTCATCAGTACGCCAGCTCGAAGATTCAGTTCTTGATCATTCTCAACGCGTTCCTGCTGGTGGTGAACATGGTGGAGATCTTCTCCGCCATCTTCATCGTGGTTCCGATCATCGTGC
>CAYUSL010000171.1:0-11852 GCA_964447125.1 uncultured bacterium | reverse complement strand
CTCCGCGTGCAGCATCGAGCCGATACCCGTGCTCGACGAAGGCGTAGCCGGGCGGGAGGTGCTCCGAGGCTCCCACCCGACCGAGGCGCGTTGCACGCACCGGTCGCGCGTGTCGACGCGCCATCGCGAGGAGGTCATCGGTCTCCGTGCGGGAGAGGGACGCCGCTTGGCGATTCTTGAACTGTGCTGCGACGATCCCCGCCTTACCACCCGAGCAGCCATCGAACTGCGCGACCACTTCTCGCACCGACCGATCGGCGGCTGCTTGGAGCAGCTCATAGAATGCGTCGGCATCGAACCAGTACGTGGACGGGCGGCCTCGATAGCCCGCGCCGCCACTTAGCCGTTGGGCTAGCTCCGCAAGCCGGAACAGTGACCCGCTCGACTGGAGCGCCGCACCGAGCCGGACTTCGATTCTCGTGCCGCTGCTCGCGCTGGGACCGAGCACGGTCCAGGATGTGGTCCCGTCGCCTTGGGGCTCGAGGCGAAGCCGGCGACCACGGGTCTCGACAACGAGAGACCCGTCAGAGGCGAAGACGGCCCCGGCAACTAACCGCAGTCCATGGCCCTGCGCGCCTCGAGTCGGCAGGCGGAAGAGCTTCGATGATCGGAGGGGTCTCCCCATCGAGAAGAGCCTCGCGACCTCGGCGGGGTCGTCCGAGATTCCTGCAGCGTCATCCTCCACATAGAACCCGGCATCGCCCAAAGGGCCGAACCGGGCTGGCGCACCGGTGTCGAGCGCGTTGTCGAAGAGCTCTTTGACCAGCACCTCGGCAAGTTGGTCTTGGGCGACCCCTGCCTTCTGCGCAAGACCGATGGTCGTTCGGAAGAGCGTCCAATCCTCGCGCTCAAGGTTCAAAATTGCCGTCATGTCGATGCCCTTTCAGCCTGCTGGTACCGCCGCTTTGGCGGCCCGAATTTGGAGCGGGCCCAATGCCCGCCTCGAAAGGGCAAATACACGCGGAAATCGGAACTCACGGAGCGAGCCCGCAAGCGTCTCAACTGCCTGAAATCGTGCAGTTCTCACGTGCCACGAGATCGCCTAACCCGCGACGTGCCATAATTGATCCCGATGGCTCAGTACGCTCCGGGGGCAGGGCTGGCCGGGTTTAGGTCGTCGGCCGACTCCCTGGCCTACTTGGCGGAGCTCCGCTGGGGGGCCGGCTTCCGCTGCCCGAACCGACGCTGTCGCGGCACTGAAAGCGGCCGACTCGAGACCCGCGGCCTCTGGATCTGTCGCGCGTGCCGCGGCCAGTTCTCGGCGACGGCGGGCACAGCCCTACACGGCACGCATGCGCCGCTGCCCGCGGTTTTCGAGGTTGCGCGCGCCCTCCTTGAGCGAGAGGGACGAATCTCTGGACGCGAGCTACAGCGCCAGCTCGGACTGAGCAGCTACAAGACAGTCTTCGGCGTTCTCGAACGGCTGCGCTGTGGGATGGAGCAGCACGAGCTGCCGCTCCTCAATGCGGGGTTCCACGACTGCATCGTGCCGTGCAAGAAGCTCGTCCGAGGCAAGCCACTCCATGGCTATCACAAGAGCTGCGTGATCTTGATCGCGCAGATCAGACGGCCCGCCGTGCGTGCATGGGTCGCTTTTCAGGAGGACCATTACACCGCGGATCCCGGCCGGTGGATGGGGACGGGAGTCGACCCTGTCGAGGGTGCGATTCCGCCAGAGCCCGATCGACCTGAGCGCCTAGCGGAGGAGCTGATCCGCTGGGTTCGGGACGACCTTCACGGCGTGAGCCATGAGCTGCTGCAGAGCTATCTCGACGAGTTCGTCTTTCGGGAATGCCATCGGTATGACGCGGACCGCGGATTCGAGGAACTCATGAGGAGCCTTCTCGCCACGAGTCGGACTAAGGTTCGCCGCGCGCCGTTTCGGCAGGTGAAGCGAGACCTAGAGAAAGAGTGGCGAGGCGAGTGAGGTGGCCCACGCCGCGCGAGCGAGCCTTCTGACGCTTCTCGACGAAGTGTGCTCGAAACCGGACGTCGAGGCTGATCCGGTCATCGTCGCCGTACCAGCCGATCGGCTCGGTCAGTCGAAGGAATAGCCGCCGGCCGTCCCGGCCCCAGTGGAACCAGTGAACCAAGCCATGACGAATGCACTGGTCCACGGCGGCAGCAGATGCGATGGTCGCCACCTCGTCGCGGCGCAGCGCGCGACCGCCGCGGAGCGCGTAGATGAGCCGCAGCACGGCGCGCTGCGTCTCGTACTGTGGACCGCGGATCGACGAGCGGCCGGCCGGGTCCTCGACGGCACGGGCGAGACGCTCGTAGAGCTCGTCATGCACGACGGGGGGCGTCCGCTCCAGCCGCTTCCCGACCTTCCAGGCCGCGCGAAGCCAGGGACCAGCCTCGTTCCGCACCACGGCCATGAGGGCGTCGACGTCGGCGTTCGCGAGCCCGTCGACAAGCGCCCGCACGAACCGGCTGCGCTTCTGGAACGCGAGCTCGAGCTTCGGCTGGCCCGAGTTTGAGTAGAGCTTGACCAGGAGGTCGCGCGAGACCCTGCACGCGAGGCCGCGTCCGACATCGGTCTTGTGGTTGATGTACGTGGTGCGCGGGAACACGCTGCGGAACGAACCCTCGTAGAAGGGGATGAGCGTCGCGCTATCGACGCGATCCTCTACCGCGATCTCGCGGTAGAGCTCGGTCGACCCGACGCTCGATCGGAGATCCGGTTGACCAAGGATTTTCGCGAAGTCGGACCAGGCTAGTCCGCGGCTGTAGGCGAAGATCCCGACCATGAGCCCAAGGTGAAGCGCGAGCCCGTCGAGGTGCGATGCGTTCGCGTGCTGGAGAAGGTCTCCCAGACACATGTCGCCGAAAGGAGCGTCTAGTCCGCAGCGCTGCAGCACGACATCCGGCTGAACCTGGACGTAGGAGCTGAGCCAGGGCCGCACGCTGAACAGAACGCGCGTCCCGGCACGTGTGATGCCGGCGTCCGGCGGGTAGAGGTGGTCGTGCGTGACCAAGTAGCCGACAATCGCGTCGGCCGTCAGGTGAGCTACCTGCCGCGCCTCCCTCGGCAGGAGGTCGCGCTTCCGAACGGGACGGAGAACGCCCGAGCCGAAGCGCTTCGCCAGGAACCGTCTCGACAGGAGCTCAGGGGGCCCGCAGCGGCCGGCGTACGAGTCCCAGTGGACGAACGACGTTACGTCGATCTTGAGGCCGTTGTAGGTAAACGTCTCCGGGATCAGCTCTACGGGGACGGTGACGCGGATGGGGAGGAAGGGATCTGTGGGCGATGGGAGAGGGACGTTCGTAACGAGGGGTCGATTTCGTTCGGGTATCTGGGGAAGTTGTACCGCGAGGGCGTGGCCCTCCGGGGGCATGGGCCACAAGGACTCGACGGTCTCGGCCGGTGAGAGCTCGCGTCCGGACTCGCTGCGGGACGCGGGTTGGCCGGTCGACGAGCGCGCTGCCATGGGGTGTGCGCCGCGGTCGCGAACCCCATGGGCGCAAGAGAATCATACCCCCGTGCCGACGATCCTCTCGGCGGCGTCATTGGTGCTCCTTCCGCCGATGATTGCCTTCCAGCAGATGCGATGTAGCCGCCTCTGACGTCATGGTTCGGAAGCGCGGCAAGATCCCGCTGCGGAGGCAGAAGAGGACCGCGCTCTACACGACGGGGACAATGCTGCTTCTCGTTCGATCGGATCTGCGGGGCAACGGAGAGACATCCACGAAGGACCGAGCGCGGAGGTAGGAGATGGCGCGACGAAGGAAACGAAAGTTCGCGAGCCTCGATGACAGCGCGTTCAGCGCGATCCTTGAGCGGAGCCAGGACGAGTACCGCCGCGTTCCGGAGAGCTCGATCCGTCCCAACCCCGAGCAGCCCCGCCGATCCTTCGACAAGGCGGATCTCGCGGCGCTTGCTCAGAGCGTCCGGGCCAAGGGCGTCCTCGAACCCCTGCTCGTCAAGGAGGCTGGACCGAGCGCATACCGGCTCGTTGCGGGCGAGCGTCGCCTTCGAGCCGCACGAATCGCTGGCCTGAGCGAGGTTCCCGTCCTTGTGCTCTCGCCCAGAACGGACGAGCGGATGGTCGCGATGATCGAAAACCTGTTCCGCCTCGACCTCCACCCGATCGAGGAGGCGCAGGGGCTCGACGACCTCCGACGCGAGCAGAAGTGGACCCACGCCCAGCTCGCCAAGTGGAGGGGGTGGCCGCGCTCGGCCATGACGGAGCTCCTGTCACTCACCAAGCTGCCCGGCAAGATGCAGGCAGAAGCGGTGCGTCTGGAGTGGGAGATGGGCCCGCTGCTCCGAGTGGCTCGCGTGCAGGACCCGAAGGTTCAGGAGGAGCTCTGGGACCGCGTCAAATACTCGAAGCCGTCGGTCCGAGAGCTCGACGGAGAGCGAGCTCGGGTGGATGAACACGGGGACGGACGACGGGCCGGCACTGCACGGCAGCGACCGAAGGGGAAGCGCAGCGCCACCTCGCCCCTGGAGGGCGTGCAGAAGACGATTCGCACGGCTGCCGGTGCCCTGTCCCAGGTGACCGTGGAAGGGCTCCGTCCCGCCGAAGCGAAGGCCCTCGACCGCAAGCTCGCGGGGCTCTCGAAGGCCATCTCCGGGCTCCGCGAGCGCCTCGCTCGGTAGCGGTCGAACGTTCGACACGCAGAACGCGGGGCTGTCACTGCGGCCCATCGTCGTCAGACGTCTCTGCGAGGATCAGGCGGGCGCTGTCGTGCACGTCGACCACCTGTCGAACGTTCGACCTCATTCTGTAGGTCCTCGACGGCACCGTCCTCGGCCTCGAGACGACCGCCATCGTCGCCGTCGGGCATGGGCCCAGGTGCCCGGCCGCTCTGCGGAGCTCGCGGACGGCCGCCGGACGCCCGAGAGCGTGCTCCTGGAATTCACGTCGCCGGTGCCGCAGGGGCACGCAGCTCCGGCCGTGTGAAGAGCAAGACGGGCGCGGAACTCTCCACCGAGAACCTGCACCTGGTGCACGGCGTGTCAGGCCCGAACTCGATCATGCGCACGGTGAGCTGGTTCATGGCCTCGCCGATCGTCAGCGGTACCTTCTCGTGTCCGTGGCACCTGGACCGTCGGGTTCGTGCCCGTCCCGTAGGCCGACGACAGCCCGGCGACCACCATCAGGGGGCGCCGCCTCGGGCGGCCGTGCGCGTTGACGCGACACAGGCGGTCGGAAGGCTCACGCGAGATCGCGTAAGCCCTCGATCCGAGGGGTGTTTTTCCGCGTGTATGATCCAGAGTGGGGGAGGATACGCAACATCGTGGAACGGTCACGTCTACAGGATCCATTGGCACCGCTGGTGGAGGAGGGGGTGCGGAGGAACGGCGCTCACGACGACTCTGGCGCGTTCCCCATCGAGCAAGAAAAGACCACGAGCATTCCACAAGTTATCCCGAAAGGCGGGCATAACAGCTCTCACGACGGACAGGAGGCCTACGATGAGATCACGCAAGTCACGATCGAAGAATCTCGAAATCAGTGGTCGCGCCCGAAGGACCGACCAGCTTCGCGCGCCGAACCAGCTCGCGAAGCGAGGACGTAAGCCGAAGCGCGCGGAACACGGCGGATCAGACCGTCCGATAGTCGTCCAGGTTGGGCAGGACTCAGTGCGACGATCCCAGGTTCGGATCACGGAACCGAAGGCCGAGGATGTGGTGAGCCGGGGAGCGCCGCTCACCTGCATATCGGCGCGCGAGACGCCCCTGGTCAGTGCAATGCGTCGCGCTCAGATTCAGGGTGCGAAGGAGCTGTGGGCGCTGGAGCGTGCGACGCTCACAGAGCTCGACGATCTGGGAGAGGTCGGCCTCGAGCTCATCGACATCGGGGTCGACAGGACGCTCCCTGCCGGTCGCGCGCACTCAGGGTTCGTCCAGAAGGGCAGTCGGCGCACCCAGCCCCACCCGAGGGCACTCGAGATCGGCTGGAAGCTCTTCGAGGAAGGCGGGATCGAGCTGTTGGAGTTGGCGTCGGACGTAGTCTCCGACGTTCTTGGGAAGCCGGCTGCGGAAGAACTGTCCGAGTGCTGGTACGAGGTTCGTCCGAGGGGGCCGGAATCGACAGCGGAGGCGGTCACCTGACGGTGCAACCGTCAGCGCCAGGATGTGCAGCCTTGCGGGGGGATCATGAAGTGTCCGTCAGCGGCATCGGCTCGGAGGACCGTTCCCAGGCTCCGCGCCTCGTCGCCCTGAGAACTTCGCGGGCGCGTGTATGATCCTTTGGACGCGGCCGACCCAACTCGGATCGAGCACGGCTGCGACCCTCGGTCTCCCGGAGGTCGCAGCCGTGCTGGATTGGACTTGGGCCGACCTCGCCATGACCCGATGACCACGGTGAGAGCGGCGAGCTGTCGCTCGATTAGCACTCCGTTCGGTCCGTCGGGCCGGGCGGGGTGCCGTGCGACGCGACGACGAGGACATCATCGAGTACACCCGACGGTTCTGGAGCCCGAAGTACGGGCGCGAGATCACCGCTGAGGAGGCACGGGCGATGGTCCACCGAATCACAGCATTCGTAGACCTGCTAACGCCCTGGGCGGCGAAGCGCGTCAGTGCGAATGAGAATCAGATGGACCAGTCTCGTCAGGACGAATCGCGAAAGGATTCGGCATGACTCAGCCCGCGCCGCGGCGGCGACCGCACGGATCAAGCGTCGGGGCGAACCGTGGTCTGGCCCTGCACCGCCGGCCCCAAGCCAACGAGCGCACTCCTGCCGCTCTCTACATTCGCGTCAGCAGCGTCGAACAGGAAGACAAGTACAGCCTCGCAGCTCAGATGCGCTTGTTACGCGACTACGCGGCTCGGAACAAGCTCGAAATCGCGGTCGAGTTCGTCGAGGTCGAGACTGCGAAGCGGGTCGGTCGAACGGCATTCGGTGAGCTGCTGGAGTTCGTACGCCGCAGACCGGAGACCGTGATTCTGGTCGAGAAGACCGACCGGCTCTATCGCAACTTCCGGGACTGGCTGACAGTCGAGGAACTTGGCGCCGAGGTCCACTTCGTCAAGGACGGCGACATCGTCTCGCCGAGCTCCAACTCCTCTGGTCGCCTCACCCACGCGATCAAGGTCGCGATGGCGAAGCACTACATCGACAATCTCAGCGAGGAGACGAAGAAGGGCCAAGAGCAGAAAGCGCGGGAAGGCTGGCTCCCGACGCTCGCCCCCTACGGTTATCGGAATGTGGAAGGCCCTGGAGAAGCGCGCCTCATCGAGCCGGACCCGGCGGCACGCCACCACGTGCTCGCGATGTATGAGCGCTACGCGACCGGCTCGTATTCGATCGACGACATCGCGCAGATGGCCGAGGCCGACGGGATGAGGTTCAGACCGAGGCGCAGGCGTAAGTCCAGGAAGACCAGTGCCGCGAGGCGGAGTGTGACCCGACAGCAGGATCCCGAGGCTACTGGGGCCAAGGAGGTGACTCGTCTCCCCCGGTCGTCCATCCACCGGATTCTCGAGAATCCGTTCTACAAGGGCGTGATCGTCTGGAAGGACAAGAGCTACACCGGGAAGCACGTCCCGATTGTCGATGTCGCGTTGTGGGATCGCGTTCAGTCCGTCCTAACCGCTCGAACTAGGGCACCCAATGGCTCCCTCGGCCGCACCTTCATGTTCGCCGGCCTGGTCCGCTGTACGCGGTGCGGCTGTGCGATCACCGCGGAGCTCAAGAAGGGGAAGTACATCTACTACCACTGCACGGGTTACCTCGGCCGGTGTCGCAAGGAGTACGTGCGGGAGGAGGTTCTCGAGCAGGCATTCGCCGACGTGCTCGGGCGACTCGCTATCAACGACGAAGCTCGGGGGTGGGTGAAGGAGTCCCTTCGTGACGGCCGTCAACGTCAGAAGCAGGTTCACGAGGAAGTTCTCGCCACGCTGACACGGGACCAGGCGACGCTCGAGGCGCGCATCGAGAAGGCGTGGGAGGACAAGCTCGACGGCGCTATCGAACTCGACATCTACGAGCGAAAAACGAGTGAGTGGCGGGAGGAGCTCGGACGGATCGAAGCTGCGATCGCTCGCCACAAGGCTGCAAATCAGACGTTTTTGGACGAGGGCGTGATGCTCTTGGAGATCTGCAGCGGCGCGAAGGGATTCTTCGAGCAGGGGGACGCTGCGCAAAAGCGGTTGTTGCTGGAAATCGCACTATCGAACTCGAGTTGGGGCGAGGGGCGCCTCTCGGTGACCTTCAACCAACCCTTCGACATGATTGCGGAAGCGGTCGCTCACGCGGGAGCGCAAAAGGCCGCCGGGAGCGATCCCGACGGCCTTCGTCTCGTCTGGGGTGAGTGACCGGGATCGAACCGGCGACCTCCAGGGCCACAACCTGGCGCTCTAACCGACTGAGCTACACCCACCATGCGCTCGCGTGCGAGCGGGACCGATTTAATTAGCACAGGGTCCTCGCGGGGAACAGGCTCGCGCGCGGGAGGTGCGGTCCCCAACGTGCGACGCGGCGCGGAGCCGGGCGCGACGATCGGAGCCGCGCACGTCGCCGCACGTCAAACGGTGCTGCACGCGCACGGCGTCCGCCGTGTCTCGGTCGCTGTCGATCGGGCGCAGCGACCGTCGGCGCGAGACGGGTGGCCGCTCCCGCGGTGCGCGGTTAGCCTCGTGACCGAATCGGCGACGCCAGAGCGCCGCCGGATTCGAGCAGACCGCCGTCGCACGGCAGAGGGTGTCCGGGCGTGACCGCGAGCGTTCGTGAGCGCGAGCTGGCGATCCACCTGGAGCTCCACGAGCGGGTGTGGTCGGCGAGCGAGCAGGAGCTGGTGCAGCTCGCGATCGATCGTGCGGTGGAGTTGACCGACAGCCGCATCGGCTATCTGCACTTCGTCAACGAGGACCAGCGCACGATCGAGCTGGCAGCGTGGTCGCGGAGCACGCTCGCCTACTGCACGGCGGTCTTCGATCGCCATTATCCGATCGACGCCGCAGGTGTGTGGGCGGACACGGCGCGCTTGGGGCGTCCTGTCATCCACAACGATTACCAGTCGCTGCCCGATCGGCGCGGCTATCCGGCGGGGCACGCGCATCTGCTTCGTCATCTCGGCGCGCCAGTGATCGAGGGCGGCAAGACACGTGTGTTGCTCGGGGTCGGTAACCGCGATGCGCCGTACGATTCTGCCGACGCCGAATGCCTCGTGCGGCTCGGTGACGTGGTGTGGCGTTTGGTCGCCCAGCGCCGCCGCATGGATGCGCTGCTCGCCGCCGAAGCGCGCGCCGTCGAGCTCGAGCAGATCGCTGCGGTGGCCGGTTGGACGTGGGATCCGGGCGAGCAGCGACTGCGATTCGACGCGATCGCGCGCGTGCTCCTTCGCCTCGGCCCCGCGGACGCGTTGCCGTCGTCGCTCGAGGAGCTCTTGGCGCGAATCGATCGTGCGGATCGCCCGGTGATCCGCACGCTGCTCGCGACGCCCTCGTCGGCGCAGCGCGAATTCAGCGTGCAGGTGCGGGTGCGGCGCGCGGACGGTACCGCGTTCCTGGCAGCGTTCAAGGGCCGTCCGGTGCCGCGACCGCGGGGCAGCGACATGGTGATCGACGGCATCCTCCAGGACCTCACGGAGCAGCAAGAGTTCCAGAAGCTGCGCCACCTCGCGTTCCACGACGCGCTCACCGGCCTCTCGAACCGCCAGCACCTCGTCGAGCGGCTCGAACGGTTGCGTCACGACGGGCGTCGCCGTTCCGACGAGCAGATCGCCGTGCATTTCATCGATCTCGATCTCTTCAAGAGCGTGAACGATCGGCTCGGTCACCGCCTGGGCGACGAGGTGCTGAAGGTGGTGGCGGATCGCGTGGTTCAGGTCACCCGCCACGACGACTTGAGTGTGCGGATGGGCGGCGACGAGTTCGTCGTGATCCAGTTCTCGGTACACGTGCCCAGCGAGGCGATGGCGCTGGGCCGCAAGGTCGTCGACGCGATTCGGCGTCCGATCGTCGTCGAGGATCACTCGGTGCAGATCGGCGCGAGCGTGGGCGTGGCACTCGGTCGCACGCCACTCGTGGACGTCAGCACGCTGCTCACTCGAGCGGACGCGGCGCTCTACCGGAGCAAAGCCGCCGGCGGGAACGTCGTCACGATCCACGACGACGCCGATTCCGCCGAGCCGCCCACCGACACCCTGGTGCGCCCGCGTCGCTCCGAGTGAGCGCCCGCGCCGCGTGCTGGTCCCCGCGCGCCAGCGGTGGCGCCCGTGGCACATCCGATCGCGATGTTGCTTCGTGGCTCTTTTCCCGCGGAATTGTGGAGATACAGTTCGCCACCTGTGGTCGATCTTCGGTGTCGTACGTCGGTCTCATCGTTGCCGCGGGCCGCCTCCAGAGTGGCGTTGCCTCGAGAAAGCTCGGGTCCTGGTCATGATCACGCGTGACGAAGCGAAGCTCTTGCGCCTCAAGCTGGAACGCCTCTCCCAGAATCTGTGGTGGGCGTGGCACCCGGAGGTCGTACAGGTGTTCCGCTCGCTGGATCCCGATCTGTGGCGGCGCTGCGACCACAACCCGGTGGCGATGCTCAAGCGGCTGAGCGACGCGGTCATCATCGAGCGCTCGCACGAGCTCGAGCTCAACGCCCGCATCGAGGGCGCGTATCGCAGCCTCGAGACCTACTTGACCGACACGCGCACCTGGGCGATCGCCCACGCCGGGGCCTTGCTGGCGCGCCCGGTGGCGTACTTCTCGGCGGAGTTCGGCCTGCACGAGTCGCTGCCGCTCTATTCGGGCGGCTTGGGGGTCCTCGCCGGCGATCACTTGAAGAGCGCCTCGGATCTCGGGCTGCCGCTGGTCGGCGTGAGCTTGCTTTACCGGGAAGGTTATTTCCGGCAATGGATCGATCGCTCCGGTTACCAGCGGGAGACCTACTCGAGCTTCGATGCCGGCGAGCAGCCGGTGCGCGAGGCCATCGATCGCAATGGTCAGAAGGTCGTGATCGAGACGCCGCTCGGCAACGGCACGGTGCTTCGGGCGCGGGTCTGGCGCGTGGACGTGGGGCGCGTGAGCCTGGTGCTTCTCGACCCACACGTGCCCGAGAACGGCGCGTTCGACCTGAGCGTCGAGACCCGCCTCTACGGCGGCGATCGCCGAACCCGCATTCGTCAGGAGCTCCTGCTCGGCGTGGGCGGCATGCGCGCGCTCACGGCACTCGGGATCGTGCCGGGCGTGGTGCATCTCAACGAGGGCCACAGCGCATTCGCCGTGCTCGAGATGGTTCGCCAGCGCATGCACGAGGACGGGCTGAGCTTCGTGGACGCGATGCGCGAGGTGCGTCAGAAGGTGGTGTTCACCACCCACACGCCGGTCGAGGCGGGGCACGATCGCTTCGAGCCGGATCTGGTGGAGGAGCACCTGCTCGGCATGCGCGAGAGCCTCGGCTTGACTCGCGAGGGATTGCTCTCGCTGGGTCGGGTCAACGCGCAAGACGCTGGCGAGCCCTTCTGCATGACGGTGCTGGCGCTCAAGTGCGCGACCAAGGCGAACGGAGTGAGTGCCTTGCACGGCCGGGTGTCGCGGCGCATGTGGCACGGTCTGTGGCCGCAACGCAGCGAGTCCGAGGTGCCCGTCGGGCACATCACCAACGGTGTCCACGTTCCCACGTGGCTCGCGCCCGAGATGCGCTTGCTCTACGACCGGCATCTCAGGCCCGACTGGCCGATCCACCTGGCGCACCCGGAGACGTGGATGGGCATCGACGAGGTCCCCGACGTGGAGCTCTGGGAGACCTTGCAGATCCTGAAATCGAAGCTGGTGCGCTTCGTGCGGCGTCGTCTGGTGCAGCAGAGCGAGCGCACCGACGGCCTCGAACCTGCCGTGGCGCGGCGCGTGGCCGACTCCTTCGACCCCAACGTGCTCACCATCGGCTTCGCGCGCCGCTTCGCCC
>CAYUSL010000170.1:0-11899 GCA_964447125.1 uncultured bacterium | reverse complement strand
AGCGTGGCCATCTGCTCCAGCGTGGTGCCGCGTCGCGGCCCTTCGTCGCGGGTCACGCCAGCGAGCGGCGCGATCTCACGATCGAAGCGGCCTTCGTCCTGGGCACGGATCGCACGCTCGTGGCTCGCCAGCGCGAAACGCTCCATGTCCTCGCGGCTCAAGTCCCACTTGGCGGCAATCATCTCGGCGGCGCGGAACTGCGAGACCTCTTGGCCCGCATAACGCTCCTGCCAGCCCGTCGAGCCCGAGAACGGATCGGTGAAACCGAACTGGGCGGCGACCGTCATCGCCGACGCGATCGGGATCTGGCTCATGTTCTGAACGCCACCCGCCACCACCAGGTCCTGCGTACCGCTCATCACGGCTTGCGCGGCGAAATGGACGGCCTGCTGCGACGAGCCGCACTGGCGATCGATGGTGGTACCCGGGACCTCTTCGGGTAGCCCGGCGGCGAGCCAGCAAGTGCGCGCGATGTCGCCGGCCTGCGGGCCGATGGTGTCGACGCAGCCGAAGATCACGTCCTCGACGGCGGCCGGATCGATTCCGGTGCGCTTCACCAGCTCGCGCAGCACGTGCGCGCCGAGATCCGCCGGGTGGACCTGACTCAATCCGCCGCGGCGCTTGCCTACGGGTGTGCGAACCGCGTCGACGATGTAGGCCTCGGGCATCGCTTGCTCTCCTCGAAGACGGCGCCGGGATGGAATCGAGCCGCCAAGTAGAACACGTTCTACCTAGCGCGCCAACCGCGCTCGAGTGCCGTCAATCGTTCGACACGCGCGGCCGCGCGAGGACGAATACGGACGATTGCCCGGGCGTTCCGCCTGCCCCTGCGGCAGTTTGTCGTGAACGCGTGACGAAAGCGCTCGCGTGCGCGCATCGGCGCTGGCATGGCGGCTGCTCCCTGGATGCACGACGCGGGCGATCGCCACTCCAGCCGCTTCGGCAGAGGCCGCGGGCGCCCGCGCCCACGCGCCATGGACGTCGGCTCATCCCTCGGCAAACCAGAGCACTTGCGCTCGGCCTCCGTGGCGCTGCTCGCCATCGGCATCGTCTCGCTCGGTCTGCGCTTCGTGTCGGTGGCGGTGGTCGCCGCGCGCTTCGGCGCCGGACCCGACACCGACGCCTTCTTCCTCGCACAGCTTCTGCCCGTGCTTCTCGGCTTCCACAGCCGCTCGGTGCTCCATCTCTCCTTGGTGCCACGATTCGTGGCCACGCGCGAGCGCGAGGGGCAGACCGAAGCGTTGCGGCTGGCTTCGAGTGTTGCGACCTTCGCCATCGGCGTGCTCGGCATCGTGGGGCTCGCGTACGTGCTCGCGGCACCCCTCGCCGTGGCCTGGATTCCTGCGCTCCGCGGCGATGGCGGCCGCGCGTTCGTGCACATGAGCCGGATCGTGGCCCCCGTGTTGGTGCTCTTTCCCGCGTTCGCGGTCGCGGAGGCCGTGCTCTACACGTACCGCCGCTACACCTCGACGGCGGTTGCAACACTCTTTCCGAGCCTGGGGCTCATCGCGGGTGTGGTGGTGCTCGGCCCGGCGCTCGGAATCGAAGGTGCCGCGTGGGGAGTGGTGGGCGGCTATGCCGTGCAGGCGCTGGCGGTGTTACCGCGGCTTCTGCCCCACCATCGCCAGCTTCGAATCGGCGTCGACTGGAACGATCCGTCGTTTCGCGCCGTGTTGCGCCAGATTGCCCCGACCACGGCCTTTTCGCTGGCGGTGGTGGCCGGGTTCGGCATCGCATCGGCGCTCGCGTCTCATCTGGGCGCGGGCCGCGTTGCGGCCTTTCGCTACGGGACATCGGTCCTTGCCGTGATCCCCACGCTCGTCCAGGGGTCGTTGGTTTCCCCGCTCTATCCGCGGATGGCCGCCTTGGTCGCGGCCGGCGATCTACCGCGCTTGCGGCAATTGGTGGTGGGGTTCGTGCGCATCGCGAGCGTGGCGCTGGCGCCGCTCATCGTGCTGGTGATCGTGCTGCGCGCGCCGCTGGTCGGGGCCCTCTTCGAGCGCGGGCGCTTTTCCGCCGAGAGCACGCGTCTCACCGGCGACGTGGTGCTCGGCTTCGCGCCCTGGATCGCTGCGATCGTGCTCAATCAGGTCCCGACCTATCTGGCGATGTCGATGGGCGAGGCGCCCAGGCTCGCAGCACTCGCGTTCGCGCTGCTGCCGCCCATGACCGCGCTCGGCTACGGCCTCGCCGAGCGCTTCGACGTGGGTGGCATTGCATTCGCTTTCAGCGTCAACGCCTGGCTCTCGTTCCCACTACTGGTAGTGCTCTTGCGACGCCGTCTGGGCCGACTCGGGATCGCGCGACTCCTTCGCGCGAGCGTAAGACCGTGGCTTGCGGCGGCGGCCATGGGCCTCGTGCTGGCACCGCTCGAACGCCACACGAGCGGCTGGATCGCGAACCACGCCGTGTCCGCATCACTCACCGCCGAATCGACCAGCCTGCTGCGTCTCGCCGAGCTCGGAGCACTCGGCCTGCTCGGGCTTGGTCTCGACGTGGCCTTCGCACGAATCGCCGGGGTGCCCGAGATTCGTCGGCTCGTCGAATGGCTGCGTGTGGCGCCGACCCCCGCCGGCGGGCCGACTCCCGCCGCCGACGCAGCTCGCGCAGCGAACGGCCAGCAAGGCACGGTGTCGAGCGGCTCGACGCCCGCGCGACGGCCCGAGCTGGCGCCGCTCGGTGCCCCTGCGCGCGCGTGAGCGCGGTCAGCCGACGGCGGTCGCCGGCGTTGGCGCGAAGACGGGTCGCTCCAGGACGCCGCGATGGCCACGCAGCACGTAGCTCACGAGAGACAATCCCGCGCGCAACCCTCGCCGCCAACCGCCGCGGACTGCGCGGCCCGAGAACAGGAATCGCGGTCGGAAGTAGTAGGCGAAATACGCGGCGCGCGCCCTGCGAAAGACCACCGCACGCGACGCGGTGCCACTCGGCGGCGGTAACAGGAACCGCCGTGTCGGGGCCAGCGTGTGATCCAGAAAGGGGTCGTAGCCGGGACCGTGAAGCTCCTGCTCGCGTTCGTAGAGCCGCGTGCCCGGCATCACCACCAGCGGAGTGAACTGGGCGTAATCGGGTGCGATCTCACGCGCGAAGCGGTAGGTCTCGCGCATCATCTGCGGGGTTTCGCCGGGAAAGCCGAGGATGAAGTAGCAGACCGTCGTGATGCCCGCTTCCTTGGCAGCCGCCACCGCCTCGCGCACGTCCGCGAGCGTGATGCCTTTGCCGATCCACGCCTGGATGTCGTCGCTGCCCGACTCGACGCCGAAGTTGATGCGGGTGCAGCCGGCCCTCGCACAGGCTTGCGCGAGGGTGCGGTCGAATCCCCGTACGCGCCCCCGAAACCCCCACTGCGGCCGCTCAGGCAAAGACGCCAGCGCGTCCGTGAACGCCAGCATCCAGCGGCGATCGAGGTTCATGATGTCGTCCTCGAAGTTCACCATCCGGTAGCCGTGCTCGTAGCAATCGCGCATCTCGGCGATCACGTTCGCGACGCTGCGTTGCTTGAAGCGGGTGCGCGCCTCCGAGCAGAACGCACAAGCGAACGGGCAACCGCGGCTGGTCATCATCGCGGTGGTGGCGAGCGGACGGTCGATCATCCAGGAGGTGTAGTCCTGGGGTCGCACCCGCGAGCGATCCGGAAACGGAAGGCTGTCGAGGTCGTGGGGCAGCGGTGCGGGAGCGCTCGACACCACCCGCGAGCCGTCGTGGTAGGCGAGTCCCGGGATGCCGGCGAGGGACGTTCCTCCTTCGACCGCTCGCGCGAGCGCCACGATCGCAGCTTCGCCGTACCCGACGCAGACGCTGTCGCACACTCCCACCGAAGCCATCGCCGCCGCGTAATGATCGGCATGCGGCCCACCGAACGCGATGTGGCAGCGGGGAAGCGCACGCCGCACGGCGCGCGCCAGCACCACGGCGTCGTACCAGGAGAAGCTGTAGACCTTGAGCGCCAGGAGGTCGGGGGCGAGCGCGATGATCCGCCGCGCCGCGGCCTCGGGCCCCAATCCCGAGGTGTGCACGTCGAACACGTGGACGTCGTCGTACCCTGCGTGGCCGAGCGCCGCCGCCAGGTAGAGCGGTCCCAAGGGCATGTCCTTGCCCTTGTCGCGAATGATCGTCGGGATGGGGAACTGCGGCCCCAGCGTCAACGGGGCGTTGGCGACGACGATTCGCACGCTGATTCTCGTTCCATCCCGGAGGGCTGTGGAAACGACGACCAGGATCGTACAGAGCGCGCGCTCTATCTGCACCTCTGGGGAAGCGGTGGCGTCTCACTCTGGCCTCGCGCGCGAAGGATCGCGCGCGCTCCAGCCTGTCGCGGCAGAGGCCCCGAGGGCGCCGTCGCGGCGCGGCGATTCAGCCGCCGAAGCGGGCGCGGGCGCGATCGCGCAGCACGAACTTGGTGACCTTGCCCGAGGCGTTGAGCGGCAAGGCGTCCACGATCTCGACGTAGCGCGGGACCTTGTAGTTGGCCATGCGCTCGCGACACCACGTGATCAGCGAGTCGGCGGCGAGTGCCGCACCGGAGCGCAGCACCACCCACGCCATGCCGACCTCGCCCAGCCGCTCGTCCGGTACGCCGATCACCGCGGCTTGCGCGATCGCCTCGTGAGCAACGAGCCCAGCCTCCACCTCCGCCGGGTACACGTTGAAGCCGCCCACGATGAACATGTCCTTGATGCGATCGGTGATGCGCAGGTAGCCCCGCGCATCCATCACGCCGATGTCCCCGGTGTGGAGCCAGCCCTGGGCGTCGATGGCGTCGGCGGTGGCTTTCTCGTCCTCGAAGTAGCCGCGCATCACGTTGTAGCCGCGCACCACGATCTCGCCGGGCGTACCGCGCGCCACTTCGGCACCCTGGGCGTCGACGCAGCGCACCTCCACGTCGGGAATCGCGCGGCCGGACGTGGTGGCGATGGTCGCGGGATCGTCGTCGTAGCGGCACATCGTCGCGATCCCGCACGCCTCGGTCAGCCCATAGCCGGTGATGATGGTCTCGAACGTGAGCTCGCGGCGCATGCGCACGATCAGCTCGACGGGAATGGACGCGGCGCCGGTGACCGCCAGCCGCAGCGAGCCGAGATCGAAACGGCTCCGATCCGGATGCGCCAGGATCATCTGGTAGAGCGTCGGTGGGCCCGGCAGCATCGTCACCCGATCGCGCCCGATCCGCTCCAATACCTGTGGCACGTCGAAGACGAGATGCGGCAGCACGGTCGCTCCGCGCAAGAGCGACGCCACCCACCCCGCCTTGTAGCCGAAGGCGTGGAAGAAGGGGTTCACCACCAGGTAGCGATCGCCGGCGCGAAGCCCCACGACTTCGCTCCACGCCTCGTACGCGCGCAGGTTCTGCGCGTGGGTGGTCATCACACCCTTGGGCTTCCCGGTGGTACCCGACGTGAAGAGAATGTCGGAGAGATCGTCCGGCTTCACCGACAGCGCTCGCGCTTCCACCGTGGCTGCGTCGACCTTCTCCCCGCTCTGCAGGAACTCGTCCCAGCCGACGCAGCCCTGCGGTGCAGGTCCGCGCAGCACCACCAGCCGTTCCAATGCTGGTAGCTCGGTGATGGGGCGATCGTGGGCAGCGCCACCCAACGCCGTCCGCAACATCGCCACGTAATCGTTGTCGAGAAACGACGCGACCACGAAGAGCAGCCGGGCGCGGCTCTTCTCCAGCACGTAGCCGGCTTCCGCACCCTTCATCCGCGTGTTGAGTGGCACCAGCACGCCACCCACACCGTGGATGCCGAGCGCCGCCACCACCCATTCGTGGATGTTGGGCGCCCAGATGCCCACGCGCTCGCCTGGGCCCACACCCGCCGCGATCAGCGCCGCTGCTGCCCGGCGCGCAGCCCCGAGGAGCTCGGGGAACGTGAGGACGGTGTCGCCGTCCTCGATCGCGTTGGAGTGAGGGTGAAGCTCTGCAGCTCGCCGCACCAGGCGCGGGATCGTCCGCTCGGTCAAATCCATCGACGGCGCATCCAAGGTCCTGTCCGCGACTACCGGTTCAGGCCTCCTCCGCGAGATCGCGATCCTTCGACCGATTGGTTCAGAACACCCCAGGGGCAACCGGGGCTGGGTCGGTACCGAAGCCACCGATCCACCGCGCCGGTGCGCGTGCCGCCTACCCTGCGGCGCGAAGTAGAACATGTTCTACTTCGCGCCGCAAGCGAGGTCCTCGCGCGGTCGTGGATCGCTTTGGCAGAGATGTCTCGGCCGAGTCGCGCGGGTCTGGGCACTCGTCTGCGGGCACGGCTCGCGTGAGCACATCGCTCTGCCCTCGAGCTCTCGCCCTCTCTGCGGCGGCGAGGTCGAGTCGGGCATCCCGCCCATTTCGGACCGACAGCTCCCTCTTGTCCACCAGATCATCGCTGCTTACCTCACGATTCCAGCATGTTGCGACGATCGAGTCCTGCATCCACGCGCGGCGCACAACTTGCTCCATGCGCTTGAATGCAGATCTCCAGTCCATTCGGGACGGTCGTCGCGACTCGCGTGTGCTCACTGTCACACAAGCCCCGGTCCTTCCGGGCAGCGCTGAGTCTCGCCCTGTGGACGACGCTCGCTGCACCTGGGCTCGCCGCCGAGGGTGACGAGTCGGTGCTCTTCGACGAGATCCCGTCGGTCGCGACGGCATCGCGCTACGCACAGCGCGTGGGCGATGCGCCGTCGGCGGTGAGTGTCATCACCAGCGACGAGATCTGGCGCTTCGGCTATCGCACGCTCGCCGAGGCGCTGAGCCGTCTGCCGGGGTTCTTCACCACAAACGATCGCAACTACCTCTATCTCGGCGTGCGCGGCTTCAGCGGCGCCGGCGAGTACAACAACCGCATCCTGCTCCTCCTCGACGGCCATCGGCTCAACAACCCGGTGTACGACCAGGCACCGCTGAGCGCCGATTTTCCGGTGGACTTGAGCTTGATCGACCGGATCGAGGTGGTTCGGGGCCCTGCATCCTCGCTCTACGGCACGAGTGCTTTCTTCGGGGTGGTCAACGTCATCACGCGACGCGGGCGCGACGTGGCCGGTGTCGAGCCGAGCGCGCGCGCGGGAAGCCACGCGACGTACGGAGGTGGCGCGACCGTGGGCGCCCAAGGTTCGAGCGGCGCGGAAGCCCTGATCGCCGGCTCGGTCCTCACGAGCGACGGAAATGCGAGCCTCTACTACCCAGCGTTCGACGACCCTTCCACTGGGAACGGGCTGGCACGCAACGCGGATGGCAGCTTCGTCTATCACCTCTACGGCAAGGGCTCGTACGACGACTTCACGCTGAGTGCGGGCCACGGCTCGAGCGACAAGACCCTGCCCACCTCACCCTTCGAGACCGTCTTCCCCACCGACCGCAACCGCACCCGCGACCAGTACGCGTGGTTCGACCTCACGTACCGCCCCATGGAGATCGCCGGCTTCACGCCCGAGCTCCGCCTCGTCTACGACTGGTTCCGCTACAACGGACGCTATCTCTACGCCGGCCCCGAAGAGGACCCGAGCGACACGTCGCTGTGGCAGGACGACGCCGATTCCCAGCGGCTGGGCGCCGAGCTTCAGCTCGGCAAGGTCGTGCTGGACTCGCACCGGCTCGTGGTGGGCGTCGAGAACCGCACCAACTTCCGCCTCCGCCAGCACGACGGTGACGAGGGCGAGCCGCTCACCCTCGACGATCGCCGCGAGACCGTCGACTGGGGGCTCTTCGCCCAGGACGAGTACCGCATCGCATCGTGGCTCCTGCTCAACGCGGGCTTGCGCTTCGACGCGGAGGTACCGGGAAACAGCCGTCTCAGCCCCCGCGTCGCGGCCATCCTCCACCCCCTCGACGACACCACCTTCAAGCTCATCTACGGCGAAGCATTTCGCGCCGCGAATCCGTACGAGCTCCATTACGCCGATGGCATCACCCAGAAGCCGCCGCATCACCTGGCGCCCGAGACGATCCGCCAGGTGGAGCTGGTGGGCGAGCAGTCGCTCTTCGACCGCCTCGAGCTGACCGCTTCCGTCTTTCACTACTCGATCGACGATCTGGTGACGCTCACCACCGACGAAAGTGACGGCCTGCTCGTCTACCGCAACGCAGCCAGCTTCTCGGCGGTGGGCGCGGAGCTGCGCGTCGTCTGTCGCCTCGCCGCCGGTGCTCAGGGCGAGGTCGGCTACGGCCTCCAGCGCGCCACGGACACCCACGGGGCCTCGTTGGCCGATTCGCCGGCGCACACCGCCGTCGCCGCTTTCGCCGTCCCGATCGTGGGCGACGCGCTCGGTGTCGCGGTGGAAGCGCGCTACCTGTCGCCGCGCAACACGCGCGAGCCGCCGCATACCCGGTCGATCTCACGCTCACTTCGCGCCGCTGGCTGGGCGGCCTCGCCGTGGCCGCGAGCGTGCGCAACCTTCTCGACGAGCAGTATGCGGACCCGGTCACCGACGAGTTCGCGCAAGACCGAATCCCGCAAGATGGGCGCACGTTCTGGCTGGACGTGCGCTACGAGCTGCCGTGGCCGTGATGCACCCCGCGCCCCCCACGCTGCTCTCCCGTGCCGCTCGCGCGGTGACGAGGGTGCTCGCAATCTCGGCGCTCGGCCTCGAGCCGCTGGCGGCGAGTGGCGGCGGAGCCACACTCGCCACCCGCGTCCTGGTCGTGACCAGCGACGACACCAAGCCGTATCGCGACGCGGTCACGGGAGTGCGCGAAGTCCTCGCCCGCGAATCTCCCCCGCGCGAGCTGCGCATCGAGCGAGCGGCGAGCGATCCTGCACGGACGCGTGCCGCGCTCGGCGAGTGGCTCGGCGGCGGCCCTTCGGTGGTCGTGACGCTGGGCGCTGCAGCCACGCGTGCGGCGGCGCCTGCAGCCGTGCCGCTGGTGGCGTGCTTGGTGCTGTCGCCGGAGCTGGTTCGCGATCGCCCCGAGTCGAGCGCCGTGACGCTCGAGTTCCCCCTCGAAGAGCAACTGCGCTGGGTGCGGCGGCTGCTACCCGATCGAACAGTCGTGGGGATCCTCTTCGATCCCAAGGAGAACGGTGAGCGCGTGGCAGCGGCACGCGCCGCCGCAGCGGAGCTCGGCCTGGAGCTGGTCACCCGCGAGGTACCGAGCCCGCAGGAGCTGCCGCTGGCGCTCAAGAACTTCGATCAGCGTGCGCAGCTCCTGCTCGGCATCCCGGATGGTGTGGTGCTCTCGCCCGAGACGGCCAAGACGTTGATCGTCTTCTCGCTGCAGAATCGCATTCCGCTGGCAGGTCCGTCCGAACCCTGGGTCAAGGCGGGCGCGCTCTACGCGCTGGAGCGCGACTACGTGGATCTCGGGCGGCAATGCGGGGAGCAGGTTCTCGCGGGCGTCACGCGTTCGAACACCGTCGTGACCCCTCGCAAGGTGCTGCACGCGATCAACCTCGGGACCATGCGCGCGATGAAGATCGAGATCCCCGCGGCGCTCGTCGACGCAGCCGCCGCCCGCTACGAATGAGGTGCGCCGAGCCATGACCGAACGCCGTCGCCGCCGCAGCCTGGCAAGCCAGTTCAGCTTGCTCAGCGCATCGCTGGTGTTGGTGTCGTCCATCGGCATCGCCAGCTTCGCCGCTTACCGCACGTGGACGGAGGCGCATACAGCGAGCGAGCTACGCGCTCGCGAGCTCGCCCGCGGGCTGTCGAGCGAGAGCCCGTACGCGATCTACACCCGCGCTCCCGACGAGCTGCAGCGAATCGTCGCTTCGGTGAGTTCCTCGGCCGACGTCGGTTACGTGCGCATCCTGGATGCCGAGCGCCGCCCGCTGGCGGAGAAGGTGGTGGCAAGCATCGACGCGATTCCGAGCGTCGATCCCGCGGTGCTGCCCAGCGACGGTCGACAACCCTACGTCCACCACGTCACCGATCTTCGCAATGGGCATCGGTACGTCGAGGTCGTTACACCGGTGCTGCGCAGCGCTCCTGTGGGCGCGACGGACCTGATGTTTGCCGGTGCGCCGAGCGAAGAGGCCGCCGAGCCGCTGGGTTTCGTCCAGCTCGGCCTGAGCGAGCAACGTGCGAGCGAGCGGGTGCGGAACTTCATCCTCGCAACCCTCGCCACGACGGGCACGCTCACCTTTCTGGCCGTGCTGGCGACGCTCTACTTCACTCGTTACCTGGTGCGTCCCATCGGCGCCTTGGTCCGCGTCACCGGCGAGATCGCCGAAGGAGATTTCGAGCAGTCGGTGGACGTGACCGCCGAGGACGAGGTCGGTGACTTGGGTCGGGCGTTCCAACGCATGCTGGAGCGTCTGCGCGCCTATCGTCAGGAGGTCGAGCAGCAGCAGCGCACGCTCGAAGAGAAGGTGTCGGCGCGTACCGCGGCGCTGGCGGCCGCCACCATCGAGGCGAAGCAGCACGCGGAAGCCGCCCAGGAGGCGAGTCGCGCCAAGTCGCGCTTTCTCGCCAACATGAGCCACGAGATCCGCACCCCCATGAACGGCGTGTTGGGCATGACCGAGCTCCTGCTCGGTACCAGCCTGGACGAGCAACAACGCCGCTACACGAAGACGGTGCACGGCTCGGCAGAGGCGCTGCTACAGGTCATCAACGACATCCTCGACTTCTCGAAGAGTGAGGCCGGCAAGCTCAAGCTCGAAACCACCGAGTGCGATCTGCGCGAGCTGGTGGGCGACGTCGTGGACTTGCTCGCCGACCGCGCGCGCCGCAAGGGGCTCGAGCTGCTCTACTTCGTCGAGGACTCGGTGCCGGCGCTGGTGAAAGGCGACCCGGTACGGCTGCGCCAGGTGCTCACCAACCTGGTGGGGAACGCGATCAAGTTCACCGAGCACGGCGAAGTGCTGGTACGGGTGTCCGGACCGCACTCAGGCGACGCGACCATCACCTTCACCGTGCGCGACACGGGGATCGGGATCGACCCCACCGCGCTCGACCATCTCTTCGACCCCTTCGTTCAGGCGGACGCCTCCACCACGCGGCGCTTCGGCGGCACCGGCCTCGGCTTGGCCATCTGTCGCCAGCTCGCCGAGCTGATGGGCGGCACGGTGCGCGCGGCGAGCGAGCTGGGTCGCGGCTCCACGTTCACGTTCGCCGCGGCGTTGCCGGCCTGCAGCGCAACGCCCCTCACCGAGCACGTGGACGTTCACGCGCTCGCCGGCCGCCGCGTGATGGTCGTGGACGACAATGCCACCAATCGGGAGATCCTCGATCAGCAGCTCCGCAAATGGGGCATGGCGTGCGAGCTCCTCGACGGCGGCGAAGCCGCCCTGGCCAGGCTCGAGGCCGCTCACGCCGCCGGCGAGCCATTCGAGATCGCGGTGCTCGACGTCCACATGCCCGGCATGGACGGCCTCACCCTGGCGCGCGCCATCCACGACCATCCAGCCACTCGCCGCATGCCGCTCATCCTGCTGACCTCGGTTGCGCCTGATCCCGACCCACGGCGCGACCTCGCCAACGTGGTGGTCTGGCTCACCAAGCCCACCCGCCAATCGGACTTGTTGCGGGCGCTGCTCGCCGCCATCCAAGCGCGCCCCCAGACCCTGATCGAGACCACGCGCATCCGCAACGTCGCCGATCTGCATCGCGATCTTTCGCTGCGCGTGCTGCTCGCCGAGGACAACCCGGTGAACCAGGACGTGGCGCGCGCGATGCTGGAAAGGATCGGCTGCACGGTGGACATCGCCGCGCACGGCCAGGAGGCCGTCCAGGCGGTGGCACGCACGCGCTACGACCTGGTGCTCATGGATTGTCAGATGCCGATCCTGGACGGGTTCGCTGCCAGCCGCCGCATCCGCGAGCGCGAAGCCGCTCAGGCCACCGCCGATCCGGGCCACGCGCGGCGCACTCCCATCATCGCCCTCACCGCCCACGCCCTCGACGAAGACCGCCAGGAATGCCTGGCCGCGGGCATGGACGATCACCTGAGCAAGCCGTTCCGCGCCGATCAGCTTCG
>CAYUSL010000169.1:0-11915 GCA_964447125.1 uncultured bacterium | reverse complement strand
CCCCACGCGGCGATGGCGATCGAGGCCAGCGCGGTGAGGTTGTAGAGCGCGAGCGGATCCCGCGTGAAGATCCGGAACACCGCCGTCAGCGGGATCAACCCGTACGCGTAGTCCATCGTCGCGTACGTGCCCTCGTCGGGATAGAAGTTGTTGGCGTCCTGGATGCTGCGATCACCGCTCGCGATCGCGTGCACACCCCACGCGAGGCGCCACATCATCTCCTGGGTGTCGGCGCTACCGCGGCCGAGATGAAGCCGCGTGGGGTGCAGGCTGAGCGGGTAGAGATGAAGCGCGCCGAGCAACACGAGCGCGATGAGCGCCGCTGCGCCGCCGGCCGGTGCGACCTGCGTGCGCGCGGCCTCCTCGGGTGTGAATAGAGTCGCGTCAGCCATCGAAGGGAGTCTGCGTGCGTCGACGCACGGCGCCCGCGCTCGCCACGAGCGCCACGATCACGAGCGCCAGGGCAAGCCGATGTATCACGGGGCGTGCCTCGCGAAGTCGCAGTTGTGACGCGAGCTCCGCTGCGGAGGGGCGCGCGGGGAAGACGTCGAGCGCTCGCAACGGACGGAAGGCATGATCCGGTCTGGCCCAACGAAAGCTCGCCGGGTGGCTCTGGTACGCGTCGAGCCCGGCGAGGAGGGTGATCGCGTGAACGCCACGCTCGAGGATCACCCGTCCGCGGCTCGGGCGTCCCTGAGTGGCGGTGCCCGGGTGGGAAACCACGAGTCGGCCGTCGATGGCGACCAGATTGGGCGCGTCGCCCGAGGCCTCGAACCAATGGGATCCGGGCTCGTCGACGAAGATCCACCCTTGCCAGCGCTGTTCGAGGCGAGGGCCGAGCCCGCGCTCGCTCGCCGCCGCCCGAGCGTCGCCGGATGCGTCTCGATCGAGCGGTTGATCGAGCCACGGGCCGCCGCCGGCCTCGGGCGCCGTGCGGTAGGCCGACGCGAATCCGCCGCGCGCCGCCTCGCTCTCGTTCCAGCCCACGAGCGCACACGTGAACGCGATCGCAAGAGCGGCGAAGCGCCGCCGGGTGGAGGTCCCGAGCGTGACCGCTGCCATGGCATCGACGACTCGCGCGAGCGCCTTGCGGCGCCGGCGCGCGGCGGCGAACGCGACTGACGCGGCCAGCACCGTCGTCCCCCACGCGGCGAGCCGCGCACGTTCGAGCCATCCCCGCTGCCGCGCCAGCGGTTCGGTGATGTGATCGAGAATCCACAGATCCTGGGCGCCGGGAGGACGCGCGACCAGCGGCGCGGGACCGAGAGGCTGCGCCGGCGCTCCCGGTGCATCCCAGCTCAGCTCGAGCACTGCGTCGCCGCCCTGCTGGTCGTATTCGATCTCGAGCGCGTGCCAGCCGGGCAGCACCGTGAGCTGGCCGCTGCGCGCGCGCGCCTCGTGCGATCCGTCGTTCCGCACCAAGCGGCTGCCGTCGAGCACCACCCGGGAGCCGTCGTCGGAGCGCGACGTGATCTTGAGCGGGCCCGCGCGTTCGACTCGGAGCCAACCCGTCCAGCGAGCCACGAATCGACGTTTGCCGTCGAGCAACCCCAGCGCTTGTGCGCGTGCCAGATCGGGTGCCTCGTCGGGCCCTTGGAACAGTAGCGGCCGCGTTGAGTCGTCGAGGTCGCGAATCTCGAGCATCAAGCCGTGGTGCGTGCCGCCATCTGCACGATCCGCATCGCTCACGTGGCGGACGAGCTGCCCGAGCACCAAGGCGGCGACGAGCCCGAGCAACGCGAGTCCGGTCGCGAAGCGGTGCATCCTGGGGCTCGGACTCAGGGACGACGAGAACGACTGCGGCGAAGGCGAAGGACGAACGGACCCACGAGGTGCGACCGCAGCGCCGCCGGCGCACGAGCCAGCAAGCTGCCGAGCGCTAGCGGCACTCGGGGGACGACGCCGTTGGCGCTCAGTCCAAGTCGAAGATCAGCGGTACGTTGTCGATCACCCAGAAGAACGGCTCGACCACCAGCAGGCCGAACGCATTGCCTACCGGCGCCAGGAGATGACCGGCGATGTGGAATGGATTCCCGCGTGCTGCTTCGTGCTGCTCGGCGCGCGCCGTGCGCGGGCTGGCTAGGCACGCGACGAAAGCCGTGGAAAGGGCCAGCGCCAGAAAACGCGATCGAGCGGAGCGAGTGCGAGTCATGTCGATTCCCCCTCGGGCGATGCTGCCGTCGATGAGCGGCTCGGTGCGGCGGGAGCTCGCTGCGCTTGGGTCGCTCGAACCACGCCCGTCACGGCGTTGGCGACGATGGGACCGGCGCAGCGGTGGGCGCGGTGCCACCCGCTACCACCGAGGCGAGCATCGCGTCGAACGGTGGCTGCGTCCAGGGGTGCGAGCCCACGTACTTCGCCTGAATCTTGCCGGTGCGGTCGATGATGTAGGTCTCGGGGTATTTGAAGGTGCCGTATTGGTGCGCGACCGCGCCGTTGGGGTCGAGCCACACCTCGATCGCGAGCTTCTTGCCGTCGAGCCATTTCTGGATCGTGGCGGCTGGTGAGGCGTCGACGTTGACAGCCACCACGCGCAGCCCCTTGCTGCCATGGTCGTGAGCGATGGCGGCGATGGAGGGCATCTCCTCCACGCAGGGTGGACACCACGTGGCCCAGAAATTCAGGAACACCGGACTGCCTCGCAACTCGCTGAGCTTCACCTTGCGCCCGGTGAGGTCGGATACCTCGAAGTCGGGCGCGAGATCGCCGACCTTGGGTGCGGGAGGTGCTGCGATCCCCAGACCGGGTCCGCCCGTGAGCAGCTCGAGTCCGAACACCACCAGCGCAGCGCATGCGAGCCCGCCGAGGGCGGAGCCGAGCCCGTGCAGGTGGCGAGGGGACGATCGCGAAGGCATGAGAACCCGGATGGAAATGGTCCGCTGAATCGCGCGGGCCGGACGCTCAGAACAAGGCCACCGCAGCCATGGCGATCACCAGTAGCAGCTTGAGGAACACGCTGTATTCCGATCGGTCCCAGTCCGCGAGCGAGTAGTCGCTCTTGTCCCATTCGCCGGGGCCGTCGAGGTTTTTGATGTCGGAGAGCCGCACCACGCTGCGATCGGTTGGAAATGGATACGCATGTTCGGTGATGCTGATGATCTTGCGGATCTGATTTTGCCGATTGCGGTTCTCGGCGAGAAAGCCGTTCACACGCCAGCCGAGGATCGCGACACCCACGACCGCGACGAGACGAGCCACCCAGCTCGGGCCGGGATGGCCCTCGAGCACCGGTCCGGCGGCGACCAGCACCAGCAGGCCCGCGAATCCGAAGGTCACGAGGTCCTCGCGCTGACGCGCGGCGCGCAGCTCGAGCATCAGCTCCTGGAAGAGTGCCAGACTGTGGCGGGGATCCGCGGGCAGCCGCGCGGAGTCGGTTCCCGACCCGCTCCCGGACGCGGTGGCACTCGTGCCCGATTCGGCGGTCTTGCGGGAGGTGTCGGCTACGGCCATGCGGATGTGCCTCGGTGCGGGGAAGACGCAGCGCTGAGAGTCACGGTACGCGAGGCGTGCGGGCTGCACACGAGTCACGTCCGCGACGTGGGCGCGGAGGTAACACAAACCGCGTGACCAAGTCCAAAGCATCGTCCGCGGCTCGTCGTGTGGGCGTGGGTGTGCCGCGCTGGAACCGTGCGCCGCGAGGCATACGGTGCGGCAGCGCGACCCCCGGCTTATGCTCGGGACGCGCTCCACGGCGAGGCGCGCTCGAGAAAGGAGACGGACGATCGTGGACGGGGTTCGAGGACTGCGGCTCTCGCGCCGAAGCGGTTGGGATCGCGAACCGAGTTTCCTCGTCGAGACGCTCGCGGCTGTGCGCGCGAGCGGTCGCTCGCTTCTCGATCTGACCGAGTCGAATCCCACGCGCGTGGCGCTCGCGTACCCGTACGACGCGCTCGCCGAGCTCTACGCCCGCGCGGCACGTGTGCCCTACGAGCCCGAGCCGACGGGGATCCTGTCGGCTCGGGAAGCCGTCGCGCGAGCCCATGCACCGGGTATCGACACCGAACGCATCGTGCTCACCGCCAGCACCAGCGAGGCGTACGCGTATCTCTTTCGGCTGCTCGCCGACCCCGGCGACGTGGTGCTGGTGCCGCGTCCGAGTTATCCCCTGTTTCGGTTGCTGGCCGAGCTGGATGGGGTGGAGCTCGGAAGCTATCGGCTCGACGCGCACGACGGTTGGCGCCCCGATTGGGACTCGCTGGATGCGGCGCTTCGCGATCCGCGTGTACGCGCGGTGGTGATGGTGAGCCCCAACAACCCCACCGGCTCGTCGCTCGACGCTCAGGCGCTGGCGGCGTTGGCGGCGCGGGCGCGCGAGCGCAACGTAGCGCTCGTGGCCGACGAGGTGTTCTGCGACTATCGCGACGACGGGATCTCGCTCGTCGCCGCCGCCGAGGCCGGCCTGCTCGAGGACGTCGTGTGGTTCGCACTGGGCGGGCTTTCGAAGTCGGCGGGACTGCCGGGTGCCAAGCTCGCGTGGACCGTGGTCGGCGGAGAATCGCAACTCCGGCGTGAGATCCTGGCGCGTCTCGACGTCATCGCCGACACGTTTCTGTCGCCGTCGATGGCGGTGCAGGTGGCGTTGCCGGGGTTGCTCGAGCTGGCGCCACGCATCCGCACGGAGATTCGCGCGCGCCTCGCCGCCAATCGCGCTGCGCTCCCCGCGCAGCTCGCGATCGGTCCCGTGTCGGCGTTGCCGGTTCGGGGCGGATGGTCGGCGGTGTTGCGGGTGCCGCAGGTGACGAGTGACGAGGACTGGGCGGCGCAACTGGCGCTCGCCGACGGCGTGCTCGTCCAGCCTGGCTCGTTCTTCGAGTTCGACGACGACGGCCACCTGGTGGTGAGCCTGCTGCCCGAACCGGCTACGTTCGCCGAAGCGCTGCGTCGCATCGCCGCACACGTTCGGCGCGCGTGCAACGAAGACCTCGGCTAAAGTAGTGCCTCGTGAGCTCCTCATTCGCCGACGCCTTCACGCCGTCTTCGCCTCGTTTGCGCTCGACTCGCCGTCGCGCGGCGGCGCTCGTCTCCGCGGTGCTGCTAGCGCTCCTGGCGCGCAGCCCGGCGCAGGCCCAGTCGTTCGAGCACCATGCGCCCTACGCCGGGGAATGGGCCGGCAGCAGCGCGTTTCGCGAAATCCGCGCCACCGTGGAGCGCGAGCGCGTCGCCGCGCTCGGGACCATCTCCCGAAGCCTCGGTCTCGAGCTGCGTGGCGACAAGCGCGTCGATGGGATCGTGTTCGAATACGTGGACGAAGGCCCGGCGGCTGCGCAGGGTTTCCCCGAGACCAGCCGCGGCGGTTTTCGTCCGCCGCTCGATTCGCGCGTCCACGAACGGCGAATCGTGGTCATCGTCGACCGCTTTCTCGCGAATCGCGACGAGCTGCCCGGCTTCGTTTGCCACGAGATGATCCACGCCACGATGAGCCTGCTCATGGGGCCCAAGTTCGTGTCGCTGGCGCCGTGGGTGCAGGAAGGGCTCGCGGTCTACGGAGCGGGGCAGGGACCCGACAAGCTCGCGCAACTCGTCGCCAACGAGGGAGCGACGCCCAAGGGCTTCCCCGACGGGCTCGAGCGTCAGGAAGATCGCCTCGCCGATTACGTGGAGGCGTATCTCGCGGTGGCATACCTGGCGGAAGTGCGTGGCCCGCAGAGCGTGCGCACGTTCGTGGATCAGGTGGTGAAGGGCGTCGCGGTACAGCAAGCGATCGAGACCGTGTCACGGGCGAGCTGGGCCCAGTTCGCCAAAGGGGCCGCCGACTACGCTCGTGAACGCTTGGCCGCCGTGGCACCACGGAAGCCCAGCGCGGAGCTCGGGATCCCGTCCGAGGATGAAATGGAGCCCACGGTGCCGCCCGCGCCCGCTCCGAATGCACCCCAGCCGTGAGCGAGGGTTCCTCGCCCGCGGCGGCAGAAGGCCCGCCCGAGGAGTGGTGCGCCGCTCGCTACGCCGCGCAGTGCGGGTTCGTGAGCGCGCTCGGCGACACCATCCTCGGCTGGCTTGCGCCGCAACCCGGTGAGCGTGTTCTCGATCTCGGTTGCGGCGACGGCGCGTTCACGGAGAAGATCGCAGCTTCCGGTGCGGTCGTGGTGGGAGTCGATGCGTCGGCCGACATGGTGGCGGCCGCGCGCGGTCGTGGCCTCGATGCGCGGCTTGCGGAAGGCCACACCCTCGATTTCGACGATCCCTTCGATGCCGTGATCTCGAATGCGGCGCTGCATTGGATGCGCGAGCCGGATCGGGTGCTCGGCGCCGTGGCACGCGTGCTGCGACCTGGCGGGCGCTTCGTCGCGGAGATGGGCGGCTTCGGCAACGTCGCCGCCGTGCGCGTGGCGATTCACGCGGCGCTGGCGCGACGCGGTGTGGACGGGCCTGCGCTCTGTCCGTGGTATTTCCCGACCGTCGAAGAGTACGGCGCCCGGCTCGTCGGTGCGGGCTTCGCCGTAGACCACCTCGAGCTCGTGCCGCGCGCGGTCACCGTGGCGAGCGGCATGCACGCGTGGTGCGCGAACTTCACCGCCAGCTATCAGCGCGTGTTGCTCGCGGCGGACCGTGCGGCGTTCGTGGACGAAGTGGTTGCCCTGCTCGAGCCCGTGATGCGGCGTCCCGACGGTACGTGGACCTGTGATTACGTGCGGCTGCGCTTCCGCGCTCGGCGCGCCCGCATGGTCTGAGCTCGCGTGGGTGCGCGGTGTCACCACGCGCTTGACCGTAGTGCACCGGCGACCGCACGATCTGCGCTGTAACGGCGGACGGAAGCCGATTCGGCGAGGAGCCTTTCCATGCGAAACACGAGGGAAGTCCTGTGGCGGCGCGCGCGAGCGTTCGCGCATGGGAGAGTTGCGGCCTGTGCGCTGATGGCGGTTGCTGCCGTGCCGGCGCCGGCGGCGACGATCGCGGTGACGAGCAATCTGGACGACGACACCGAGGACTCGGCGTGCACGCTGCGCGAGGCGATCACCGCGGCCAACGCCGACGTCGCGTATCACGGGTGCACGGCCGGCAGCGGTCCAGACCGAATCCTCTTCTCACTGGCCACACCAGCAACGATCGCGCTGACGGAAGATCTGCCCCTGGTCATGGACACGCTGCTGATCCGTGGGCCCGGCGCCGACCTGCTCACCATCGACGGGCAGGATCAATTCTCGCTGGTGCGTGGTTTCAGCGGCGCCAGCGCCCGTTTCTGGATGGGCGTGGAAGACGTGACCCTCGCCAATGGGCTAGCCGTCGCCGGGTACGGTGGCGCCATCGAGATTCCGACGCGGGTCGACGCCTTGGTGAGGCGCGTGGCGTTGACGAGCAATCACGCCATCGAGAGCGGTGGAGGCCTTTACGCAACGGGCATCGACGCCCCCGCGACGATCGTCGAGGTGCAGGGCTGCTGGTTTCAGGGAAACGATGCCAAGCGCGGCGGCGCGCTCGGGGGCGATGGCGATCAGCTCGAGCTGCGGGTGAACCGCAGTGCCTTCTACGAGAACACGGCGACCGGAGATTCCGGATTCGGTGGAGCCATCTACGCGCTGCGGGCGACCACGATCGTGACGTCGAGCACGATCAGCGGAAACGAGGCGGCGGACTTCGGTGGCGGCGTTCACTTCGCCACGGACACAGGCGGCGCCGGCGAGCTCGACGTCCAAGACAGCACGCTCACGCTCAACGTTTCGGACAGCGATCAAGACGGAACGGGAGGCGGCGCCATTTCGGTGACTTCCATCGTCGGCGAGTCGCCGGCCACCGTCGCGCTCGAGAACACGATCGTCGCGGGAAACCTCGATCTGGGTGTTCCCGCAGAGCCCGATGTGGCCATCGCTGCCGGGCCGGCGACGGTGACGGCGACGTTCGATCTCATCGGTTCCAACGCGGGTGCGGCAGGTTACTTCTCGGCCGGATCGCCCAACCCGGATGGTTCCTACGTCGGCACCTCTGCCTCGCCGATCGACCCACGGCTCGATCCGCTGGCGCTCTACGGCGCCGTGCTTCCGAGTCATCGGCCGAGCGTGGCGCCGCTCTCGGCCGCGATCGATGCCGGCCACTGTCCCGACGTCGTCGGTGATCAGCGGGGCTTCGGGAACGCGGTCGACCACGTGCGCGTGGTCGACATCGGAGCCGTGCCGAACGCCGCCAACAGCGATGGCTGCGACATCGGCGCCCACGAGCGCAACGGCGCGGCCGGCGCGGACGTCGCGCTCTTCACCGACGGTTTCGACTACGGACACACGCTGGTGTGGGCGACCGAAGCGCCCTGAGCACTGCGAGCTGCGCCCATCCGGACGCTACGCGACACTCGGCTTACGCACGAGCAGCACGCGGAAGAGCCCGCGAAAACCGCCGTGGGTGCGCACCAACGTGTCGTCGGGAAACGACGCGTCGGACACCGCGCGGAAGCGCAGCGCGAACCGTTCGACGAGGTCGGGGTGCCGTTCGCGAAGCTCGCCCTCGGTCCAAGCGCGCACCTCGAGCTCGCGCTTCACCACCCTCAACCGCCGCACGTCGGTGTAGTTGAGGACGCGGACGTCGTCGCGAAAGCCCAGGAAGTCGTGGAGATTGCGCTCCTCGACGGCGAGGCCGAGTGCCGTGGCCACGCGCCGTAGATGGCGGAAGTCGATGGCGTACTCGGTGTGCTTGGTGAACCAGCCGTCGTAGAGCACGGCCTCGCGTGACGGACCATCCTGTCCGTATTCGGTGAGGACCGCCCGCCCGCCTGGCGCCAGCACGCGCGCCAGCTCCTCCACGAGCTGGATCGCGCCCAGGTTCAGGAACTGGCGATCGTCGTCGACTTCGAGGCCGTAGCGCTCGACGCGATCGAGCGCTGCCTTCGCGGCAGGGTGTCGTGCGGCGTCACGGGCGAGCCGCGAGCGATGAAGCCGCACGGCGTCGAAGTCGGCGATCACCTCGTTGGAGATCGCGACACCGCCGAACGACGCGCTCGCGAGGGGCAAGCGCTGCGCGTCGCAGCGGATCCACGCGAGCCGCAAGCTCGGATCCGCCGCGGCGCGCTCGGCGAGGGTCAGGCGCTGGCCAGCGATGAGCGAGGGCGTCAGGTCGGCGATCGTGTAGGCGATGGGCGCGTCGGTGCCGCTGACCGCACGTCGCTCGGCGAGGAAGCCGCGCGCGAATCCACCGGTTCCCGCGCCGATTTCCAGGAACGCGTCGTCGCTCGCGAGCCAGCCCGCGCGCGCCAGCGCCGCGTGAAAGGCACCCCCGTAGCTCCGACCGTCGAGCGCCGCGTGGCGATGGCGGAAGAGGTGAGAGACCGTGGTCTCGACGACGTCGAAATGGCGTCCTGCTTCGCCGACCCGCGTCTTGTAATACGCGGTGAGCGAGCGAAAGAGCCCCATGTGGATTCGACCCGGCCCGAAAACCGCGGTCGCTCGTCGCTGCGGTGTGTGCGGCGCTCAGCTCGGCGAAGCGGCCGGTGCGTAGGCGGTGGGCAGCGGCGCCACGCGGGCACGGCGAGGGCCGAATGCCGAGCGCACCAGATCGGCCACCATCACGTAGAAGC
Organism: uncultured bacterium; assembly: GCA_964447125.1. Lineage (GTDB taxonomy): Bacteria > JADJOY01 > JADJOY01 > JADJOY01 > JADJOY01 > JADJOY01. Next base: position 2,419 of record CAYUSL010000169.1, on the reverse strand, counting down.
CCTCGGCGAGGACGTCGAGCGAGACCAACCCGCTGGTGAGATAGCGCCAGCCCACCTTCGGCCGCGCGTAGAACTCGAACATCGCGCGCCGCTGCAGGTACATGAGCTCGCGCGTCGGGAGCGTGTCTCCTGCCAGGATGTTCTCCGAGTCGTTCAGGTTGGCGTCGTACCAGCCGCTGTATTTCCACGACGGCTGATCGCCGATCTTGTGCTTGTACTGCTCCCACAAGGCACTGCCGGGGAACGGAACCGCGACGTTGAACTTCACGATGTCGGGATCGAGCTCTTTGGCGAGACGGATGGTGCGCAGGATCTGATCGCGGGTTTCGAACGGCATGCCCACCACGAAGAGCCCGAACGTCAGAATCTCCAGCTCACGGGTCCAGCGCAGCGCACGGCGCGCTTCTTCCACGGTGGCGCGCTTGTTCATGTGCTCGGCGAGCACGTCGTCGTCGCCGCTCTCGATGCCGAACTGGATGAACGTGAGGCCGGCTTCCTTGAGGTGCGCGAGCAGTTCGCGGTCGACGAGATCGACGCGGGTCTCGGTGAACCACCTGAGCTTGCGGTCGAGGCCGCGGCGGATCAGGTCGTCGGCGAACTCGTGGCCCTGGCGCGGTGAGAGGGGAAAGATCGCGTCGATGAAGCCGAAGACCTCCGTGCCGTAGGTGCGATGGACCCACTCCATCTCGTCGACGATCGCGGCCGTGGGCCGCACGCGAACCTTGCGATACACGGTTTCCTGGCTGCAGAACGTGCACGCGAACGGGCAGCCGCGCGAGCCCTGGATCGGCAGCGGCTGGGTGCCGGAGCGCAGCGGGCGAAGCCCCATGGGTTCGGGGTCGTAGCGATACCCGGCGAGCAGATCCCAGGCGGGGTAAGGCAGGGTGTCGAGCTCGACGAGCGGTGGCGCGGGATGATCCACGATCCGCCCGCCTTCGTGGAGGCTGACGCCGGCGATGCCGGTCGGCTCGCGGCCGTCTCGCAAGCTGCGGCAGAGCGCGAGGAACGAGACCTCGCCCTCCTCGCGCACGACGTAATCGGCGATCCCATGGGCGAGGAGCTCGTGCGGGAAATACGTGGCGTGGATGTTGCCCACGACGACTCGCGTGGCGGGGAAGCGGGCGTGGATGCGTTGTGCTGCGTCCTCGACCGTTTCCAGCACGAAGGTGAGCGTCGAGAACCCCACCACCGCCGGCCGCCACGACTCCACCAGATCGAGAAGCGGATCGTTGCCGGCGCGCAGCGCGTGCTGGTCGTAGACCCGCACCTCGAAGCCGTCGCGGCGGAGCACCGATGCCAGGTAGCAGAGCCCGGTCGGTGGCACGGACGTGGCGAAGCGCCCGTAGGAGCCGAGACGCTTCGGCACCAGCGCCGGATTGACCAGCAGCACTCTCATCGGATTGCGTCGTGCGCGCTCAGGCCCGCTCGCCGTGAGGGCGCGGGTTCGAGCGCGGAATGGGGCACGGCCAGCGGATCGGGCACGGGAACCGAATACGGACGCTCGGGGGGCGAGCCGCGGCCATGGTACGGCCGGGGTCCCGACGAGGGCAACCGTGGACGCGCGATCCGCCCACGCAATGCCGCGTTGGCGAGGCTCGGCCTCAGCGCCCGCCCAGCGTCACGAGCTGTTGCATGAGCTGAGTGGCCGCGTGCAACAGCGGCCCCGCCAGCCCGTCGCCCGCGAACACGTCGAACGGCGCCTGACCGAAATGGAGGCCCGACGGCGTGAGGATGTTGAGACGGACGTGACCGTTGGGCGGAGGCTCGGGGCGGGCGCCATCCCACGGGCCGATCTGCACGACGATGGTGCGCGCGGCATCGAGCACCGCTTCGATGTGCGAGTCGAGCGAGTCGTTGGGCCGGTCCCACACCACGCCGGCTCCCGAGTAGTTGTAGTAGCGAGCGCTCGAGTCGGCGTAGGCGGCGAGCAGATCCAGGCCGTCGTCCATCGCGACCTCGACCACCACGCCGAGCACGTTCTTGGCGTGTGATTCGGGGACCGTGAGCCCGAGCTCGCGCAGCGCGTGGAACGCTTGCAGGTAGTGCCGCGCTTCCAGACCGCCTGCGCCGAGCACCTGCTCGAGCGCACGAACGGTCTCTTGTCGCTCGCCGCGAGCGAGGCTCGCGCGAGCCTCGGCGAACCAGCGCCAGGGCTCGCCTTCCGACTGTCCGTTGCCCCAATCCGCGAGCGGCAGGTCGCCGAACAGCGTGTCGCGAATCGTGCTCGGCTGAGATGGTGTAGCGGAGGTCTTGGCCATGCCGGCGGTCTCCGTGCGTGTGTGAGCGGCGTGAGCGGCGTTCAGTCGCCGCGGTCGGGGAGCTTCTTGCCCCACTCCGTGTCGATGGCGAACTGGAAGATCTGCGCGAAGTACTCCTCGGCCTTGGGGGCGCGCACGCCGAGCGGCTCGAGGACGGACCG
>CAYUSL010000168.1:0-12025 GCA_964447125.1 uncultured bacterium | reverse complement strand
AGAGCATCGAGCAGCGGCGCCGCACCATCTTCAAGGTCACCGAGAGCATCGTGCGGTTCCAGACCGACTTCCTGGAGCACGGCGTCGAGCATCTGCGGCCGATGGTGCTCAAGGACGTCGCCGACGACATCGGCATGCACGAGTCCACCGTCAGCCGCGTCACCACCAACAAATACGTGCACACGCCGCAGGGCATCTTCGAGCTCAAGTACTTCTTCAACACCAGCATCCAGAGCGTCGACGGTGGCGACGGCTTCGCCGCCGAAAGCGTGAAGGAGAAGATCCGTCAGCTCATCGCCGGCGAGGATCCCGAGCGTCCGCTCAGCGACCAGCGCGTCGTGCAGATCCTCAAGGACAAGCACGGCATGGACATCGCGCGGCGCACGGTCACCAAGTACCGCGAGATGCTGGGATTGCTGTCCTCGGCCAAGCGCAAGCGCTTTGCCTGAACCCGGCCGCCCGCCGGCTCGCAGTGGCGAAGATCTCCGGCCGCACCTCTTGTCGCCGCACGCCGCGGACGGCATAACGGCCGTCCCCGAATCGCGGGACTCGCCGTCACGAATCGAACCGAGAGCCGATGCGAATCGCCGAGCTGCTCGAACCGAAGCGTGTGATCGCCGACCTCGCGGGCACCACCAAGCCCGAGGTGCTCCGGGAGCTCGCCGAGCGCTTGGCGAGCGACTTCCCGGGGGTCGCCGCGGACGCGCTCTACAAGGCGCTCGAGCTGCGCGAGACGTTGGGGCCGAGCACCGGCCTCGAGAACGGAGTGGCGATTCCTCACGCCAAGCTGGTGGGGCTGCCGCGGATCGCAGGCTGCTTCGGACGCAGTCGCAGCGGCGTCCCGTTCGGTGCGCCGAGTGGTGAGCTTTCGCAGCTCTTCTTCGTGCTCGCGGCGCCGGACTCGCCGGCGTCGCTGCCGCTTCACCTGAAGGCGCTGGCCCGAGTGGCGCGGGTACTGCGAAACGCCGAGGTGCGCGCGGCGCTCGTCGCCGCGTCCTCGGCCGAAGAGCTCTGGAACGTGCTGTGTCGAGCGGACGACGGAACGTGAAGGCTGCGGCGGCGCGCGGGGCGGCGTGCAGCCTCTCGTCGTGGCCGCTGCGCGAGGTGTGATGACCGAGCCCAGCCCTCTCGAGATCGGCGAGCTTCTCACCTGGGGGCGCGGCTCCGAGCTCGCCCTGGCACTCAAGGCGGGACGCAAGGGTCTGACGCGCGCCATCACCTCCCCGATGATCCAGCGGCTCGGGCTCGCGGCGAGTGGCTACACCGCCCACCTCCGCGACGACTCCGTCACGCTCGCGGGAGCAACGGAGGCGGGCTACCTCGCGGGTCTCGACGCGGCGTCGCTCGCCGCCCAAGCGCGCAAGCTCGCCGAAGCGCGCGTTCCCGTGCTGGTGATCACCGAGGGCGGACGCGTCCCCGCGGCATGGCTGCGCGACCTGGGACGTGCCGGGCTCGCCGTGCTGGTCACGTCGTTGCCCACCGGCGAGGTGGCGAGCGCGCTCGAGGCCTACCTGGCGCACCGGCTCGCGCCGTCGATGCGTATCCACGGCGGGCTGGCGCAAGTCTTCGACATCGGCCTCCTCATCCTGGGGGAGAGTGGTGTCGGCAAGAGCGAGGCGGTGCTCGAGCTGGTGCTGCGCGGACATCGTTTGGTGGCGGACGACCTTGTGGAGCTACGTCGCGTGGGCAATCACATCGTCGGTTCGGGGCCGGAAATCGCGCGCCATCACCTCGAGATCCGCGGCCTGGGGATCTTGAACCTGCTCGATCTGTTCGGGCCGGCCGCCGTCCAAGAGAAGAGCGATGTCGGGCTGGTCGTCGACCTGGTGCCGTGGCGAGCCGACACACCCATCGACCGGCTCGGCGTGGACGAGGGGATGCGCGACCTCCTCGGTGTCGCGCTGCCTGCGGTCGCGGTGCCGGTGAGCCCGGGCAGGAACCTGGGCACGATCCTCGAGGTGGCGGCGCGCAACCAGGCGCTCAAGAACATGGGGCACCACTCGGCGATCCGCTTCGAGCAGAAAGTGATGCGCGCAATCCGCGGGAAAGGCCGTTCGTGGCAGGGCTGAACCTGGTGGTCGTGACGGGGCTCTCGGGCTCGGGCAAGACCACCGTCGCCAAGGCCTTCGAGGACCTCGGCTACTACTGCGTGGACAATCTGCCCGCACCGTTGCTGGCGGATTTCGTGCGGCTCGCCAAGGGATCGAGCCCACAGCTCGAGCGCGTGCTGGTGGTGATGGACGTCCGCGAGGGCAGCTTTCTCGCGAGCGCTCCCGAGGAGCTGCGCGCGGTGCGTGACCAGGTGTCGTCGCTCACGGTGGTCTTCCTCGAATGCAGCGAGGAAGGTCTGGTACGGCGATTCCGTGAGGTGCGCCGCGCCCACCCCCTGGACACCACCTCGATCGTGAACGGAGTCGCGCACGAGCGCCTGCTGCTCGGCGAGTTCCGCGCCATGGCGCAACGGGTGATCGATACCTCGTCGCTCAACGTCCACGCGCTTCGGCGCATCGTCCAAGAGGAGTTCGGTCGCGACCGGATCCCGGCGCTCGAGGTCGCGCTGGTTTCGTTCGGCTTTCGCAACGGGTTGCCCCAGGACGCGGACTTGGTCTTCGACGTGCGCTTCCTTCCCAATCCGCACTACGAGGCCGAGCTCCGCGACCACGACGGGCGAGAGCCACGGGTGCGGACCTTCGTGTTCCGAGGCGGCGAGGCGGAAGCGTTCCTGGCGCACACCGAGGGGTTGCTTCGCTTCTTGCTGCCGCGCTACCACCGCGAGGGGAAGTACCTGGTGTCGATCGCGATCGGCTGCACCGGCGGCAAGCACCGTTCGGTGGCGATCGCGGAGGCGCTCGGCGAGCGGCTCAAAGACGTACCATCGTGTAAGTTTTCGGTCCGCCACCGGGACGCGGCACCCGGGACGACGGCCTGAGAGGCACAAACGACGTGGTCGGAATCGTGATCGTGGCCCATGGGCGTTTGGGAGTGGAGCTCAAGAGCGCCGTCGAATCGATCGTCGGCCCCCTGGAGGGCTTCCGAGCGGTGGAAGTGCCGCCCGAAGCCGCGCTGCACCAGATCCGGCCGCTCATCGAAACCGCGATTCACGCCGTCGAGACTGGCGACGGGGTGCTGGTGCTCACCGACCTCTTCGGCGGAACCTCGACCAACGTCAGCCTGTCGTTCCTCGAAGAAGGGCGTGTGGACGTGCTATCCGGAGTGAATCTACCGATGTTGATGAAGATTAGTACCTCGCGCACCGGGCGCTCGCTGGGCGAGCTGGGCGTGCAGCTCAAAGAGTACGGCAAGCGCCACATCCAGCTCGCCAGCGAGGTCTTGGCGCAGCGCAAGCACGCGGTCGGAGACGCCCGGTGAAAGCGCTCGAGGAAACGCTCACGCTTCGCAACCAGAAGGGCCTGCATGCCCGCGCGGCAGCGCTGTTCGTGCAGACCGCGAGCCGTTTCAAGGCCAAGATCACGGTGCATCACCGCGGCGAGGCGGCGAACGGCAAGAGCATCATGAACCTCATGATCCTCGCGGCACCCTGCGGCAGCCCGCTGCGAGTGCAGGCGGAAGGCGACGACGCCGCACAGGCCATGAACGCACTCAAGGAACTGATCGATGCCCGCTTCGGCGAAGACCGCTGAGCGCGCCAAGCGCAAGCCCGCGTCCCGCGCGCGACCGAAGGCGAAGCCGAGCTTCGCCCGCGAGCCGATCGTGCTCCACGGCATCGGCGTCGCGCCCGGAATCGTCATCGGCAAAGCCTTCCTCCTCGACCCCGGGCCTTCGCCGGTGGCGATGCGCAAGTTGCGCAAGCCGGAGGTGGAAGCCGAGGTCAAACGCTTCCGCAGAGCCTTGCGCGAGGCCAAGGAGGACCTGAAGGCGTTGCGTGCTCAGATTCCGGACAAGGATCTGGCGCAGCACCTCTTCATCCTCGACACCTACGTGATGATGCTCGAGGACCGGATGATCGCCGAGGAGACGGCGAAGCTCATCCGCTCGGCGAAGATCAACGCCGAGGCCGCCCTCGGCGAGCAGATCGCCAAGCTCAAGAAGATGTTCGACGGCATCCAGGACCCGTACCTGCGCGAGCGCCGCCGCGACCTCGATCACGTCGCGGGTCGCGTGCTGATGCGGCTCACCGGCCAGACCCACGAGAAGCTGGCGCACGTGCCGGACAAGGTCGTGGTGGTCGCACACGACCTCTCGCCGGCGGACACGGCGCAGATGACGCCGGACCGGGTGGCGGGGTTCCTGACGGACGTGGGCGGCCCCACCTCGCACACCGCGATCATGGCGCGTGCCCTCGAGATCACGGCGGTGGTGGGCCTCGAGAACGTCACGCGCCGGGTGGAATCGGGCTGTCCGCTGATCGTCGATGGACGCGTGGGCAAGGTGATCCTCTACCCGAGCCGCGACGACTACGCTCATTACTTGCGGCTCGTCGACCGCTTGCACCGCTTCGAGCAGGATCTCGCCAAGGACCTGCACCTGCCGGCCGTGACGCTCGACGGCGAGCGCGTTCAGCTCGCCGCGAACATCGAGATGAACCGCGAGATTCCGGCGGTGATCGAGGCGGGCGGCGAGGGAATCGGGCTCTACCGCACCGAGTTCCTCTACATGAACCGCAACGACCTGCCGAGCGAGGAGGAGCAGTTCGCGGTCTACCGCGAGGTCGCCGAGCGCACCGCGCCACATCCGGCGATCATCCGCACCCTCGACCTGGGCGGCGACAAGGTTTCGAGCCACCTCGAATTGGCACCCGAGGTGAACCCGGCGTTGGGGCTGCGAGCGATTCGGCTCTGCCTCAAGCATCCCGAGCTCTTCAAGGCCCAGCTCCGCGGCATCCTGCGAGCGAGCGCCTTCGGGCGCCTACAAGTCATGTTGCCCATGGTGTCGGGTCTCGCCGAGATCCGCGCCAGTCGCCGCATCTTCGACGAGGTGCGCCAGGACCTGCGCTCGCGTGGCGTCGAGTTCGACGATCGGGTTCCGCTCGGGTGCATGATCGAAACTCCGTCCTCGGCGACCATCGTCGATCTCATCGCACGCGAAGTCGACTTCCTGAGCATCGGCACCAACGATCTCATCCAGTACGCGCTCGCGATCGACCGGGTGAACGAGCAGATCGCCGATCTCTATCAACCGACGCATCCGGCGATCCTGCGCATGATCCGGCGCGTGGTGGAGGCGGGTCGAGCCGCTCGAATCCCGGTGAGCCTGTGCGGCGAGATGGCGAGCGACGGGCTCTACACCATGCTGCTCCTCGGCATGGGGCTGGACGTCTTCAGCATGACGCCCCATTCCATCCCGGTGATCAAGCGAATCGTGCGCTCCGTCACCCGTCTCGAATGCCGTCAGTTCGTCGACGATCTCTTCGAGCTCGACGACGCGGAGGCGATCCTGGGGCGGCTGCGCAGTGAGATGGCGACACGCTATCCAGAGATGTACGCGGCGGACTGAGCGCGACACGTCCGTCGCGCGCTCCGCCTTTCCCGAATCGCGCGCATCGGTCCGTATACTACGGGGCCCTGCGCCCCCAGGAACGACGCCGTGTTCTCGTCACCACCGCTCACCGAAACCGTCGAGGCCCGCGTCGCCCGCGCGCGCGAGCATCTCCCCGACGAGCTCACGACCTCGCTCGGCGGCGATGGTGCGTTCCCCGACACCGCGGCGATTCGGCGCTACGTGGACGCGGGCAACGCATGGGTGAAGAAACGCCACGGTGAGGGGATCTCGGGGCGCACCGCCGTCCAGCTCACCACGGAGATCTACGACCACCTCCTGCAGACGCTGTTTCGGGCCTCCGAGGCCGAGTACTTCGAGCGCAACCCGAGCCTCGACCAGCGCATGGCGCTCTTGGCGGTGGGTGGCTACGGACGCGAGGACCTGGCGCCCTTCTCGGACCTCGACGTCGTGTTCCTGCACCCGTGGAAGAAAGGGCCGTACTCGGAGAACGTCGCCGAGCGAATCCTCTACGCGCTGTGGGACGCACATCTCGACGTCGGTTTCAGCCACCGCACCGTCGAGCAATGCGCCGACCTCGCCGTCGAGGACGTGAAGGTGCGCACCGCGATGCTGGACGCGCGGCTGGTGATCGGCGACGAAGACCTGGCGGCGCGTTGCCGACGTGCCATCGAGAAGAAGACCGGTGGCCGCAAGGCCGAGGCCTTCATCGCGTCGAAGATCGAGGAATCGGAGAAGCGCCACGAGCGCTACGGCGGCTCGGTCTACATCCTCGAGCCCAACGTGAAGGAGGCCGAGGGCGGCCTGCGCGATCTCCACACGGCGCTGTGGCTCGCCGCGGTGCATTTCGGTGCAGCCAGCTTCGACGATCTCGTGCAGCGCGCCGTGCTCACGCGCCGCACCCTGAACGAGGTGGAGCGTTCCTGGGATTTCCTGCTGCGGGTGCGCAACGAGCTTCACTATCAGGTGGGCCGCCGCACCGATCGGCTGAGCTTCGACCTGCAGGAGAAGCTCGCCGAGGCGTTCCGGTACCAGGGGGCTGACGGCCTGCTGGGCGTCGAGCAGTTCATGCGCGACTACTACCGCCACGCCGCCACCATCCAGCGATTCGCTTTTCGGATGATCCAGCGCTGCCGTCCCGGCGCGAGCCAGAAGGAGGTGGGCTGGTTCCAGCGCAAGCGTTCCGTGGGGGAAGGCTTCCTGGTGGTGCGCAGTCAGTACCTGGTCGCCGATGCCGGGCTGCTCGAGCGGGATTCGGCAGCGCGCATCCGGACGTTTCGCTTGGCGCAGGAAAACGACGTCGAGATCTCCCACAAGACCCTGGAGACGCTCGAGCGCCTCACGCACGACGATTCCAGCCGGCTCTGCGACGTCGCGGGCGTGAACCAAGAGTTCCGGCTGATGTTGAAGCACGGCAAGCATCTCGATCGCGCGCTCACGGCGATGCACGAGGTGGGCTTGCTGGCGCGCGTCCTGCCCGAGATGGAGCACGCGGTCTGCCTGGTGCAGCACGACGCGTACCACGTGTACACGGTGGATCGGCACACGCTGGTGGCGGTGCGCGAGCTGCGTCGCATCGAGGATGCGCCCGATTACGACGGCCCGCCGCGGTTGCGCCGCATGCTGGAGCGGGTCGTCGACCCCGAGGTGCTGCACCTCGCGGTGATCTTCCACGACATCGGCAAGGGGCTCGGCGGCGGACACTCGGAGAAGGGTGCCGTCATGGTGGAGGACGCGGGGCGGCGCCTCGGGCTCACCGTCGAGCAACGCGAGCTGACCGCGCGCTTGGTGCAGGTCCACCTCTTGATGTCGCGTTTCAGCCAGCGACGGAATCTCGACGATCCGGAGGAGATCGCGAACTTCTGCAGACGCGTGCGCACCCTCGAGGAGATGGAGCTGCTGTATCTGCTCACCTATGCCGACGTGCGCGCCGTCGGGCCCGGCACGTGGACGCCGTGGAAGGCACACCTCCTCGACGATCTCTACGTGAAGGCCAAGCGGGTCTTCGACAGCGGTGACTTCCGCGCCGACGTCGAGAGCCGCTGGACGAAACGTCGCGAGCTTCTGGCTTCGCTCTTGGCGCGGCACGGCATCGACGGCAGCGCACGAGGCTTTCTCGAGCGCTTGCCGCCAGCCTTCTTCTTGCGTAGCAACCCGCGCTGGTGCCTGCGTTACGCGTTTCTCGCCCAGGAGGTCGAGGCAGACGGGTTCGCAAGCCGGGTCTTGGCGGAGCCGAACGGTGCGTTCGCGACTCTCGCGGTCGCCGCCCACGATCGCCCTGGGCTCTTCCGCGATCTGTGTGGCGTGCTGGCCGCGCACGGCGTCAACATCAACGGCGCACAGCTCGCCACCACCAGCAACGGCATCGCCATCGACACTTTCCAGGTCTCCGCCTCGTTCATGACGCCGCACGCAGCGGCGGCCGCGCGCTGGGATCGCGTGCTCAAGGACGCCGAAGCCGTGGTGCGCGGCGATCGGCAACTGGAGAGCCTGGGTGACCTGGGAAAGGCGCCGAGCGCGTTGCGCACCACGGCGCCACGGCGCGTGCCGGATCGGGTCGAGGTGGACAACGCGAGCTCGGGCACGGCCACGGTCGTGGACGTGTTCGGTACCGATCGCGTGGGGCTGCTCTACTCGATCGCGTCGGTGATGACCGAGCTCGGCCTCGACATCCACCTCGCCAAGATCTCGACCCAGGCCGATCGGGTGACGGACTCGTTCTACGTGACAGATCGCGAGGGCCGGAAGATCGCCGAGCCGGAGCGGCAGGCGGAGCTGCGCCAGCGTTTGCTGGCCGCGTTGCCGTCACCCAGTCACGCGTGAGCGCTGCAGACGGCGCGCGGAACGCTTCGGCCGCGCCGGTGCCGCTCGCCACGGCCATCGTCGTCACCCGCGACTTCCCCGCCTGCCTCGGGCAGACCCTGGCCTCGCTTCGCGCGCAGCGCGGCACCACGCTCGAGATCGTGCTGGTGGTCGATGGAGTGCTCGACCCTGAGGGGCAAGCCGCGTGGGCGAGCGAGCTCGCCGATGCGACCGTGCTCACCGCGGGTCGTAACGCCGGCTTCGCCGCAGGCGTGAACCTGGGGCTCGGCGCCGCGCGCGGCCGCTACGTGCTGCTGCTCAACGACGACGCTTGGGCCCATCCCGATTGGGCCGCCACGCTGGTCACCGAGGCGGAGCGCGACCAACGCGTGGGGATGTGTGCGGGCAAGGTGCTGCTGGCAGGCGCTCCAGGCCGCCTCGACACCACCGGACATCGGCTCTTCGCCGACGGCCTCAACCGCGGCCGCGGCAGGCTCGAGATCGACCGCGGCCAGTACGACACCCGTCGCGACGTGCTCTTTCCGAGCGGTGCCGCGGCGCTCTATCGACGCGACCTCCTCGATGCCTGCGGCGGCTTCGCCGAGCGCTTCTTCGCGTATGGCGAGGACACCGAGCTCGGCCTGCGCGCGCGACTGGCGGGCTGGCACTGCCGCTACGTACCGGAAGCCGTGGCATGGCACGTGGGTTCGGTGACGGCCGGCGCTTATTCGCGCTTCAAGGCCTACCACGTCGAACGCAATCGGGTGTGGTTGGTCGCGCGGCATTTCCCGCTGGGTTTGCTGGTGCTGAATCCCGTGATCGCTGCCGCTCGTCACGTGGTGCAGGCGTGGGGCGTGGTGCGCGGACGAGGGGCGTCGGCCCGATTCCACGAGCAGGCTCGCGCCCGTGGTCTGGTGGGCGCGGCGCTGCGCAGTCTCGTCGACGGCTGGCTCGGTGTGCCGCGAGTGCTCGTCGAGCGCTGGCGCCACCGCGGCGAACGACGCGTGCCCGTGCGCGCGCTCTACCGCTGGATCCGTTCCGATGGCGTCACATTGCGTGACATCGCCTGGACCGACTGAACGCCGCACGGCCCGAGCCGCTCTTGCACGAACGTGGGCCACCGTCGCGCCGGCCGGGGCATTGACGCACGGAAGAGGGACCGGGGACACTCGCGCTCCCCCTCGGAACGCGCCGCCGTCTTCCCCGGTTCGTCGCCGAAATCGTTCGACGCTCGATGCGCGTTCTTCTGGTTCAGCCACCACGGCGCGGTCGTCCCGAAAGCGGGGTCAGCGTCCCGCCGTTGGGGTTGCTCTACCTGGCGGGAAGCCTCGAAGCCGAGGGGCACGACGTCGGGCTCATCGATGCGCGTGTGGAGCGTCTCGAGGGCGCACGGCTGGTCGCACGAGCGCGGGACTTTCGACCCGACGTCGTGGGGCTCGGCGGGCTGACGCCGGTCTTCGACGACACCGTGCGCGCTGCACGGCTGCTCGCGCCGCTCGCGGCACCGATCGTGATCGGCGGTCCCCACGCGACGGTGCGCGGCGCGCGAATCTTCGAGGAGGTTCCCGAGGCCACGTTCGTCGTCCGCGGGGAAGGCGAGCGGTCGCTCGCAGCGCTGGTGGGCGCGCTCGCGTCCGCGGATGGGTGCGCTACCACCCAGATCCCCGGCGTGGTCAGTCGCACCCACGAGGGTCCGCCGCCCAGCGCGATCGCCGATCTCGACTCGCTCCCGTTTCCCGCGCGCCACCTCTTGCCCGCGAGGGGATACCGCTATCCACTCTGGCGTACCGCGCACATCGCCACAGCACTAACCTCACGCGGTTGTCCCTTTCGGTGCATCTTCTGTGAGAAAGCGGTGCACGGCGACCCGTATCGAGCGCGTTCGGCGCAGTCGGTCGGCGAGGAGCTGGCGGAGCTCGTGCACGGCGAGCGCCCGCCGTTCGTGATCTTCTACGACGATCTGTTCACCTTGCGCCGCGACCGCGTGGTGGCGATCTGCGAAGAGATCCTGCGTCGCGGCTTGCGCTTCCGCTGGAAAGCCGAGGCGAGGGTGGAGCAGGTGGATCGCGAGCTGCTCCGGCTCATGAAGCGTGCCGGGCTGGCGATGCTCGCGTTCGGCGTCGACAACGGCTCCGACGACGGTCTCGCGTTCCTGCGCAAAGGCTTCCGCGTCCAGCACGTGCGCCGGGCCTTCGAGCTCTGTCGCGAGGAGCGGGTGACCACGCTGGCGTACTTCATCCTCGGTTTGCCGAACCAGACCCCCGCGCAAGCGCGCGAGACCATCCGTCTCGCCACCGAAATCGGGCCGACCTACGCCCAGTTCTCGACCCTCTCGCCGTTCGAGTCGACGCCGCTTCACTCCATGGCCGAACGCGAGGGCTGGCTGCACGAGAGCCCGGCCACGAGCCCGCTCGACACCGAGACCCGGCGCCTGACGGCGATGGGGCCGGCGTGGGACGATCGATCGCTCGCGCGGCTCCTGCGCGAGGCTTATCTGCGCTTTTATCTGCGACCACGGGCGATCCTCGAGCTCTTCGGGTTCGGCCGCGGCCGCGGCGGAATCGCCCGCGGCGTGAGCGCGGGCTGGCGGGTGATGGAATGGGCGTTTCGGACATGAGCACGAACGGCGTCGTCCCGAGTTTCGAGGGAAGCTACGTCGTCTTCGAGCTCACCAATCTCTGCAACCTGAAGTGCAAGCACTGCATCCAGCAGTACGACCTCCATCCACATACAGACGATGGCGGGTTCCTGAACCCGGAGCTCTTCTACGCCGCGCTCGAGGACATGGCGCGCCACGGCCTCACGTTCCACACCCTGATCTTGTTCTGGATCGGCGAGCCGCTGATGCACCCCAAGTTCGCCGAGCTCTATCGCTTCGTGCTCGAGCTCAACGCACGCTCGCGCGTGTTCCGGAAAGTGGAGGTGCACACCAACGGCAACCTGCTCAGGCCGGCGGTGCGCGAGCTCGCCACCAACGACACCGACAGCATCTTCCAGGTGTGGCACGCCACCATCGACGCGGCGCACCCGGAGACCTACGTCGGCATCAAGGGCAAGAACGACTTCACGCTCGTCGAATCGAACGTGCGCGAGCTCATCGCGCTGCGCGCGGCGAAGCGCTCGCTCTATCCCAAGCTGGTCTTCCAGTTCATCGTCCACGAGTCGAACGCCGCCGAGGCGCCCGAGTTCCTGGAGCGCTGGCGCGGCGAGTGCACCACGCACGGGCTCGACTGCGGCGCCGCCGCCTTCCATCCGCACTTCGATCGCGACAACTGTGTGTTCTTCCGGCAGCTCGATTGCCTGGACGCCCGCGACCAGGAGTCGTCGAACGTCCGCTACCTGGAGCTCATGAAGCGCCTCGGCTTGGTGGGCGAGGAACGGCGCAGCCTGGTGGACCGTCTGCGTTCGAAGATCCTGGTGCCCAACACCCACACCTGCTCGGGGTTCTTCAAGTCGCCCGTGGTCAACTGGGACGGACGCGTCACCACCTGCACCCGCGACAACGAGATGGTGAACGTGCTTGGCGATCTGCGGCAGGAGTCCTTCTACGACGTGTGGTGGCGCAATCAGAAGCTCGCCGCGTGGCGGCAGCAGGCCATCGACGGTAGTTATCGCGACCTCGCGATGTGCCAGGACTGCATCATTCCCAAGAGCGCCAATTACACGAACATGACCAAGGCGGAAGTGAAGGCCTACCGCCGCTGGTCGACGCGCGCCGTTCCGTCGAGCTGACCGGCTCCCGCGGGGCACGCCGGAAGCGCCCCTT
>CAYUSL010000167.1:0-12062 GCA_964447125.1 uncultured bacterium | reverse complement strand
CGGGCTGATGAGAGCGACTCGCATCGAAACTCCTCAGGCAGCGAGCGAACCGGGGGCGCTCGACCGCTGGAATCGGGCTGATTCGGCGACACGCCCGTGCCGGCCAAGCACGAGCCTTTCGATTGTAACCGGCACGGTCTGCACCCACCAGGCGCCGCGGTAGCCGTCGCGGCCGCAAGAGGACGAGCTCACACGCACCCCGGGCTCAGGCCTGGTTGGCCGCCTCGGCACGAATCCGGAAGTCGCGGATACCGAGCCGTGCCCAGCGCATGACCCGCGTGAAGTCCCCGCCGATGAGGAAGCGAAACGCCCGCACCATCAGGTACGCGGGCCAACCGAGGAACCACAGCGGGTAGAAGAGAAAATCGGGCTTGCGATCCACGATCGCCGGGCTCAGGAGCAATCGCTCGATGGGCTTCGGGATGCGGTAAGCGCCGAAGAGATACGTGAGCCCGTTCATGTAGGTGCGATGCACCTTCAGGTAGTCCTTCTGGTAGATGTCGCGGACGTCGTCCTGAATGCGACCTTCCTGGCGCGCGCGCTCGTATAGATCGGTGCCGGGATAGAACGTGAGGGAGTAGAAGGTGATGATGAACGGACGCGGCAGCTCCTGCAGCAGCCTCAGGGTGTCCGCCCGGTCCTCGTCGGTCTCCCACGGGTTGTCGAGGATGAGGTCGTAGTTCGGCAGCCGGATCGCGGAGCGCCATTGGTCGAAGATGGTGGCGGCGCGGACGATCACCGAGTCCTTGATGTTGCGCCGATAGATGCGCTTGGTGTTTTGGGCACCGCTCTGGATGCCCATCCGCACGTTGTAGAGGCCAGCGTCCACCAACGCCGCGGTCTTTTCCTCGGTGACGGTGATGGGGATGAATCCGGTCACCATGAACGGCAGTCCGACGCGCGAGCGGTACTGCCGGGCGAAGTCCTGGATGTACTCGATCGACGCGTCCATGAAGGAATCGTCGTCGATCACGATGCGCCGCACGTAGGGCATGCGTCGCTTGACCTGTTCCAGCTCACCGATCACGTGCTCCACCGAGCGGCGGCGCGTGTTGCCGGCTTTGGCGCCGTACATCTTGCGGAACGCGTTGTGGCAACAGAACGAGCAGTTGAGGATGCAGCCCCGTGACGTGGAAGTGATGTACCGGTAGAGAAGGAAGCGCTCGAGGTGGGCGTGCCCCATGCGAACGACACGTCCGTGCTCGAGCACGTAATGGTCTTCGAGGCTGTAGTCGGCGTAGGGAAGTGAATCGAGATCCTCGATGAGCGGCCGATGCGGATTGCGGACGACCTCGTCGCCACGCCGCGCCCAGATGTTGGCGATCCCGGTCGCGTCCTCGCCGCGAGCGAGCGCGTTCGCCAGCTCGACCGCAGCCTCTTCACCCTCGCCCACGCACACGAAATCCGCGTGCTGGATCGATTCCTCGGGGCGAACGGTGGGATGAATCCCGCCCCACACCACGGGCGCGCCGTGCTTGCGCTTGATCGCGTCCGTCAGATGGCTGGCGGTGAGGAAGTTGTTGCTCATCAACGTCAACCCCACGAGGTCGACGTCGCCGCAGAGCTCCAGGATGTCGCCGACGGCCTCCGCGGGGTATTCGGAGGTGTGCCCGTCGCCGGTCTTGGGCAAGAAGATCTGCTTGGTGCGATGGCCGGCGCGCCGCAACACCGACGACAACATGCGCAGGCCGTTGGCCTCGATGTCGAAGTAGGTGCTGATCAGGGCGACCTTCATACGCGCGCAACTCCGCCACCCCCTCGAGGGTCGGACCCCGACGAGACGGATTTCACGGTGTCCATCGAGGATAAGGCCCCGCTCGACTCCGAGGCAAACCGTGGGCTCGCGTCCCGCGCTCGTGCGATGGACCGCCGCGACGCGCTGCCGATCGAGGGATCGTGCCTACAACAGATGCGAAACGAGGTCGTAGTCGGCGTCGCCGAAGCTCACGAACCAGCGTCGATCGTCGAAAAAACGACTGTGATCCGTCGTTCCCGGGATGTTGACGCGACCCATGACGAAACGCGTGCCACCCGCGTCGTCCCAGCGCGCCACGAACCCCATGGTCTCCAGAACCGGCAGCAGCGAGTGGCACGGCGCGATGGTGTAGGCCAGGTTCACACGCTGCTCGCGGAAGACGCCCATGGCGTGCCCGACCAGCGCCCGCACCAGCACCGGATCGTCGTCCTCGACGAGCAGGTCCACGATCACGGCCTTGCGCATCCTCTTGGAGTCGAACACCCGCCCCACCAGGTAGCCCACCACCTCGTCCCGCCACCGCGCCACCAACAACACGTAGGGGGCGAGAGGACAAGCGACGTAGCGCCAATTGAGATACGCGCGGTCGCGGGCGGTCATGTTGGGGTGCTGACGCCGCACACGACGCCACAGGGCGTCGAGCTCGGCGCCAAAATGAGTCACCGGCGTCACGGTGACCCCGCGACGGCGAGCGCGCGCGATCGCGAGCCGATCGACCGATCCCCCGGCCGCGCGAAGCGCCAGTCGGCTCGCGGCACCCGCCACGCCGGCGAGCGCCGCCGGAAGACGCTCGCGCGCCACGAACTCGAGGCCCACGGGACGGATCATGATCGGGGCGGTGGTACACACACCGGCGCGAAACCACGACCAGAAGCGCAGGATGTGGGTGCCGGGATTGCCGAGCAGGATGGGTACCGAGTCGATGGTCTTGCTCGCCTGGCGCACGAAGCGCGGCCCGGCGCTGCCGCGAGCCTCGGGATCGGTGACGAAGCCGATGATCCAGCACGACGGCCAGACGTCCGCGCCGACCTGCGTCGGGTTGTAGTAGAAGCCCATGAACCCGACGACGCGGCCGGCTTCCTCCACCACCATCGAGCACGGCACGTCGGCAGGACGATAGGGATTGTCGAGGTATTGCCAGTCGAGGAGCCGATCGAAGTTGGCGCGGATCTCGGCGCCGTAGACGGTCTCGAAGATCTCGAGCACGCGGGCCCGATCGGCAGGCGCGAACTCGCGGGCGATCGCACGCGTGCTAGCGCTCTCCGCGGGTGGCGACGCGGATTCGGCCGCCACGGTGGCTGGCTTCGCCGAGTCGTTCACGCGTCACCCTGGTTGCGGCTCGCGTCAGCTTCGCGATGCCGACGCACGCTCGGCACGTCGTGAGGACGCCGGATCACGGTGCGCGGAAACCCGGCAAGCCCGAGCGCTCCGCGCGCTCTTTCCAGTAGTCGACCACCTCGCCGACCTTGTCGTCGAAGCGCCAGCGCGCGCGAAAGCCGAGGCGCTCGGCGGCCTTGCTCACGTCGGCGGTGAAAGCGCGAAGCTCGGAGCGCTGCTTGGGCAGGTAGCGCGGATCGGGTGCGACACCGAGGTGTCGCGCGATCCCACGCAGCACCTGATTCACCGTCACCGCTTCACCGGTTCCGACGTTGTACATGTCGTTCACGGCGGTGGTGGTGAGCGCTTTCATGTTCGCTTCCACGATGTCACCGACGTAGACGTAGTCGCGAACCTGCTCGCCATCGTCGTAGATCGTGGGTTGCTGACCGGTGAGAAGCGCGTTCACGAAGATCGTGGTCACGCCGACGTATGGTGTCGGCGTCTGGCGCGGGCCGTAGGTGTTGCAATACCGCAACGCCACGCAATCGATGCCCATCTCCGGGCAGAGCCTGAGGCAATAGCCCTCACCCGCGAGCTTGCCGACGCCGTACGGGCTGAGCGGCGGCACGTCGGTGTCGGTCTCTTTCACCCCGAAGCCGTCCTTGCCGTAGACCCCCATGCTGGAGGCGAACACCAGCCGCTTCACCGGCGACTCGCGCAATGCATCGAGCAGATTGAGCGTGCCGTCGACGTTGGTGCGCGCGTCCTCGCGGAAGTGCTTCACGGACTCGCGGATCGAGACCCGCGCCGCCTCGTGGAAGACCACATCCGCGTCGGCGCAGAGCCGACCCACCTGCTCGCGATCGAGCAGGCTGCCGTGGACGAACCTGGCGCCCGCGGGGACGTTCTCGCGAACGCCCATCGAGAGATCGTCGAGGACCGTGACCTGGAAGCCCTCGTGGAGCAATCGCTCCGCGAGATGCGATCCGATGAATCCTGCACCACCCGTGACCAGCGCTCGTCGCATGGCGGCGAACCGTAGCGTCGGGCTCGGCGAGGGGTCAAGGTACCGCTGACGTGAGCGCCTGGCGCTCACATCAGCGCTGGCGATGTTGCCTCGCTCGGCTCGTCGGCTCGCCTGCCGGCTCGCGGAGAGATTGACGACGCGCGTCGAGACCGAGGCGAAGATCGCACGTCGCGGTGCGCAGTCGAGCCTGTTCAAGACGCCCGCCCGTCGCGGCCAAGCCGCGACCGGGCCCACCCCGAGCCGCCTCACTGCGCCCGCGGGATCGCAGTTCCGCGTCACCGAGGGCGCAGTGCGAGCGAAGGTCCGGCCTCGGATGAGCGCAAAACCACCGTGCGATCGGGGCGAACCTCTCGCCCTCGAGCCGGGGACGACCTGGCACGTAGGTCGCAAACTCGACGGCCGTGGAAACCAGCGCCACCTTCGCAACGCCAGATTCGGCCCTGGCCGGGCACGTCGCGCTGACGCTGCTCCACGCGAAGCTCCGACCCGGCACCGCGGCACGAATCGTACGCTCGGTGCCGAACCCCGACGCGATCCTGGGGCGGGGAACCGATGCGCTACAGACGCTGCGTCCGCTGACGACGGGCGAGCTCGAAGCGCTCTCGACCTTCGCCGACTGGAAACGTGTCGACGCCGAGCTGGCGCGCACGAGAGCGCTGGGGGCGTGGCCGCTGCCGCTCGGCGACCCGCGCTACCCGGCGATGCTCGCCGCCATCGCCGATCCGCCGCCGCTGCTCTACGTGCGGGGCACGCTCGTCGACGCGGATCGGCTCGCGATCGCGATCGTGGGCTCGCGCCACGCCAGCCGCTACGGCCTCACCGCCGCACGCGCCTTCGCCAAGCACCTGGGCCGCGCCGGGGTCACGGTCGTGAGCGGCCTCGCCAACGGCGTCGACCAGGCGGCGCACGAGGGCGCGCTCGAAGCCGAAGGCCGCACGCTCGCGGTACTGGGCTGCGGCCTCGACGTCGACTACCCCAGCCGCAGCGCGTCCCTTCGTGATCGCATCGCCGTACGCGGTGCGGTGCTCAGCGAGTTTCCGTTCGGCACCGAGCCGCTCAAGCAGAACTTCCCGGTGCGCAACCGCATCGTGAGCGCGCTCTCCGTCGGGGTGCTGGTGATCGAAGCGGCACGGCAGAGCGGTTCTCTCATCACCGCACGCGCAGCGCTCGATCAAGGCCGCGACGTGTTCGCGCTGCCCGGACCGGTCGATCAGCCGGGTCACGCCGGCACGCTCGATCTGTTGCGCCAGGGCGCGCGACCGGTCGGCTCACCGCAGCATCTCATCGAGGATCTGAACCTCGATCTCGGCTCGGCGGCACCGCTGGCGGCCAGTGCTGAGACGCTGCTCGGTCCGAGACGTCTCTCCACTCGCGAGACCGCCGCGCGCCAGGTGCTCGCAGCGATCGCACTCACCCCCGTGACCTTCGACGCGTTGTTGGCGCGCACTCAGCTCGATCCGACGGCGCTCGCCGCGGTGCTCCTCGATCTCGAGCTCGACGGGCTCGTCGAGCGCGCCAGCGACGGTAGCTACGTCGCGCACGATCCCTTCTCGCGCGGGTGAGCATCGCTTGGTCGGCCTGCGCGCACCGTGACAAGCTGCTGCGCTCCGCGCGCCGCGATCCCCGCGCGCGCCCACTGCTCATGACGACGTCCAACTCGATCCGCTCGCGCCCCGTGACCGTGGTCGGTGGCGGGCTCGCCGGGTGCGAGGCGGCGCTGGCCCTCGCCCGCCGCGGCATTCGCGTGCGTCTCGTGGAGATGCGGCCGAACGCCTCGGGGCCGGCGCACCGCACCGGCGATCTGGCCGAGCTCGTGTGCTCGAACTCGCTGCGCTCGGACAATCCGATCAACGCCGCGGGCGCGCTCAAGCGCGAGATGACCGCGATGGGCTCGGTGATCATCGAAGCGGCGCGCCACGCACGCGTTGCTGCCGGTGACGCGCTGGCGGTGGATCGGGTGCTGTTCGCGCGCTTCGTGAGCGAGCGGATCGCCGCGGAGCCGCTCGTCGAGCTGGTTCGCGAGGAGCTCCACGAGCTCCCGGAACCGCCCGCGATCATCGCTTGCGGTCCGCTGCCGCCACAGCCGTTCGCCGACGCCCTCGGCCGCCGCTTCGGCGATCGTTTCCTCTCGTTCTACGACGCCATCGCGCCGGCGGTGTGGGCCGCGACCGTCGACCCGGAACGGGTCTACGCCGCCTCGCGCTACGGCAAGGGCGGCGGTGCGGACTACTTGAACTGCCCCATGACGGAGGACGAGTACCTCGCGTTCGTGAACGCGGTGCGCACTGGCGAGCGCGTACCCGAGCAATCCTTCGAGAATCTGCGGCGCTTCGAAGGCTGCGTGCCGATCGAGGTGATGGCGGATCGTGGTGTCGAGACGCTGCGCCACGGTCCCATGAAGCCCTTCGGCCTGCGCGATCCGCGCACCGGTGTCGCGCCATACGCAGTCGTGCAGCTCCGCCGCGACGACCTCGCTGGCCAAGTTCTCAATCTGGTGGGCTTCCAGACCAAGCTCACCCACCCCGAGCAGAAGCGCGTGTTTCGCATGATCCCCGGGCTCGCCGACGCCGAGTTCGTGCGCCTCGGCAGCCTGCACCGCAACACCTTTCTGACCTCGCCCGAGATCCTCGCGCCAACGCTCGAGGTTCGCGACTCGGAGGGTCTCTTCCTGGCCGGGCAAGTGACGGGTGTCGAGGGCTACATCGAGTCGGCCGCCATGGGGATTCTCGCCGGCGTCAACGCAGCAGCGCGGGCGCTCGGTGTCGACTTGGTCGTGCCGCCGGATACCACGCTCACGGGTGGCCTCGTCCGCCACCTCACCGGGACGCGTGCCGAGGATTTCCAGCCGACCAACGTCCATCTCGGCTTGCTCGCGCCCCTCCACACCCCACTCAAGAAGCAGGCGCGGCGCGACGCGCTCGCGCGGCGCGCACTCGACGACGTCGCATCCTGGATCGCCTCGTGGCCGGCAGCGCTGCGCGACGCGCTGCCGGGCGACGGAACCGAGGGCCTCGCGATCGATCTCGCCAACGTCGGATGACCCACCGATGAACGATGAAACGCTCACCGAGCTGACCCGTGAAGCGCTGCGGGGCGTGATCGATCCCGAGCTCGGCCTCGACGTGGTGGCGCTCGGCTTGGTGTACGCGCTCGACGTTCGCGACGCCGTCGCCACGGTAGATCTGACGATGACCTCCGCGGCCTGCCCGCTCGGCGAGCACATCCTGCGCGAAGCCGAAACGATGCTCGGCGCGGTACCGGGGCTGGCTTCCTACTCGGTGCGGCTCGTTTGGGACCCGCCATGGACGCCCGAAAAGATGACCCCGGAAGCCAAGAAGCTCCTGGGCTGGGGATGAACGGAGCACCGCCAACCCCGTTCGACGCAGGCGAAACGGACACGCGCGCGTGAACAGCTTCGGCGTGAACCCCTGGGGACGACGCGCGCTGCTCGTACCTGGTGTGGTGGCGCTGGTGATCGGGGTCGGCGGCGGGCTCACGCGTGTGGGCTGGAACGTCCACGCACCGGCGGCCGCCGTGCTCGGCCACGGTCCACTCATGGTCGGCGGATTCTTCGGCACGTTGATCGCGTTGGAACGAGCGGTGGCGTTGGGTGCACGGTGGGCGTACGCGGTGCCGATCGGGTGCGCACTCGGCGCAGGCCTGACCGTCACCGGCAGCTACACGAGCGCCGCTTGGCTCTTCACCGCAGCAGCGCTCTTGCTCGCCGTGGCGAACGTCGTGATCGTGGCGCGTCAGCCAGCACTCTTCACGATGGTCATGGCCGCGGGCAGCGCCGCGTGGGCCATCGGTAACCTGCGTTGGGCGCTCGGGGCACCGATCCCGCTCGCGGTGCCCTGGTGGCTCGCGTTCTTCGTGCTCACCATTGCCGCCGAACGGCTCGAGCTCTCGCGGCTCGCACCCAAGCCCCGGCTCGCGACACCGCTCTTCGCCGTGCTGGCGATCGCCATCCTCGGCGCGACCGCGATCGGCAACACCCACGTGCTGGGTGCGGCGTTCCTGGCGCTGGCGACGTGGCTCGCCGCATGGGACGTGGCGCGACGCACGATTCGCTTGCGCGGCCTGCCGCGCTACGCAGCGATCGCCCTCTTCGGCGGCTACGCGTGGCTCGCGGTCGCGGCTGCCGCGCTGCTCTCCGGACCGCTACCGCCTGCCGGTCCCGGCTACGACGCCGTGGTGCACGCGGTGATGGTCGGCTTCGTGTTCTCGATGGTGTTCGCGCACGCGCCGATCGTGCTTCCGGCGGTGGCGCGCATTCCGTTGCCGTTTCGGACGACCTTCTACGTGCCGCTGGTGCTCTTGCACGCTGCCGTGCTGGCGCGCATCGTCGGCGATCTCGCCGGCTGGCACGAGCTGCGGAAGGCGGGCGCGCTAGCGAACGCGGTGGCGCTGGCACTCTTCGTCGCGACGGTGGTGCATTCCCGCGCCACCGCGAGCAGCACCCGCGGCATCCGATCCCAAGCCTGAAACGTCGCGCCAGGAGTAGAACTGCGCGGCTACCGCTTCGCCGGGCGCTTCCGGCCGCTCGGCGCGCGGCGGCGCGTGGGCTTCACCGCATCCGGAGCGCGCGGGTCCTTGCCCTGATCGCGGAGCTTCTGCTCGCGCGCCTCGATGAGCTCGAGCGCTGCTTCCAGGCTCAGCGTGTCGACGCTACGCCCCTTGGGCAAGGACGCGTTCACGACGCCGTCGGTCACGTACGGGCCGAAGCGACCGTTGCGGAGCTCGACGGCGGCGCCGCTCGTGGGGTGCGCGCCCAGCGACTTGAGCATCGACGGCCGCGCCGACATCCGCCCGCGCTTGGGCTGCGCCAGAACCACCAACGCCTGCTCGGGCGTGATGGCGGCGAGCTGCTCGTAGCTCTCGAGGCTGCGGCTTTCCTTGCCGCACATGACGTAGGGACCGAAGCGTCCGAAGGCCGCGAGGATCGGATCTCCGGAGTCGGGGTGGCGGCCGATCTCGCGCGGGTACGCGAGCAACCCGAGCGCGTCGTCGAGGGTGAGGGCGTCCTTCGACTGATTGGGCCAGAGGCTCGCCGTCTTGGGCTTGGGCGGCGCCTTGGCACCCTTCGGCCGCTTCTCGCCCTTCGCCAGCTTTACGGCCTCGCCGAGCTGCACGTAAGGGCCAAAGGTGCCATCCCGCAGCAGCACCGGGAGCCCGCTCGACGGATCGTGACCGAGGACCTTGTCGCCCACGGCAGAGCGCTGGATGAAGCCGAGCGCCGTGCCGACGTCGAGCTGATCGAGCGGCAGATCGTCCGGCACGCTCGCGCGCACCTCGCTATCGCCGACCTGCACGTAGGGGCCGTAGCGCCCGACCCGCGCCACCACCTCGCGCCCCTGCTCGTCCTTGCCGAGCGGGATCGAGCTGATCTCGCGGGCGTCGATCTCTTCCCAACCGCTGCCGACGCGGCGCTTGAGCCCGATCGCCGCGATGTCTTTGCCGCGCGCGTTCGAGTCGCCGAAGTAGAAGCGATGTAACCAGGGCCGAGCCTCTTGCTCGCCGCTGGCCACGGCGTCGAGGTCGTCCTCCATGCGTGCCGTGAAGTCGAAGTCCACCAGGTCGCCGAAGTGCCGCTCGAGCAGATTCACCACCGCAAACGCGGTGAGCGTGGGCACCAGCGCCGAGCCCTTCTTCCACACGTAGCCACGGTCCTGGATGGTCTGGATGATCGAGGCGTACGTGGAGGGGCGGCCGATGCCGCGCACCTCGAGCTCCTTCACCAAGCTGGCCTCGGTGAAGCGCGCCGGCGGCTGGGTCTCGTGACCCTTGGCCTCCACCGCGCGCGGCGTGAGCCGATCGCCCTCGGCGAGGGGCGGCAGCGCGCGATCCTCGTCGTCGAGCTCCGCCTCGGGATCGTCCGAGCCCTCCACGTACGCACGCAGGAAACCCGCGAACGTGGTGACCTTGCCCGACGCCGTGAGCACCGCCTGGCCGTGCTCACCCGCCGGCGCGACGATGCGTGCCGTGGTACGAAGCTGCTCGGCGTCCTTCATCTGCGACGCCACGGTGCGCTTCCACACCAGCTCGTAGAGCGCCAGCTCGTCGCGATCGAGCTCGCGGCGCAGGCTCTCGGGAGTCGCGAACGACTCGCCCGCGGGGCGAATCGCCTCGTGGGCCTCCTGCGCTCCCTTCACTTTCTTGGTGTACTGGCGCGGCTCGGAGCTCAAGTACTCGCCACCGAATAGCTGACGCACCTGCGCACGCGCGGCCTCGAGCGCCTGTGTGGACAGGTTGGTCGAGTCGGTGCGCATGTAGGTGATGAAGCCGTTCTCGTAGAGCCGCTGCGCCACCGACATGGTGCGTTGCGCGCTGAAGCGCAGCTTTCGGCCGGCTTCTTGTTGCAGCGTGGAGGTGATGAAGGGCGGCGCAGGACGTTGCGTGAAGGGTCGCTCGGTGACCGAAGCGACCTCGAAGCTGGCACGCCCGAGAAGCTCGGCGACCGACCTCGCCCGCGCTTCGTCCAGGCAGACGACGGCGTCGGCATCGTTGAGGCGACCGGTCTCGGCGTCGAAGTCTTTGCCGGACGCGACGCGCCGCTCGCCCAGCTCGACGAGCCGCGCCAGAACGTTTGGTGTCCGACCCTCGCCGGGAGCGAGCTCGGCTTCCACATCCCAGTAGGACGCCGCCACGAAGCTCATGCGCTCGCGTTCGCGATCCACGATGAGCCGCGTGGCCACCGATTGCACGCGCCCGGCCGAAAGCCGCGGCCGAACCTTCCGCCACAGCACCGGGGAAACCTCGTAGCCGTAGAGGCGATCCAGGATGCGCCGCGCCTCCTGCGCCTCCACCAAGCCACGATCGAGATCGCGCGGATTGGTCAGCGCATCGCGGATGGCGCCGGCGGTGATCTCGTGGAACACCATGCGCTTCACCGGCACCTTGGGGCGAAGCACCTCCGTGAGATGCCACGCGATCGCCTCGCCCTCGCGGTCTTCGTCGGTAGCGAGGTAGAGCTCGGAGGCGTCCTTGAGCAGTCCTTGCAGCTTCTTGACCTGGGCGCGCTTGGTGGGCGGCACGATGTAGATCGGCTCGAAGTCCTGATCCACGTTCACGCCGAGCTGCTTCCAGGATTCCTTCTGATACTTCTCGGGGACTTCCTTGGCGGAGGACGGCAGGTCACGGATGTGGCCGATGGAAGACTCGACCACGTACTTCGAGCCCAGAAAGCTCGCGATTTTGCGGGCCTTCGCGGGCGACTCGACGATGACGAGGGGCTTGGACATGGGGCGCGCAGCCAAACCGAGCGCTCGCGCGAGTGTCAAGCGCGATCGCACGATGCTGAATCGTGACGCGGGAATTGCCTCGCGCGCGGATCGCACCTCGAGCACCGCTGCGCCCTGTTGGCCGCGGCATTGCGAACGTGGGGGCGCAACGCCGCGGCAGATCGGCGTGAATGCGCGAGCAATTTCACGACCAGGCGCGCGGCACGCGAGCTGCTTGGCGTACGTGTGTCATGGCGCGACCGCTCCGCTGGCTTCGGCCCAACACGGTCTGGTTCGTCACCAACCGACTCCATCAACGCAGGCTGCTCTTGCGCGGAGACGACGAGTGCAACGCGCTCGTCGGGCTGTGGCTCGCGCGGGCTTTGCGTCGATTCCCCGCGGTGACGCTCTTCGGCTTCGTGGGCATGGGCAATCACCTGCACTTGCTCGCGAAGGACGCAGGCGGAGACCTCTCCGCGTTCATGCATTACCTCGCCACGAACCTGGCGAAGGCCGTCAATCAGCTCCGCGAGCGCGAAGGGCACGTGTTCGATCGGCGGTTCTCCGCCGAGCCCGTCGTCGACAAGGAAGCCGAGCTCGGGCGGTTGCTCTACCTCGTGACCAATCCCGTGAGCACCGGCCTCGTTCCCGAGAGCTCCGCGTGGCCCGGTGTGCTGATCTGGGTGATCCTCCCCCGTTTCCGTGGACACCTCAACAAGCGCGAGAATGCGCTGGGAGG
>CAYUSL010000166.1:4309-12096 GCA_964447125.1 uncultured bacterium | reverse complement strand
ACCTGATGCTCGGCGACTTCGGCGAGGTCTACATCCTCGACTGGGGCATCGCCGTCGACACGTGGTTCCCGATGCTGGGTGGCGCGGCTGACGAGCTCTCTGTTCTCTCGTCGAACGGTGACGCCGCGTCGGCTTCGGCGAATGTCGGGGAATCGTCGCTGCGCTCGTCGCAACAGATCGGCACGCCTGGCTATGCGTCACCCGAGCAGATCGCCGGTGCTGCGGCGCGCGTCACCGCGCGATCCGACGTGTGGAGCTTGGGCGCCATCCTCTACGAGATCCTCGCCGGCGCGCCGTACGTTCAGGGCGAGACACCTTCGCAGCGTGCCACGGCCTCGATCGACGCACCGGATCCGCGGCCCTCGCTGCGCGCTCCGGATCGCGACATCCCGCCCGAGCTCGACGCGATCTGCGTGAAGGCGCTCGCCTACGACCCGGCGGATCGCTTCGGCACCGCCCACGAGCTTCACCAGGTGCTCCAGCGCTATCTCGACGGAGAGCGCGACCTCGAGCTGCGCGCGGCACTCGCCGCGCGCCACCTCGCCGAGGCCGACGACGCCGTCGGTCGTGCGCTCGAGTTGACCGACGAATCGGCGCTCGGCGAGCGCGCCCGCGCGATGAAGGAGATCGGCCGGGCCATGGCGCTCGATCCCGAGGATCCGCGCGCCTTGCGCACCTTGGTCCGGTTGCTCGGCGAGAAGCCGCGGCACGTGCCAGCGCAGGTGAAAGGCGAGTTCGACAAAGGAGCCAACGAGCTGCTGCGGCGGGCGTTTCAGCTCGGGGCGCTCTGTTACTTGAGCTGGGTGACCTGCATTCCTGCGTGCCTGTGGATGGGAGTACGCAACGGCTGGCTGTTGTTGCTGTTCATGGTGCTGACCCTCGCGGCGAGCGGCTACGCGTTCGTGTCGAGCAAACGCGCGGTGATCTCGCCGGCGCGCCAGTACGGGATGTTGATACTCACTTCCCTCAGCCTCGCGGTCGCCAGCCGCGCCTTCGGGCCGTTGGTGCTGGTTCCGACCGCGGTGGCTGTGAACATGCTGTCGTTCGCGATGTCCGAGTCGCGTCGGCGGCGCGTGGCCTTCGTGGCGATGGGCACCGGCGTTGGGATCGTCGCGCCGCTGGTGCTGGAAGGCCTCGGCTGGCTTCCGCCGAGCTACGCATTCCGCGACGGTGTGATCGAGATCCTGCCGCAGGCGCTTCAGTTCGCCCGCGGTCCGGCGCTGGCGGTGCTGGTCTTCGCCAACCTCGCGATCATCGTGGCGGCGGCGGCGTGGGCCGGCATCCTGCGCGACGAGCTGGACCGCCGGGACGTCGAGCTGTTGCTGCGCAAATGGCATCTCGCCCAGATGCTCCCCGAGGAACCGTCCACCGCCGATCTGAGGAGGGGAACCTGATGCTGAGCTTGGTGGTTCGAGAAGGTGCCAAGTCCGGGACGACGTACCGCCTCGGTACCCGCGTGCTCACGCTCGGTCGTGATCCGCAGAACGCCATCCAGGTGGTGGACGGCGAGGTTTCGCGCCGGCACGCGCTGATCCGCTGGACCGGCTCGGCGCACGTGATCACCGATCTCAAGAGCCACAACGGCACGTACGTGGGCAGCACCATGCTCGGCCTCGACGAGCACGTGCTCGCGGCGGGCGAACGGATTCGCGTGGGCGCCACCGTGCTGGAGGTGGTGCCCGACGAGCGGCGTAGCGCGGACGGTGTCCTCGCTGGCAAGAACGTGCGGAACGAGGTGCGTCTGTCGACGATTCCGTCGCCGCGCGGCGGCGGCGGGGCCAGCAACGGCAACGTGGTGGATCTGGATGCGGAGATCGATCGCCGCGCGATGCGTGTCACCCGGCTCTTGGCGTCGCTCAAGGACGCGATCCGCTCGGGTCGCCATCGCAGCCTGGTGTTCAAGCAAGCGCTCCTGGGTGTCCTCGGCCTGCTGGGGGCCGATCGCACGATGGTCGTCCGGGTCGGCGCGGATGGCGCCCTCGAGACGGATGCCACGGCAACCGCCGACGAATGCGGAGCGCGCGAGTCGCAGCCGGATTGGTGCTGGGACGCGATCCGCCTCTGCGCCGCGGGCGGCGTCGTGGTCCTCGTCGGCAGCGGTGACGAGGAATCTTCGGCGAGCGGCTCGGTGGTCGCCGTGCCGATTCTCGACGGCGCGCGTGTGGTGGGTGTGCTCTATGCCGATGCGGTGAAGCGCAGCGAAGTGCTCTTCGTTCGTCCCGACACCGAGGTTGTGGAAGCGGTGGCGCGGGCGCTGGTCTCGACGTTCACCGGCGGATCGCGACGCGGCTTGTCCTCGGCGGCGTGACCAGGAGAGCGGGATCGCGCGCGCTCAAACCTGCAGCACGGCTTTCCCCACGACCTCGCGGCGTTCGAGCGCCTGTAGCGCCTCGACAGCGCGCGCGAGCGGGAAACGGTGTGAGACGAGCGGCGCGAGCTTGCCCTCGCGATACCACGCGAAGAGCTGCTCGAAATTCTTGGCGTTGGTCACGGGATCGCGGCGCGCGAAAGCACCCCAGAAGACACCCACGGCCGACGCCCCTTTCAGCAGCAGGAGATTCGCCTTGGCAGCGGGAATGGTCCCCGACGTGAATCCGATCACCAGAATGCGGCCTTCCCATGCCACCGCTCGCAGCGATTGCTCGAAGAGCTCGCCGCCCACCGGATCGTAGATCACGTTTGCGCCGTCGCCGCCGGTGAGCTCGCCGACCAGGTCCTTGAGCGCGCGGCCGGCGCCGGTCTGGATGACGTGCTCGAGACCGAAGTGCGCTTTCAAGCGCGCGAGCTTGTCGGCGCTGCAACTGGCGGCGATCACTTTCGCTCCCAGCGCTCGCCCGATGTCGATGGCAGCGGTGCCCACGCCGCCGCTCGCTCCCAGGACCAAGAGCGTCTCGCCCGGCGCGATTCGCGCTCGCTGCACGAGCGCGTGGTAGCTGGTGCCGTAGGTCATCGAGAAAGCGGCGGCGGTGTCGAAGTCCATCTCGGCCGGAATCGCCAGGCACGCAGCACCCGGCACCACCACCTCTTCCGCGAAGCCGTTCCAGCCCATCATGGCCATCACGCGATCGCCGACGGCGATGCCGCGGACATCGCTGCCGACCTCGGTGACGACACCGGCGATTTCCGCGCCCGGGGCGAACGGCAAGGGCGGCTGAAACTGGTACTTGCCCTGGATGATGAGCAGGTCGGGAAAGTTGAGCCCCGCGGCGCGGACCGCAATGCGTACGCTCCAGGCGTCGCACGGGGGCGGATCCACGTCCTCGATCACCAATTGCTCGGGTGGGCCGTGTTGCTTGCAGAGCACGATCTTCATCGCGAGTCCTCGTGGGATCGGTGGCGGTCGGCCGTGTTTCTCAGAGTCGCCCGGCGCGGAAATCGTCGAGCGCCTGGCGGATCTCGGCCTGGGTGTTCATGACGAACGGACCGTAGCGCGCTACGGGTTCGCCGAGTGGTCGTCCCGCAACGAGGATGACGCGAGCCGCTTCGTCCGTCGTGCTGAGCGTCAGCAACTCGCCTGGACCGAGCACGCCGAGGGTGCGGTTGCCGAGGAGAGCCTCGGCATCTGGCGCGCCGCCGGTTCGCACGGCGCCGACGAACGGATACACGAAGCCCGCGTGTCCCGCGGGCACAGGTACGTCGATGTGCGCCCCCGCGTCGAGGGCCACGTCCAGGTAGAGCGCATCGATGGTCTCGTTCTCGACCGGGCCCACGGCACCGCCGAATCGGCCCGCCACCACGCGCACCGTGACGCCGGGTGCCGGTGACACGCTCGGGATGCGCTCCGGCCCGATGTCCTGATAGCGCGGCGCAGTCATCTTGCGGCTCGCGGGAAGGTTCACCCAGAGCTGGAAGCCCCACAGCAGCCCGTTTTCTTGCTCGGGCATCTCCGAATGCACGATGCCGCGCCCCGCCGTCATCCACTGCACGCTGCCGGGTCCGAGCAGGCCGGAGTTCCCCTGGTTGTCGCCGTGGCGCATGCGCCCGGCGAGCATGTAGGTCACCGTCTCGAAGCCGCGGTGCGGGTGGTCTGGGAAGCCGGCGAGGTAGTCGGTCGGTTCGTCGGAGCCGAACTCGTCGAGGAGCAAGAACGGATCGAGATCGGGAAGCTCGCCGCCGCCGATCACGCGCGTGAGGCGCACTCCGGCGCCGTCGCTGGTCGGGCGGCCGCGAACCGTCTTCACGATCGTGCGGTGTGCGGCCGTCGTGGGGTGGGCAACGGTGGTGCCATCCGATGAACCGATGGGAACGCTGGGCTGGGACGACATGGCGATGACCTCGTGGTTGCGGTCCGGATCGACAACGACAACCTAAGTTCGATCGTGCCGTCGCGCCACCGGGAATGCGCGACCGGGCGTCGCGCTCGCGCCGGTGCCGATTCAGTGCCGCGGCAGGTGGAGGCCGAAGATCACCGCCGTGGCGATGGCAGCAGCCATGGCCACCATGGCGACGACGATGCCGACGGCGATCGCGAAGCGCTTTTTCGAGGGAGCGGTCACGAGGCGGCCTCTGCGCGTGCAGTCTTGCGGGAGCGGGGTTTGGCGGGGGTCGTGACGAAGCGTGCCTTCACCAGCGGCAGCTCGGCGAGCTTGGCGGGAAAGCCGGGCCCGAGCTCGCCACGGACCTCGCCGTGCCGCAGCGGCTCACCGCAGTGCGCGCACACCACCTCGGCGTGGGTGACGTGGCCGCAGCCGAGATGCCGCACCCGCACGGGAGCACCGCGACCGCCGTCGAGCCAGCGATCGCCCCAGCGCACCATCGCCATCAACACGGGAAAGAAATCGCGGCCCTTGTCCGTGAGCGCGTACTCGAAGCGCTCCGGGTTCGACTGGTAAGGCTGACGTTCGAGCATGTCCTCGGCCACCAGGCGCTTGAGGCGCTCGGTGAGCACGTTGCGGCCGATGCCGAGGCTTCGCTGCCAATCCTCGAATCGGGTGACGCCGTAAAACGCCTCGCGGAGCACCAGCGGCGTCCACCAGTCTCCCAGCAGATCGACGGTGCGCGCGATCGAGCACGGCCAGCGTGCGAAGGACGTTCGTTTCATCGTGGGTCGTCACCTCGTGAGCGGATCGTTACTGCTGTTGTACGCAGCATAGTCCGTTGCGCTAACGAACGCACCATGCTAGTGTGCGTTTCACAAACGAACGGACTCGAACGGAGCCCAGCGCACGAAGGAGGCGGGTGACCATGAACGAGACCCAGAGTGACGCCGAGCCAGCCGCAGCCTGGCAGGCTACGGCCTGCATCCTGTGTGAGTGCAACTGCGGCATTCAGGTGGAGCTGGGCGGGGAAGGCGGACGCCACCTCGCGCGCATCCGCGGCGACCGCAGCCACCCGTCGTCGCAGGGCTACACGTGCAACAAGGCGCTGCGCCTCGATCACTACCAGCACATGCCCGATCGTGTGACGCGTCCGCTCAGGCGCCGCGCCGACGGCAGCTTCGAGGAGATCGATTGGGACACCGCCATCCGCGAGGTGGCGGCGCGTCTTGCGGCGGTTCGTGACGCGCACGGCGGCGACGCCGTCTTCTATTACGGCGGCGGCGGCCAGGGGAACCATCTGGGCGGCGCCTACTCGGGTGCGACGCTCGCGGCGCTCGGGTCGCGCTATCGCTCGAGTGCTCTGGCGCAGGAAAAGACCGGCGATTTCTGGGTCCATGGTTTCATGCTGGGAGCCGGCGCGCGCGGCGATTTCGAGAATGCGGAGGTGGCGATCTTCCTGGGCAAGAACCCGTGGCATTCGCACGGGCTGCCGCGCGCGCGCCACACGCTGCGCCAGATCGCGAAAGATCCCAATCGCACGCTGATCGTCATCGACCCGCGCCGTACCGAGACCGCGGAGCTGGCCGACATCCACCTCGCCGTGAAACCCGGCACGGACGCGTGGCTGATCGCCGCGCTGGTGGGCGTGCTCGTACAGGAGGATCTGATCGCAGAGGCGTGGGTAGCCGAGCACACCAACGGCGCAGACGAGATCGTCGCGCGCTTCCGATCGATTCCCGTCGCCGAGTACGCGGCGGTGAGCGGCGTTCCCGAGGCCACCGTGCGCGACGTCGCGCGGCGCATCGCGCGGGCGTCGAGCGTCTCGATCGCCGAGGACCTCGGCATCCAGATGAATCGCCACTCCACCCTCGTGAGCTACCTCGAGAAGCTGGTGTGGGCGCTCACCGGCCACTTCGCCAAGCCCGGTACCCAGAACGCGTTCTCGACCCTCGGCAAGCTCTTTTCGGCCTCGTCGCGCACCCGGCCGAGCCCGGTGGTGGGCGCGCGCATCATTTCGGGGCTGGTGCCCTGCAACGTGATCGCCGACGAGATCCTCACCGATCATCCCAAGCGCTACCGCGCGATGATCGTCGAGAGCGGGAACCCCGCCCACTCGCTCGCCGACAGTCAGCGCATGCGCGCGGCGCTGGGCGCCCTCGACACGCTGGTGGTGATCGACGTGGCCATGACCGAGACGGCGCGGCTCGCTCATTACGTGTTGCCCGCTCCGACCCAGTACGAAAAATGGGAAGCGACCTTCTTCAACTTCGAGTTCCCGAAGAACTACTTCCATTTGCGAAAGCCCATCGTGCCGGCGCCGGAAGGCCCGCTGCCCGAGCCGGAGATCCACGCGCGGCTGGTGGAGGCGTTGGGCGCCATCACCGATGCAGACCTGGCACCCCTGCGTGACGCCCTGGCTTTAGGCCGCGCCGCGTTCGCGGAAGCGTTCTTCGCCTGGAACGCGATGAACCCACAGCTCGCGAAGCTCGTGCCTGTGGTGCTCTACCGAACTCTCGGTCCGACCCTTCCCGAGGGTGCGGCGGCGGCTGCGGCCTTGTGGGGTGCGGCGCACCTCTTCGCCATGCAGAATCCCGAATCGCTGGCTCGCGCCGGATTCTCGGGCGAGGGCTTCGAGCCCGGTGAGAAGCTCTTCGAGGCGATCCTCACGAGCCGATCGGGATTCGTCTTCTCGATGGACGATCACGCCGATTCGTGGAAGCGCCTCGGCACTCCCGACGGCAAGATCCAGCTCGTGATCCCCGAGCTTCTCGACGAGCTCGATCGTCTTCGCGACACGCTGCCGACGACGGACCCCGTGTACCCGTTCGTGCTGTCGGCGGGAGAGCGTCGCGCCTACACCGCCAACACGATCTTCCGCGATCCGACGTGGCGCAAAGAGGACGTGGCGGGCGCCTTGCGCGTAAGTCCCGCGGATGCGGCTCGCCTCGGGCTCGCTACGGGCTCGCGAGCGCGGCTCACCACCAAACGCGCCAGCGTCGAGGTGGCGATCGAAGTCTCGGACACCATGCAGGCCGGGCACCTGTCGTTGCCGAACGGCCTCGGTGTGGATTTCCCGCGCGCAGACGGGCGCCGTGCGCTCGCGGGTGTGGCCCCCAACGAGCTCACCGCGAGCGAGGATCGCGATCCGTACGCAGGAACGCCGTGGCACAAGAACGTGCCGGCACGCCTCGAAGCCGTCGCGTGACGAGGACGGCTCGCGGCGCTCGAACGAGTGTCAGCGCTCGAGCGTGAAGAGTGGGTGTTCTTGTGACGAGCATCCCTCGGGGTTCACCACGCGTAGCGCCACCTCGTCTGCATGAAAGACTTCGGGCACGATGACGCGGATCGCGCTCGCGGTGGTGGAGATCGACTGACCCTCCACGGCGCCGAACCACACGCGCGCGCTCGGGCCGAAGCCGGTGCCCGCCACCGTGATCACGGCGCCAGGGTCCGCAGCGGCGCGTGACAGCCGCGTGAGCGTCGTGGCCGCACCGAGCGCAGCGCAGGTGTCGTCGCACACGTCGCCGA
>CAYUSL010000166.1:0-4209 GCA_964447125.1 uncultured bacterium | reverse complement strand
CCGAGGTTCTCGAGCTCGACGCGCGTGAGCCGGTCGCCCGTATCGGCGTCGTAGATGCGCATCCCGGCGAGGACGCTGGTGCCCGCGAACACCACTCCGCGGGTGGCGCTCACCGGCGCGAAGCTCGCGTCGGCGTCGCTCTCGCTCGTGTTCTCCCAGACGATGGCGCCGGTGTCGAGATCGAGGGCGTGAAGCGTGGGGCGCTGGATCTCGCTCACACCATTCTCGCCGGGCGCGGTGCTGAAGTAGACGCGACGAACCACCGGATCGACGGCGGCGCTGGCGATGATGCCGCCGTTGTCGCCGCCGGGAACGACCTTCGTTCCCCAGTACGGAAGCAGCGCTGGATCGCCCGAATTCCAGGCCACGCCGTTCGCCACGTTGGTGCCGTCGCGATCGAGGACGTAGTAGGTGCCGTCTTTGTTGCCGATTCCCACCACGTCGCGGCGCTGGCCGCCGACGTCGATGGCGAAGAGGTTGGGCACTGCGCCGAACGCGAGGTCGCGTTGATCGATCTCGCGCGGACGCCAGCGCCAGAGCGGATTCCCGTCGAAGTCGATGGCGAAGACCGCCTCGTCGAAAGGCGGCATGGGCGGCGGCGGGATCGAGGTCGCGGGATCGTCGTCCGTGTAGCAATTGGTGGAAGCGGTGTAGAGCGCGCGGCGCTCGAAGTCCACGGCGGGTGATGACCAGATGCCCTCGCAACCGGTCTTGGTGCGCGGGAAGTCGCAGCCCTCGCGGCTCGCGAAGAAGCCCGCCGGCAAGCCCAGCTCGGCTTCGGTGTGATAGCCGTCGAAGAAGCGGACGGCATCGCTGGAGTCGGGCCGGCAGGTCTTTCCGCTTTCCAGATCGAAGAACCACGCGAGCCGTCCATCGCGGGCGTCGACGGCGTAGAAGCCGCCCTTGCCGATGGGATCGGTGTTCACGTCCATGCCGAAATACACCTTGCCCTCGGCGAAAATCGGCGTGGACTCGATCTCGTTGCGCTCGACGTCGAAGCCACAGCCCGCAGCGGTGCCGCAGCCAGTGCCGGCGTGGAAGCGCCACAGCTCGGCTCCAGTCACCGCATCGAGGGCGTGCATCGTCTCGCCCCCGGCCACGAACACCCGAGGGTGGCCATCGACGATCTCGACGTGCACCGAGCCCGCCGAGGGGAAGGTGGCGCCGGGCTGCGGCTCAGTGGCGAAGCGCCACAGCTCGCTGCCATCGGCGAGCCGGAGCGCGTAGACGTTGCCGTCCCACGACGACTGGAACACCACCGGCACCACCCCTTCGCCGGGCAGCGGGATCCGGGCGATCGAGGGCGAGTTGGTGAGGATTGCGCCGGTTGGATGCTCCCATGCCTCGCGCACTCGCGAGTTGCCGCGTTCGTCGAGGATGGCGCGGGCGTCGAACGTGTCGTCGAAGTCGTTGAAGAAGAGCCGCCGCGGGCCGCCCGAGAGCGTGGGCCAGTCCGCGGCGTTCGCTTCCAGGTCGCCGGGGAGGATCGACACGGCGTCCGGAAAGTCGAGCCCCTCGCGCAGGAGCTGCGGCGGCTGCGGCTCGCCGTCGACGAAGCCGATCCGCCAGATCTTGCCGCCGCCCGATTGCTGGTCGATGCCGCCGCTCGTGATCGCGAGTCGAATGTCCGCGTAGTAGAGGTCGCCGTGCGAATCGACGGCGAGCCCATTCGGGTGACCTGTCGAGATCGGGAGATTCAGGATCGCGAGCGGGCCGGGATTCAGGATGTCGCGCACGAATTGGCCGTCGCGGTCGTATTCGGCGATCACTCCGGTGAAGACACTCGACACGTACCAATTGCCGTTGGCTGCGCGCGCCAGGCCCGCGGGCGTCAGCAGGTGGCCGGGATCGCGGATGAACGTCTCCTCGTGGACCTCGTCGGCGAGCGGTGAGCCCAGCGCGTCCTTCTTGCCGCAGCCGCCCGCGGCATCCGGCGAGGTGGGGAAGGGCGGCGAGTAGCGGCGCACCGTGAACGCACCGGCCTCGCTCACGTAGATCCGGCCCTGCTCGTCGACAGCGAGGTTGGACGCGGTGCTGAGATCGGTGGCGAGCTTGCAGTAATTCGAGCTGCGCTCGTCGGTGCTCGGATACGCCCCGGGTGGCCCAGGAAACTGCGCGTAGGGCGGGAACCACAGGATGACCTGGCCCTGCGGATGGCCGAACGATTGGTTGCCGACCTCGGTGGTGAAGAGCCGGCCGTCGGCATCGACCACGCAACCGAAGGGCTCGGGCCCTTCGACGTAGTAGGTCGCGGCGAGCTTGCCGATCTGGTTGCCGGTGGCGTCGAAGATTCCCCAGCCTGCGGGCGGATGCTGTTGGTTGGTGTCTTCTCCGGAGACGAAGCCGCTTCCATCGCGGAGCGCGCAGATCTGGCCGTTGATGTCCTTGGCCGGCGCACGCGGGCGCAGGATCGCATCAGGCGGCGTGGCCTTGCCGTCGTCATCGCTGGGGATGAAGACGTCCTGAACCAGCGGCGGACGGCGAACGGTGTCGAGGTCGTAGCGACGCAGCCGGTTGCCCTCGCCGCCCAGCAGCAGCTCGTGAGTGGCGACGACGCCAGATTCCGTGGGCGTGACGGGAACTCCGCCCGAGTGGGATCCGCCACACGCGGCGAGCGTGAGAGCGAACGTGACGGCGAATGCGCGTGGAGGGAGAAGCGAAGTCGAGGCGTGGGCTACGCGTGCGGGCATCTACGCCAATCCGCTCGAGCTGGAATCCGCGCGGAACGCTGGGCGCGCGGATCCTACCAACGCACGGTGAGCCACCGCAAACCAATCCTCTTGCAGCCGTTTCTCACCGCACGCGCTCGACACGTTCGCAGGCTTCGACCATCGTTGCGGGTTCACGTTCCCCATCTGCGATCGCGCGAGCGCAACCGCTTCCCATGACCTTGCTTCGCACCCGTGGCCTACGACTCTCGTACGGCGCCGATCCGCTCTTCGACGGCGTCGACTTCGATCTCGCGCCCGGCGAACGCGTGGCGCTGGTGGGCAGAAACGGCACGGGTAAATCGTCGTTCCTGCGGGTGGTTGCCGGCGAGGAACCGCCCGACGCTGGGCAGGTGTGGCGCGCCGAGGATTGCCGGATCGGACACCTGCCCCAGGAGGTGCCGCGCGACGTGAGCGGCTTGGTGGTGGACGTGGTGGCGTGTGCGTTGGGAGCGCTCGCCCAGCTCGTCGAAGACTTCCAGACCGTGAGCCACCGGGTGTCGCACGGCGGCGCCGCCGAGGATCTCGCGCTCCTGGCAGAGCTTCAGCACTCCATCGAGGAGCGCGGCGCGTGGGAGCTGAGCCGCCGCGTCGACGAGGTGCTCACGCGCCTCGCCCTCGATCCCACCCGGCGATTCGAGGAGCTTTCGGGAGGTCTCAAGCGGCGGGTGCTTCTGGCACGAGCGCTGGTCACCGATCCCACGGTGTTGCTTCTCGACGAGCCCACCAACCACCTCGACATCGAGGCGATCGAGTGGCTCGAGCAATTCTTGTTGCGCGGCACCCACACGCTGCTCTTCGTGACCCACGACCGCGGCTTTCTGGCCCGCCTCGCGACCCGCATCGTGGAGCTCGACCGCGGTCAGCTCGCCTCGTACCCGGGGAGCTACCAGCGATTCGTCGAGCTACGTGAAGCCCAGCTCGAGAGCGAGGAGCGCGCGGCGGCGCTCTTCGACAAGAAGCTCGCCCAGGAAGAGGCGTGGGTGCGCCAGGGGATCAAGGCGCGCCGCACCCGAAACGAAGGCCGCGTGAAAGCGTTGGAGCGGATGCGCGAGGAAGCGCGCAATCGGCTGGGTCGAGTGGGCACCGCTCGCATGGAGATCAGCGAAGCCGAGCGCTCGGGGAAGCTCGTGGCGCGCGCCGAGGGCGTCACGTTCGGTTACGGCGACAGCACCCCGATCCTGCGCGACGTCGATACGACCGTGCTGCGCGGCGATCGGGTCGCGATCATCGGACCCAACGGCTCGGGCAAGACCACGCTGCTCAAGCTGCTGCTCGGCGACTTGCTGCCGTCGTACGGTCGAGTGCGCCTGGGGACCAACCTCGAGGTGGCGTATTTCGACCAAGCTCGCGACGTCCTCGATCCCGAGGCTTCGGTGGCGGCCAACGTGGGCGCGGGCAAGGACGTGGTCGAGGTCGCAGGACGGCCGCGGCACATCATCGGTTACCTCCGCGATTTCCTGTTCTCGGCAGAGCGGGCGCAGACGCCGGTGAAAGCCCT